>JBPPNE010000184.1:0-8853 GCA_051306415.1 Porticoccaceae bacterium
TCGGCGAGCGCGCAGAGCTGGAACTTGCCGTCGCGATCGGTGAAGTAGGTGAACATGAAGAAGCTCAGCCAGTCCGGCGTCGGCTCGTTGAACGCGGCGAGAATGCGTGGGTTGTCGGTCTGGCCGGAACGGCGTTGCAGCAAGGCATCGGCTTCTTCGCGGCCGTCGCGGCCGAAGTGGCGATGCAGCAGGTACACCATGGCCCATAGGTGGCGGCCCTCCTCGACGTTGATCTGAAACAGATTGCGCAGGTCGTAGAGCGAGGGTGCGGTCAGGCCGAGGTTGCGCTGCTGCTCAACGGAGGCGGGCTCGGTATCGCCCTGGGTCACGATAATGCGGCGCAAATTGGCACGATGTTCGCCGGGCACTTCCTGCCATGCGGGCTCGCCCTTGTGTTCGCCGAAGTGAATCTTGCGGTCCGGTATTGCCGGTGCCAGGAAGATGCCCCAGCGGTAATCCGGCATCTTCACGTAGTCGAAATGCGCCCAGCCCGCGTGCTCGGCGGAGACGGCGGTGCGCAGATAGACTTCATGATCGCGTGACTCGGCGGGCCCCATGTCGCCCCACCAGCTGAGGAAGTTCGGCTGCCACTGCTCAAGCGCGCGCTGCAACGCGCGGTCGCCAGCGAGATCGACGTTGTTGGGAATTTTCTGGTTGTAGTCGATGCTGGACATGAATGCTCCGAACTAAAAGTGTTTGTCACGCTGAAATGATGCTTTAAAAGAGTCCTTCGACAAGCTCAGGACGAACGGTACGTTTTTCCCAATTCGTGGCGAGCCCTGAGCTTGTCGAAGGGTCGAACCATGAACGGGGTCTGGTCAATCAGCGCATCCTTAACGATTTCAGGTTCCATCCATCAGACTCGGCGAAAATCGAAGGCGGCCTTCTCGCCCTTGCCGTAAACCTTCAGCGCGCCCTTTTCGCCCACGGCGTTGGGGCGCACAAAAATCCAGTTCTGCCAGGCTGTCAGGCGCCCGAAAATTCGCGTTTGCATGGTCTCGCCAGCACCAAAACGCAAATTCGCTTCCATGCCGGTGAGGGCGTCAGGCGATAGACTGGCGCGTTCCTCCAGCAGGATACGGATCTCGTCGCGCCAGTCGAGCTCATCCACTGCCGCGGTAATCAAACCGAGATCAGCGGCTTCATGCGCGTTTAACGGTTGGCCCAGGCGCAATTGTGCGGCATCGAGGGGCGCGCTTTCGGCGTAGAAGCGCGCGGCCAGACGCGGTTGGCCGTCCACCCGCGGATAGCCGCCAAAATTCAGCGACGACAGTGCGATGGTCGGCGCGGCAGAATCGTCCGGCAGATCCAGCATGTAGCTGCGATCGGCGGCGAGCGCCAGCTCGAACAGGGTGCCGGCAAAGCAGGAGTCCGCTTCGATCAACCCGATCAGCGAGCGCGAGCTGACTTCGAGACGGGCGAGCGTGCGCCGCAGCATGCCGATGACTTCGCGCACGAACCAATGTTCCCGATGCTGCGTCAGCGCCCCGTCGGCGGCCAGCACCAACCGGGCATCGCCGGCGGTTTTCAGCAGCCAGGTGCCGAGCTCAAGATGGTTGGTGCGCAGCATCAAAATGGCGTCGTCCAGCTCGCGCGCCATCTGCAACGGCCACCAGGCGGCGCCCTCGGCCACAATAGTGTCGATGTCGGCGGCGACTGCCTTATCCGGTGCGTGCACGGTGATGGTGGCCTGCCGCGCAACAGTGTCCATCTGCACGTCGACAAAGCGATAACGATAGCTGTTGGTGTCGTCGCTGCGCGCGAGAGGCGTCAGCGTTATTCCCCGAGCGTCCGGCGGGCGATCACTGTGTGTGGCAAGCTCCAAGGCGCGGGCGGTGACGTATTCGGCAAACTGCTGGGGCTTCACCACGGCATCTACCAGTCGCCAGTCCTTGGCACGCTGACCGCGCAAGCCCTCGCTGGTGGTGCAGAAGATATCGGCCAGATCACGGCGCACGCGGCGTTTGTCGGTGAGTCGAGTTAGCCCGCCAGTCCCCGGCAGTACACCGAGCAACGGTACTTCGGGCAGGCTGACGGCGGAGGAGCGGTCGTCGATCAGCACGATCTCGTCGCAGGCGAGTGCCAGTTCATAGCCGCCACCCGCGGTAGTGCCATTGCAGGCGGCGAGAAACTTCAGGCCCGAGTAGGCGCTGGCGTCCTCGATGCCGTTGCGCGTCTCGTTGGTGAACTTGCAGAAATTCACTTTCCAAGCGTGATCCGACAGGCCGAGCATGAAGATGTTGGCGCCGGAGCAGAACACGCGCTCGCGCGCACTGGTGAGGATCACCGTGCGTACTTGCGGGTGCTCGAAGCGGATGCGTTGCAACGCGTCGTGCAACTCGATGTCCACACCGAGATCGTAGGAGTTGAGCTTGAGCTGATAGCCCGGTTGCAGGCCGGCGTTCTCCTGCACGTCCAGGGTGAGACGCGCGAGCGGCCCATCACAGGCCAGCCGCCAATGCCGATAGCGGGCGGGTTCGGTGCGGTAATCTACCAAGGGCGCGGTAGTGGCGGTGGCGGTCGATGCCGTCGCCGAGGCAGTGCTCATCTGCGGTCTCCTCTGGTTGCGATGCCGTGCTTGAGTGGTCGGGGGTCGAGCACCGGGTGCGGCCTGGCTCCGCTTGTCGATGGGTCTAAGCATCGGCGCATTATTCGCGGTAGCGGATTTCACCGGTTGAGGTGGTGGCGTTCACGCACTCGCCTAGGGATGCTCTGAATAATTCGATTCCGTTCATGGTTCGACGAGCTCACCACGAACGGAATCATAAAGTTACCGTTCGTCCTGAGCCAGTCGAAGGACTTATTCAGAGCATCCCTAGTGTAGTTTACTATCGGCGGACAAGCCCGGCCTGCTGCAGTTTGGCAATTGCCGCCGATAATCCAGCGTGGGCCCGCAGCGCAACTAACTCTGCACAAACAACTCGGCGCAAACCGCTCGGTGTAAACACCCTAACCTAAATAACAGGATTTGGAGACCGCTGAGATGACTGATCGGAATCGAGATGCGCCGGGGCTCAGTTCGGTGGACCACAGCACCAGCCCACCCAGCATCGCGATCCCTTGGGCATACAACGCCGCCCACGATCTGCTCGAACGCAACCTGCGCGCCGGCCGTGCGGACAAGCTCGCTTTTATCGACGATAGCGGGAGTATCACCTACGGCGAGCTCGCCCGGCGGGTCGATGCCTTTGCGCACGGTATCACCGCACTGGGTCTGCGCATGGAGGATCGCGCCTTGTTGTGCCTGCACGACAGCATCGACTTCCCCATCGCGTTTCTGGGCTGCATCAAGGCCGGGATCGTGCCCATCGCCGTCAACACACTGCTTACCGCGGCCGATTACGAGTTCATGCTGAGCGACAGCCGCGCCCGCGCGCTAGTGGTGTCGGCGCCGCTACTGGCGACGTTCACGCCGCTGCTGGCGCGCTTGCCGAACGTGCAGCAGGTTATCGTGTCGGGTGATGATGGTGATGATGGTGGTGGTGGTGATGATGGACATGCTCTCTTCAACGATGTCCTGAAGTCCTCGCACAGATTGTTCGCGCCGGCACCCACCACCCGTGGCGATGCCTGCTTCTGGCTGTATTCCTCCGGCTCCACCGGCGCGCCCAAGGGCACCGTGCATGTGCACAGCAGCCTGATCCAGACCGCCGAGCTGTATGCCCGCCCGATCCTCGGGATCCAAGCAGACGACCTGGTGTTCTCCGCGGCGAAACTCTTTTTCGCCTACGGCCTGGGCAACGCGCTGACCTTTCCGATGGCGGTGGGTGCCACCGCGCTGTTGATGGCCGAGCGTCCGACGCCGGAGACCGTGTTCGCGCGCCTGCGTCGACACCAGCCGAGTATCTTCTACGGTGTGCCGACGCTGTACGCCGGCCTGCTCGCGCATCCCGATCTCCCGCGCGCAGACGAGCTGCGTCTGCGCCGCTGCACCTCGGCGGGCGAAGCGCTGCCGGAAGCACTCGGCAAACGCTGGGCGGCACATTTCGGGGTAGACATTCTGGACGGCATCGGCAGCACCGAGATGCTGCACATCTTTCTCTCCAACCGCGCAGGCGACCTGCGTTACGGCACCACCGGCAAGGCGGTGCCGGGCTACCAACTGCGGATCGTCGACGAGTACGGCGCGCCGGTAGCGCCGGGTGAGCAGGGTGACCTGCAGATCAGCGGCCCGACCAGCGCCGCCGGTTACTGGAACAACCGCGAAAAATCCCGCGCCACCTTCCACGGCCCTTGGGTTCACAGCGGCGATAAATACCGGCAGGACGCCGACGGCTATTACGTCTACGCCGGGCGCAGCGACGACATGCTCAAGGTGAGCGGTCTGTATGTCTCGCCGGTGGAAGTCGAAGCCGCGCTCAGCGTGCATCCGTCCGTGCTGGAGGCGGCGGTGGTTGGCCGTAAGGACGGCGATGGCCTGGTAAAGCCGATGGCCTACGTGGTGCTGAAACCGGGGGCGCGCGGCTCGCCGGAACTGGCAGATGCGCTCAGATCACACGTCAAAGCGCGGCTGGCGCCGTTCAAATATCCGCGCTGGATCGAGTTCATCGACGAGCTGCCGAAAACTGCGACTGGCAAGATTCAGCGTTTCCAACTGCGTGCGCGTCAAGGACAGGACTAGGGTCGTCGCATCGGTCAGGGACACGAAGTTCAGAAAATCGCTCGATGTTGTGCCAAACGACTTTTTCCCTCGAATTCAGCCTTGGTTGCTCCAGTCGAAGTCGTAGAAAATCCAGTTGCTGTCGTCGAACTTCAGCTGGATACCCTCGGCGGCGACCTCGAAACTGCCTTGGCCGCAGTCGCCACGCTTCCAGATGAAGCCCTGGTTGAGGTCGATGGTGACATGGTGGTCATCACCAGTGACCGGGTTCTTCAGCGTCGTGCCTTGCGCGGTGCCGACGCCGGGGATCGAGAATCCACTGTGCATGCCGTTCTCGGTGATGGTGACCGGTGCCCGCACCACGCCAGCCACCTGATAGGTGGTGCCCAGAATGGACCAGGGCAGGCCGCCCAACTGCCCGGTAAAAATTTGTGCCATCGCGCCCAGCTGGGCGTCGCTGACTTCCGGCGGCACCACGAAGACGGCGCGGCCGTTGCCGTCGTGGATCGGGCCGGGCCAGTCGATGATGGCGACGGCGTCAATGCCCGCCAGATCGACGTCGCCGCAGTAGCCGGTGGTGATCCGGGTTGCGACGGCAGCTTTGCAGCTACCGTCGGACGAGGTCGGAAAGCCGGAGAAGTTGCAGGTGCAGCCGGGCTGACAGTTGCAGAATTCCAGGCCTTTGCCCTTGAGTTGCCATGCGATCGTGGTTGTCGGTGTGGTCGTGGTCATGTCACCCTCCAGTCTGTTTTGTCAGTGAGTCAGTATCAGCGGGTAAGTAATATCAACAGTCCTGGATACAGGAGCAGCGCCACCCCGGCGAGCGCAAAAACAATGGCCCCGACGATGGCGACGCGCTCGCCCCCCGGAGCATTCTTTTCGAGAAAGATCAGCGCGGTCAGTACCAGCATCATCGGCAGGTTCATGGTGCCCACCGCGACCAGTACCGCCATTAGCGCCCAGCAACAGCCGAGACAGAACAGGCCGTGCATCGCGCCCATGCGAAAGGCGCCCCACGGCCGCGTGGCGCCGCCACCGTACTGCATGAAGAACGACAGCGGCGACCGGCAGTGGCGCAGGCAGAGAGTCTTCAAGGGTGTCAGTTGCCACACAGCGGCGGCGAGGAGGACACCGCCGGCGAGGCGCCCGGCCCAAGGTTCGCCGCTGGCAATAGGTGCCTCAAGACGCACCCAGGCGGCATAGGCGGGGAGGGCGGGCAAGGTCCACACCGTCAGATAGGCCGCGACAAAAAACGGTAGCGGGGCGACCCGGCCACTGGCGACGGCGAGGGAATACAGTCGAAGCACTGGCCAGATCGCGGGTAACATCATCGCCGCCATCATCACCAGCCAGGCCACCGCGAAACCACCCAACGACAGCATGTCGCTCATCGCCATGCCGGCCATACTCGCATCCATGTCCGTCATGTCGGCGGCCATTCGCACCGACCACCACCAGCTCAGGGCGGCAATCGCTAACAGCACCGCGGGCACTGCCCAGTGCAGACGTTGGTGGATGCTTCGCGCTGTTGAACTTGTTGTCACGGTTCCAAGCCCACACTGTATCAACCGGTGTTTGCGCCGATCATACGCCGCGAATCAGATGGCGGGGAAGGGGTAGTGGCGCGAGAGTTCCTACGCAAAAGTGAACACCCATTGGCTAGGGGCATTGGGCTTCAAATTTGATGAGAGAAAGGTAGCCTAGGGATGCGCTGAACAACCTGATTCCATTTATGGTTCGACCCTTCGGCTGGCTCAGGACTCACCACGAATAGAATCAGTGAGTTACCGTTCGTCCTGAGCACGTCGAAGGACTTTTTCAGAGCATCCCTAGCGCTGAGTGTCGTCGGCACTTGTTGTAGAACTCGATATAGCTTTTCATGGCGCTCCCGGGCGCCTTCTCGCAAGTGAATTGCTGGCGATGGTACATGTCCGATTTCATGGACTTGTTCCAAGACTTCCTGTGGGTATTGTCGGTCATCCTGCGGGGACGGCATTACGCTCTCATCAGGCCTGCTTTGGTCAGTACCTGCTTGACATCAGGCGCTAGAAACCTCACGCCGCGATCGCTGTGAAACAGCGTGCCGGGTGGCGGCTGCCGATGACGAATGGCCGCCAGTGCACGGCAGGTGAGATGGCTGTCTTCTCCGATGCCAGTGACTATCCCAATAGCCGTCGTGAGTAGCGATCCATCATGGTCGCCAGATAGCGCCAGGTGTCGGAGACCTTCATATAGGTAACGTCCCTGACCCAGACCTGGTTCGCGCCAATCCGCGAAAAGTCGTGATCGACGGGTTGCAGCGGCGGAGTCAAGTGAACCGTTCAGAGGTTCCTTAGGGTTATTTCAACCCCATAAACCTTGACGGATTTTTCAACACTACGTCGTTTGCTACATCTTCACCGACTGCGTCAAAAGTGGCCTGTGCGCGCTGGTAGGCGCCGGGATAAGTGCAATCAAAATGCGGATAATCCGAACCCCACAATATCGAATCCAGCAAGCCTTTTTCTTTCATCCAGCGTAAACCGGATTCTTCATCAGCTTCCATGGAAACATAGCACTGAGCTTTGAAAATTTCACTGGGGTGCCGTTTAAGCCAGGGCGTGTGGTGGCCCATAACTTCGAAATGCTCGTCGAGCCGATCTATCCAGTAGGGCATCCAACCAAGACCGCTCTCGAAAAAACCGACCCGCAATTGTGGAAAACGATCGAGCACGCCGCCAGCAATCATATCCATCATCACCGCCATTTGCCCGAAGGGGTGGGCGATCATGTGATCGTAAAACACATTGCCGTCATAACGTTCGGATGAAAAGCCTTTCATTTTTGAGCCAAAGCTGCCGTGAATACCGACCGCCAGATTATCGGCCTGAGCTATGTTCCAGATACGATCGCAGCGTTTGTCATAAAGTGGTAGATCGTTGAAACGCTCAGGGCGAATCACCAGGCCCCGCAAACCCAGGCTCGCAATCCGACTGGTTTCTGCTACTGCCAGGTCCACGTCCTGTAGTGGAATAATACCCATACCGAACAGGCGTTGCGGATGCGCTTTACAGAAATCGCTCATCCAGTTGTTGTAAGCACGACAGGTTTCTGCCGCAACCTTTGGGTCTGGTATATCACCCCACAACAAATAAATGGACGGGAACATTAGCGCTTGGTCTATGCCCTCCTCATCCAACACAGCAAGGCGCGCCTGGGGATCATGGCCACCCGGCAGAATGTCGTTCCAGGTCAGAGATTGGCCGGGCGTCATACCACCGGGAATACAGGCTTGTGCTGGCCCCGGCCATCGCCTGCGGCTCGATATTGAACTTTTATTGCGATGCTACTACGGCCATTCTCAGTGCAGACTTGTAGTACAACATCTCGATATTTTGACGATGTATATTGAGTCCAGACTAACTCGGGTTCACAAATATGACCATCAGCGTCTATCACCTTGACTGGTTTCATCGCTTCATCCTTCGTTCAAATTATTTTTATGGGTTCTGTTGAAATTCAAGTTGGACGCGGTGAAGCTGTTAGTTGCCAGCACGCGAGCCGCCACAGTGTGGACTACACGCCGTTGATAGAAAAGATCTCAGTGCCGCAAGTGATTTGAAAAAAGCCAACCTACTACACTATAAGACATGCGGCATACATGCGGCACTGCGAAAAACGGAAGTGCTACCAACGGAACTGCTACCAACGGAACTGCTACCAACGGAACTGGGAGGTCGCTTCGGCTCGCTTGCCAACCGAATAAGCAAGTGGCAGGCCGCCGCGAATTCGGCGAGAATGTGTGTATGCACTGCTTCCGTTTGGTTCTCGTCTGCTTCCTTTGTCTCGCGATTCCTCTCCAAGGCATCGCCAGTGTTGTCGTGGCTCAGCCACTCTGCCTGATCGAGGGGAATCAATCGAGCAACCGCGTGGATGCGGGCGAGGCACAAAGCTGCTGCCAGGATGCCGCCACCTTCGTCAAGACCGGCAAGCCCTGCAAGGCCGGGCAGGAGTGTCTGTCGAGCGGGCAGTGCTCGCTCAGTCATCACGGCGCGATATCAGCGTTGCCGCTACCAAGCTCCCATTTCCCCCGGCTCAGGCTGTTCACTGAAGCCTTCGACCTCGTCGCAATCTGGCGACCCCCCACTCTCCTCTGACCGGTTAAAACCTCGTGCGTCTGGCCTGCTGTCTCGACGGCAAGCCGGGCGAATCGGCGCCGTGGTTGCTGAACCACCGCGCCCGGTCTTCGCTGGAGATGGATCATGTTGCCGTTT
>JBPPNE010000185.1:0-5061 GCA_051306415.1 Porticoccaceae bacterium
GACGTATTTCCGGTTCATGGCGTCGGCGGCACGCTGGGCACCGTGTTGGCGGGGGTGTTCGCATCGGATCAACTCGGCGTCTTCAGTGGTCAGGGTTACGCGGTGGGAATGGACATGATCGCCCAGGTCAAGGTCCAGCTGATCGGCGTTGTCGCTGTCGTCGCCTGGTCAGCGATCGCGACCTATGTGCTGCTCAAGCTGGTCGATGCTATCACCCCGCTGCGGGTGGACGGCGATCAGGAAACCCTGGGGCTTGATCTCAGCCTGCACGACGAGCGCGGTTACGATCTCTAGCCGAAAAAAAGCCGCCGAAAGGCGGCTTTTTTTGCTCGGGCTGACGTCGTCAGCCGTAAGCCGGACGTACACGCCCAACAACCAGGCGTTCAGCGCTAAACAGCAACGCGCCATACAGCAGCGTCGACAACAGCGTGTTGTGGAAAAACGGCAACGCCGCGATGTAGCAGGCGACCAGACCGCTGCCGTCGCGGGGGTAGAGATTCCCCATCAGCCAGACCCCGGCGTTACTGATCACGAAAAAGGCGACGGCGGCCGCGAACCCAGCGCCGGTAAGATACAAAGGCGCGCGCTGATGGCGAATAAAGCCGCCACCGATCACCACCAGCGCCATCGCGACATAGACGAAAACCATGGTGTTGTGGAAGCCGAGCACCAGATCGGCCAGCAACATCGAACCGAGCGCAACCGCGAGCGCGAGTGACCGGTTGGCGAGCACCGCGCCACCGAACAGCGCCAGCGCCACCGCCGGCGAAAAATTCGGCGGGTGCGGCAACAGCCGGGTCAGCGCGGCCAAGACGATAGCGGCGATCAGGAACAAGGTCTGGTGGCGTTTCATCGTTTGGTTCCTCTGAAGGTGCGGCGCTGGATTAGAAGTCGTAGTTCAGCGTCACCATGATATTCCGCTCCGGCGAGGGGAAGAACCCCTTGGTGGCGAAAAAGCTGACAAACTCGCTGTACTCCTTGGCCGTCACATTGTTGAGCCTGCCGCTCAGGGTCCACGCCTGCCAGCGGTAGTTGGCGGCGAGGTTGGCGACACTGTAACCACCGAGCCCGCCCGCGCTGTTGGCGAGATCGAGTTGCTGGCCGCCGGTGTAGACCAGTTCAGCATACAGGTTGAGGGCGCTGGAAGCCGCGTAATTGCCACTCAGCTTGGCGAGTTCACGCGATACTCCGGGAACCCGGTTGTCGTCGTACGGACCATCGACGAAGCGCGCGTCCTGGTAGGTATAGAGCGCGCGCAGATCCCAGGCACGGGTTGCCTGCCAGCGCATATCGACGGTGCCGCCGCGACGGCGGGTATCGTCGAAGTTGGTATTGGCGCCAAAAAATCCGCGGGCGGGATCGAAGCCGATCTCGTTATGGTTGTTGTGCTCGAACAGGGCCAGATGGACCTTGACGTCGTCCCACTGGCGCTCGCCACCCAGCTCCCAGGCGACGCCGCGCTGGACATCGAGCAGATTGACCGCACCGAAGAAATCGACGTTCTCATCGGCCAGCGGGAAGCGGAAGGTCTCGTCGCGATTGAGATAGACCCGCCAATCCCCGCCGCGCCAGCTCGCGCCAAGTTGCTGAACGGTGACGCTCTTGTCGTAGCTGACGGCGAAGGGCTCGACATCGGTCTCGACACCGGCATGACGGATGCCGGCCTGGATGTCGAGCTGATCGGTCAGCGCGTATATCAACTGGGCGTATTCGCTGCGCTTGCGATGCTCCTGGGCGCTGCCGGAAAAGCCGAAGCCAAAATCCAGAGCAATGTCGTAATCGACGCGCTCGATGTCGGCGCCGACCGTTAGACGCAGTGGGCCCTGGGTAACAATCAGCCGGGGATCAAAGATCCGCACCCGCCGGCTTTGCAGCGTAACGCTATCGCCGAAGCCGGAAGTGGCATTGACCACCACGTCTTCGTCGCGGTCGCTGTAGGACGCCAGCAACGCCAGCCAATCGCCGAAATGGTGGTCGATGCCCACCCGCGCTACTCGCGTATCCGCCGCGTAATCGTTGAAGCTGGCGCCGGCCTGGCGACGATCCCGTGCCGCTTGCGCCGCGAACAGGGCGCCGGTCAGACGGCGCTCATTGTCGGTCTGCTGGGCCTGCGCAAACACCCGGCCAGCGCCGTAGTTAAAGCCGAGCTCGGCGCCATGGTTGTCGTAGTTGATATTGCTGTCGCGACGATAGCCGTCGCCCCGCTCGGCGTCGCCGGACACCCGGAAGTCGAGGCCATTGTCGAGGCGGCCGCCGTAGCTGGCGCGGTAGTTTTCGTTGTCGTAGCTGCCCCGGCCCGCACTCAGGCGCCCGCCGAGCTTGCCGCCACCGCGGGTGATGATATTGACCACGCCACCGACCGCCTGATCGCCGTAAAGCACACCAGCGCCGCCTTCGAGTACTTCAATGCGCTCGACATCGGCGAGGGGAATCGCGCTGAGATCGGGACCACCGAGATCCATATTGTTGAGCTTGCGGCCATCGACCAGGACTAGCGCGTTGGCACCGGAGCCAAACCCGCGCAGGCTCAGACTGGCATCGCGACCGTTGCCCATGCTGTCGAACACCTGCAGGGCGCCCTGACTGCGCAGCAATTCCGTCACATTGGCGGCGGTGCTACGCTCGATATCCTGACTGCTGATAACTCGCACCGTCGCCGGCACCCGCTCCAGACTGTAGGGGGAGCGGGTGGCGGTCACCACAATCCGAGTTTCATCGCCCGCCGTGCCATCGTCCAGCGCGGACGCCGTAGCGGAGAAAGCGGCCAACGCCGCCAAAGATAAGTGTCTGCAATACATAGTTCTGCCTCAGTAACCATTGTGGATGAACAGCAAGGTCTGGACAGAAGCCGGGTGGCGCGACGGTGAAAAACACGCGATTTGGCCGCGACAGCCTGACTTCCTGCGTTGCTGTCGCGAACCACTAAGCACGGGGGCACGGGCCACGCTCCAAGAATAGGTCCCGACTCTTGGATAAACAACGCCGCTGCGGCAGGTCTCCTGGCTCCCGGTTCATCGTAATCACCCGCCTTCCCGGCATGCGCCAGTGGCTTCGTTGGGTGACACTCCCCGGATACAGTTGCGGGATCAGCTTCGATTGGCGGCCGGCGGATAGATAATGCTGGCCTCGAATTCCCTCGCGGCCCTTGCGGGACCGCAGCGCCGCCAACATTATAGTGTAAACAAGCTATTGCGGTCATTTCCTACAAAGCCAGGCAGCCTGATCAGCACCCTGCATCGAGCGCCGTGGCGACCGTGCGCACCACCTCGGCGCGCTGAACAGATAAAATCCGACGCGGTAACCTCGGCAACTCGTGTCACAACACTGTCACCGTCCAACCCCAACCTCTGTCACATGGAACCTGCGACGACACACACTGCCGTTAGGCGGCGATGGGGTGTTTGGCACCTGCTTCTGGGTGTGATCCCATGCGCGGTGATCGCGCTTTTCATTGAGCGCGAAGTTGGTTGGAACAAGCTATTCGCGCCTTGGGGCGCGGTCGAGCCATGGGTGCTTGCCACCGCCGCTTGTACCCAGGGGGTGAGCTACCTGGCGCGTGCCGCGCGCCTGCTACGGATCGACGCCCGCTTGCCGCGCGCCGCGTTGTGGCCATGCTTAGACCTGGTGTTGGTGCATAACGCGCTGAACCTACTGTTGCCAATGCGGGCAGGCGAACTGAGCTTTCCGGTTCTGATGCAGCGCTGGTTCGGCACAGATCCCTGGCGTGCCGCGGGCATGTTGCTGTGGTTTCGCTTGGCCGATGTCCAGGTTCTTGTAGTCCTGGGGGGGTAATCGCGGCCAGCGTCAGCCACGCTCGGGGTAGCGAAGCGTTGCGTCTGTCCTTTGCCTTGGCGGCGGTATCCGCGCTCGCCATGCCATCGGCGCTATTTTGGTTCGCCAAGCGCCAGCCGGATAACGCAGGAGCGTGCGCACGCGGCCTGCCCGCGCGCATTGTGGCCGCGATCCCCGTCAGCGGCTGGGTGTGCGTCGAAGGCTTCGCCTGGACCTGGTTGTCCTGGGGCCTCAAGCTATTCGGGTCGGCACTGCTGTTTGCCAGCCTCTCCGGTGACAATCTCTCCGGTGCGGGGCTCGCGGATGGCGCGCTTGCGGCGATGGGCGGCGACGCTAGCTCGGTTCTACCCCTACACGCACCCGCCGGATTCGGCAGCTACGAGGCCGGGGTGATGCTGGCCACGCTGGGCTCGCCGGCACCCCTGGATGCGCGCCTCGCCGCCGCCGTGAATCTGCACGCCTTCACGCTGGCGGTAGCTCTAGCGGGCGCGCTGTTGGCGCGCCTGTGGCGGCCCGAGCGTCGCCTGCTCCAGACCGGCCCATGACCCGGATCGTCATCGGAACGCAAACTTTGTGTAACCAGACTTTCTCGCCACCGTCATCCTGACGTCATGGCACCGCTTCACTGTTGCCATGACGTCCGCTGGTTCTTGTCTTGTCATGACACCGAGTCTGTCCCTGGTTATACCCATTTGCAATGAAGAGGACAGCATTGCGCCGCTGGCCACGCGGACGCATGCGGCCATGGCGGCCTACGAAGGTAACTGGGAGTTGATCTTCGTTGACGACGGCAGCACCGATGCCAGCCCCCAGCGCCTCCGGCAAGCGATGGAAACCTACGGGACCCACGTTCAGACACTGCGCTTGGCTCGCAACCAGGGCCAGACCGCGGCCCTGCAGTCCGGCTTCGACGCCGCCCGCGGGGAACTGATCGCGACGCTGGACGGCGATCTGCAGAACGATCCCACCGATATCCCGCGCATGGTCGGTGAACTCCTGGCCCGCGACCTTGACCTCCTGTGCGGGCGCCGGGCCAACCGCCAGGACGACTGGCTGACGCGCAAACTACCGTCCCGGATTGCCAATCGATTGATCGCCCGCGTCAGCGGCCTGCACCTGCACGACTACGGCTGCACGTTGAAGGTCTATCGCGCCGCGGTCATCAAGCAGGTGCGCCTGTACGGCGAGATGCATCGCCTGATTCCGCTGTGGGCGGCCATGGTGACTGCGCCCGAACGTATCGGCGAGACCGCCGTTGCCCATCACCCG
>JBPPNE010000186.1:0-27099 GCA_051306415.1 Porticoccaceae bacterium
TCACTCCCACTCAATTGTTTCCGAGGCCTTAAAACCCGCATGAATACTGGCTTTGTTCGTAGTGTTCATTTAGTTTTACCGTCATTTATACCGTCAAAAAACGACCGCTTTGCCTAGCGCGGGAGATGCACTCGGTTTGCGCGGCGGCTACTCCAGCCCATCAATCATCAACGAATGCTGCGAGCCAACCAACCTGAAACTTTGGATTGTTCTGTATTATCGTAGCACAACTACGACTAACGCATCCAAATAAAGCTTGGCAATTCTTTAAAATGATGGTAAATATCGTAGTATGGCTACGACTGAACGAACTAAACTAAACTCCCTCTACAGGCAGTGGGCCCCGGGAACCCCCTTGACGTCAGAGAACCTGGCGGCATTGGGTGTCTCTGCGGACTTGGCCGTTCACTACGCGCGCGCCGGTTGGCTTACTCGCTTGGCACGTGGTGTGTACCGCCGCCCCAACGATACACTGGATCTCCACGCCTGCCTGATCCTCATGCAGCGCTCCGTCGAAGGACTGCATGTCGGCGGCAAGTCGGCCCTCGACTGGTACGGTGTGCGGCAGTATCTATCGCAGCGATCCGTTCTGCATCTCTACGGCTGGACAACCGCCCGCCTCCCCGACTGGTTCACCGAGCGCTTCCCGGCGGAGTACCACCGCAAGCGCCTGTTCGACGAGCCACCCTCCGATCCACTTCATGCCGGACCGTTCGAAAAGCGCAGCGGCGCGCCTCTGGTCTCGACACCAGAACGAGCGCTATTGGAAGTGCTCAGCGAAGTGGGCGTGCGTCAGCCGCTGCAGGAAGCGCGCGAACTCGCCGAGAGTGCCTATGGCCTGCGTGCCGATGTACTGCGTGAATTGCTGCAGCGCTGCACCAGCGTAAAGACGGTGCGCCTGTGCCTGCAGCTCGGACGCGAACTCGCCCTGCCCTGGGCCACCAAGCTGGATGCCGCGCAACTGCCGACCGGTAGCGCCCGCGCCTGGGTGTCCCGCTCGGTCGACGGGCTGCTGGTGCTCAAGCCATGAACCAAACGTATCTTGACACGGCACGCCTGCTGACCCAAGTCGCGCCGCTCGTTTTTGTGGACGACACCTTTGCCCTCAAGGGCGGCACCGCGATCAATCTGTTCATCCGTGATATGCCGCGCCTGTCGGTCGATCTGGATCTGGTATTCCCCAATCACAGCCTGCCGCGTGATGAGGCGCTGGCACGCATCAATGAAGCTATCCGGCAGTCTGCGGAGCGTCTGAAGGCTCGGGGCTTTCAAACCCATGTGCTCGCGACGGCCGATGCCGGCGAAACCAAGCTGCTGGTGCGACGCGCGGGCATTGAGGTTAAGGTCGAAGTCAATTTCGTGATGCGCGGCACCGTATACCCAGTCCGCACCATGGCCTTGACACCTCTCGCCCGCGATACTTTGTTGGCCGATCTCGAAATTCCAGTGGTGTCGCTGGAGGACGTGTATGGCGGCAAGCTCGTTGCAGCCATGGACCGTCAGCATCCCCGCGACCTGTTCGACATAATGCAATTGTTCACACACGAAGGCATCACTGCCGGCATCCGACGTGCATTCGTGGTCTACCTCGCCAGCCACAACCGCCCCGTTCACGAAGTGTTGTTCCCGGCCATGCACGACATCGGCCAGGAATACGAACGCAACTTCAAAGGCATGACCACCGAGCCGGTTGAACTGGTTGCGCTACTGGACGCACGCGAACGAATGGTGCAGGAACTTCAAAGTGGCCTGAATACAGATGAGCGCCGCTTTTTGTTGTCACTCGTCGCCGGCTGCCCGGAATGGCCGTTGCTGGGAATCGCGCATGCCGAACACCTACCCGGGATTCGCTGGAAGCTGCAAAACCTCGCGCAACTGGAACGCAAGAGTCCGGGGAAATTCGCTGAGCAGGCCGATGCACTTGCGCAGCGGCTGAGTTAGGTTCGCGCCTTGCTGGCGGGTGCCGGGCGGCGAGATGCTTCGAGTGCCTTACTGAGCGCCACGCCGGATCGGCGCGAACCGGATGTGTGGCCAGCTGGACGACCCGCTCAGTGGCTTGCAGTGGCGTTACGAACTTGCTCATTAAATTAGGCACAAATGCCAATAATGCCCAATATTTCAGGCACTTTATAACCCAATCCCGCATGCCAGCCTTGCTGGTTTTAGTCGCGCAAACGCGGTACTGATTGTCATATTTTTCGCGCAATCCGTTTCCCGCGGAGACTCAGATTGAGCGAAAAGTATCATCCGCCGACAACGCCGCTACACTCGCGTTCTGTGAAGCTCTTCCTTAACTGACTGAATGAGCTGCGGCGATTTCAGTGTATCTGATTGCCATCAATGAGCCAGTCTGCCACCTCAAAATCTTATGCAAAAACCGACAGATAACCGAGGTATTTGCGTATGAGTTGGGTGCTTCTGCTGGCACAGGAGATGGATTCGATTTGACGAGCGGCTACTCCAAAGCACTGATCGGCAACCGTCGTCTGTTGACCCCCGGCGCCACCGGATCATGAGTCTCACCGGTTTTTTTCCTCGCCTCATCTGTCCGAACAATGTAGTGCTATTTCGGACACAAGTACCTAGCATTTGCGGAACTACCAATGCTTCCAGAGATCAACCGCCGCATTGAGAAACTTGTCGCACTTGGCGATTGACCAAGTGACGTTTGGGTCGTCTCTCAGCAAATAGTATTCGCCATTCGCACAAACGAACTGTGAACGGTCCGCGTCCCAGATCCAATTGATGCAGTTGACGAAGGAATCCGTGTAGCTGCCGCCGAACTTCTCATTGGGTACGTTATAGAGCAAACCTTCAAGGTAATAGGAAGGTGCGTCACCACTGGCAATAGTGCCATCATCGACCAGCTTGCTGCGCAAATTCTTGAAAATGCGCACCATAGGCTTGAACCAGGAATTTGTTATCTGGTGTTTGGTCGTGCAATTGTCGGAATGCTGACGCGGATAGTTTTCGATACGCGTGCCAGAAGCGTTATAGAAACAGATGCCAGAATCGAATTGTTGATCATCAAGTGCAAGAAACCGGTGATAGCGACGGAACTGAGTGGTGATCAGTACATCTGTACTGCGCCGACCGCCGGTTGCCGCAATCTTCACTGCCTTGTCGCCGGGCTTTACATCTGCGCCAAACTTTACCCGCAGCTGAGCCAATACATCTCTTTTGAAATCGTCATACGTATAAGTCGCATCGGAATGCACCGCTTTGAACACCGCTTGCTGCTCTCGAGGAAGGCGTTTGAGGTCGTGATAAAAGATCGACTCAATCTGAATGACTACATCGACATCACTTTCAGCGTAGATGTTTGTGTCATTCCCGTAAGAGCCCTGCAGAAACACCTTGTAGCTCTTGCCGGCGTACGCCGACCCTGCGGCTTCGAGCGCATCTTTTACGGTCGCATAGGTTGTGCTGGATTGGGCAACTGATCCTTGGTGGGACCAGGTGTCGAGTTGTGATTCAGGGATGCCCATCACGTGCACTCATCGGTAAGAGATAGCTATCATCCATATCCGGATCGGGCTTGAAGCGGGTAGTGGTAATTACGATTTCGCCCACATCCCGTGGCAACGCCTCAATCCGATCGAGCGCTGAATTCACTACTTCACATTGCTCGCTGTTCAAGTAGAAACGATGGTTTTCAAGCCAGTTTCTGGGCTTGTGATAGTTGTCCAGCGTCGCTTTTTCCAGGGAGGAAACATTCGCTTCAATGTCTGTCCGTTCAATTTGCGGCGGCAACAGCGGAATCAAATCGACCGTATGGTCATCGGAAACAACGATAGCAAGACGACGGGTATCCTCGATACTTATGTAACGCAAACCCGAGTTGAAGCGTGACCCTCTCGACGGAGTACAGTCGACTGTCGCCACACCGTCCAGAATGACGCCGACCGCGTGACAGATGCCATGTGGATCGAGAAGGATCGTCCCATCAATGCCGCTGACACGCTGCAGAAGATCAGAGGTCATTAGTACTGGCTCTATACCGGTTCCCTGCTGGGTCAAACGTAGCGCTTCATCTGTAGCATCAGCCGCAACAACGATCATGCTGCCGTGATCCTGTTGGATAGCTACGCTGAATAGAATCCACAAACGCTCGTGATCATCAGATGATGACTCAGGAAATAATCGTTCGTAGTTGACTATGAAGCGCTCACGGCTGATGAGTTCCTGTGGCAATTTTGGTTCGCCATACCGGCTACGCAGCAGCACCTGAGTCCCGCAACGCACTTCCCAGTGATAGTGATCCAGGAAATCAATGGTAAATGCGTCTTGAGCCGAAGGATCATGATCAGCTCGCAGCCGTCCCAGCCCGTATATGCGTTCGCTATCTGCAATCAATGCAATGTCGGCTGCCGCCATCTGCAAAATCTTGCGGGCCCACCGTGGCTGCCGAAACGGGACAGGCTCCTTCAACCGCAGTGCATAGTCGATGGCTTTATTGTCCGGATCGACAAGTACTAAATGACCAGTTCCCTGCACGCCTTCATATAGCAGGGAAGAAATTACATTGAAACGCTCGAATAGATCGGCGTAGGTGTATCGCCTCGTGATGGCGAGACCGGGTGTCTGCATGAAACTTGTCGCAGCATTGCGGACAATCTCGTCCGCGCGGCGCATATTTCCCATGTGAGATCGACCAGGATCAGGGCGACGGAGTTCGTCAGTGGCCTCCGTCAGCAAGGTTCCTATGCAGGCGTGGATAAAACTACGATAACCGTGCGAGGCCCAAGGATCATCGGAGGCGGTTTCCTTCAGTGGTGGAAATTGCTCAAAAACGGACTGGGGAATCTGTATAACTGGCACAACGTAGTAGTGGTCTACCGGGTAAGCTCCGCCGCAAAATTAATGCACTTTGAGTTCAGCGTCGTATGGCAACAGCGCCTGACGAACCGCTTGGGTTACCGAGTCTCGACGGATGACCTCGGGCTTATCGCGCATGCTGGCTTCGTCGCCATAGAAAATACCTTGCAGACGATGGCCTTTGACAAGAACCTCGATCGACTCCAGCAGCCCGGTGAAGATCGATAGGGGCCACTCCCCATCCTCCGGTTCAATACAAGCAGGGTTTGAATTATTGCTTTTTGGAATCCGGGCGCCAACCAGGAGTACCTTAGGTTCGGTATCAGCACCGACCAACTTCAGAATCTCTTTTGCGCGAACCTCAAGGAGGATTCTGTAGTGGGGCTGGTAACCCCACATAAAAAGATGGATGGTGTGCTTTGCCATAAATGCTGAGGTCTGTGCTCAGAGACGCTCCGCGAAACTCGCGAACGGCATCGTGTAGCGGTTTTCGGCAAGTACAAGCTTGTATCCATCCGCTTGCGCCACAGTGATATGGCCGCAGCGGATGGCTTGCACGAGTAGATCCTCTGTTCCGAGTATCCGCGCCTCACCGATCAATTCGATGGCTTTGCGGCGAAAGCACTTTTTCTCGTCCGAGGCAAGATGACACCCAACGGTTGCGGCCAGCGCCAGACAGGCCGCCTCACCGCGCCCCATCAGATCGCGCAGATCGCCGAATAGGGCAAGTGTATCCAGCTCATCAATGATCAGCAGATCGAGTTGACTTGCGGCAATAGCGTTGTCGACGGATGCTCTCTGTTCGGGATCGGTCAGCTCCTGCAGCACTTCAGTCGGCAATTGAAACCGGTACGCGGACAATTCGCCGAGCAGCGTCAACTGGCCGATGTGCAGAAAGTTGATCAGCACATTGGTATCGGTGATGACGACAGTTGTCACGGCCGGAGCGGACATAGGACGATCCGCCTATCATGCCTGGCCGAGACCGGCCGATGAGAGTACGCGCTCGACATCGTGTCGCCCCATACCCACCATTGCCGCCAACTCGGTCAGTTTGTTCTGGGTGATCTCCTCGCGCCGATTGGCTTCCAGTGCAAGCCCCAGAAAACGGCGACGGAACTCATCTCGCGTTCCCCGTTCCTCCACCGGGTCATCGGCGGCCAAGAAATTGGCGATTGCCCTGCCCGCTCCGGTATCCTCTTCGGACTTCAGGCGCTGAAACTCGCGATCATCGATCAGGCGTAAATTCTTCAAGCGATACAACGCCGAAATGCGGCTCACGCCAAAGTGATGAGCAAGCAGCGCGGCATCGTAGAGCTGGATGTCCTGACTGCCTGGAGTCGCGCGCTGTTCCACTTGGACCACATCGGCTTCATCGAAAACGGCGACTTGTGCACGACTCGCGCCGCCCTTACCCAGGGCTTGGGCAAACTGTACGACACCCTCGGCAGGCATCATAAATTCTGCCGCAAAGGCGTTGGCCCTGACCTCGAGCAGTTCAGTTCGGTTCTCGGCGCGGCTGATGGCACCGGATCGCTCGCGATCAATCAACACATGCGCGTATTCATGCGCCAGCGAAAAGCGGCGGCGTAGCGCAGAGTGATCGCTATTGATGACCACAAAAATGCCGATCTTGTCATCCCACAAGGTCAGGCCAGAAATGTTATCGGGTAGCGTAACCAGCCCGGTGCGCACGCCCTGCGACTCGAATAGTTCGACTAGATCACCAATGGGGGACACGCCGAGTCCCAGCCGCTGCCGCTCCTCAGTTGCGATGCGTTGACCTTGTTGAATGGCATCCCAGCGTGATTTGGGTGCGGGTCGTTCATAAGATGCCGCGCGCAACTGCGCGCGGTCGATTTCCAGCAGCCGTTCCAAGTTGGTCATCTCCCGGCCCAGCGCCAGGCAATCCTGCAGGGCGTGCCGTAGCTCCACCTGTTCGGCAAGTTGTGCCTCGGTACGAAACAGAGCCGCCAATGCGTCCTGCTCAACGAAAGCGTCGGCAAAGAAAGCCTTGATGTCGCGCCCGACAGCATAGGCAATACGGTCCAGCTCGATGCTCGATACCGACCGGCTGCCGGCTTCGATCTGGCTAATGGCAATGCGTGATAACTCGACCGCCTCGCCTAATTGCTTCTGAGTCAGGCCGCAACTCTCTCGCGCGGAACGAATGCGTCGTCCGAGCTCTTCTCTGGTGAGAGGCATGACGTTCTCCTTGGTTGGTACTATGTTGCAATGATACGAAAAAAGACTACAATTGGCAAGAAATGGATTTCAAGATCGTTAACTTAACATTCACGCCTTGGCGAGTCTGGGGTTCCACTCATATCGGAGCATGAAATGGCCAAGAACAAACCAGTCGGTGACGGTGCCCGCGTAGGCGCAGTTCGGGCACGTTCGCAGGTCTTCAATCCACAGAATCAGAGCTGGACCAAGCGCGACGCTGGCACTGGCCGATTCATGGACCAGAAGGCAGATCCCGATCCGTTCAAGGGCATCCGCAAGGAAAAGCGCAAGTAGGCGGGGCAAATCGGCCTGCTAGGAGACTCCCATGGAGCAACTGACACCCTTTCGTGTGCTATGTCTGGACGGCGGCGGTATGCGCGGGGTCTATCAAGCGACCTTTCTGGACACGTTTGCCACGCGTGTTACCAGCAACCTCAAACGGTCCGATGTCATCGACATCGGCAAAGCGTTTGATCTGGTGGTCGGTACCAGTACCGGAGGCATCGTTGCGTGCGCACTGGCTGCGGGTGTGCCGCTCGAACAGGTACGGGCGCTGTACAGGGATCATGGCGGGGAGATATTTCCCTACCAGGGCTTGAGGTCCACCTGGATGCTGGAAAAGCTGGTCCGCGGCTTCGGCCTAGGGCTTCGCCGTGGCGACGCCGCACTGCGCAATGTTCTGATCCAGACCTTGGGAACACGCACCATTCGCGAGGTCTATGAAGCCCGCGCGATTGCTCTCGCGATCCCGACAGTAGACATGAATCGTCATGCTGCGGTGGTGTTCAAGACGCCGCACTTGGCGCGCCTGAACGGGCGGGACAATGAACGTACCTTGGTCGATGTCTGCATGGCCACCACGGCGGCACCGATCCTGCGCTCCATGTCGCAATTGATCGAGCCTGGTAGTGCCAACACCACGGCCGTCTACGCAGATGGGGGGCTGTGGGCGAACAATCCCGGTGTCGTGGGCATGATGGAAGCGGTGGAAATGCTCTATGACCGCAAGGAGCCGCATCGCCCAATCCACCTGTTCATGCTGGGCACCCTGCCTTCCCAGGGCGGCGAGGAATTGTCAGGCCGTGCTCTCCACCGCGGTGCCCTCGGCTGGCGCGGTGGCCTGCGCGCCATCGCTGCCAGTCTCAACGCGCAGGCAGTTGGCTATGACTACCTTGCGCAAAAGACGGCGAAGTTGCGCCAAGATGGAAACAGCTTTGCGTTTCGTATGCCCGCACAGTGCCCCTCCAACGAGTTGCGTGACTATCTCGCCAACATGGACGACGCGCGACCGAAGGTACTGAACGCATTGGCCCGACAAGCCATTTCAGATGTCGACTTTGCCTGGGCCAAGAGCGACTCCGGCGAATTGCAGTCATTCCGAGAAGCGCTTGCAAGTGCGCCCGCTCTTGTCAACCCCGCGTCTCCATAAGCGAAGGAAAAAAGATCATGACAATCGTTGATTGCAGTGCCGAAATGGGCAAATACCATAGTGACAAGGTCACGCTGCAAAAGTCCGACCAGGATGAGATGCGCAGCCGCCGCGACGCTGGACGCACGCGACTGGAAAAAGGGTTGGAGCACGATGGGCATCCTGTGCCCAATGAAACTGCTTCGCAAGGGTCCTACGCGATGCGCACGATGGTGCAGGATGCGGACAACGATTACGACATTGACGATGGTACGTATTTCAAGAAGGACAATCTCAAAGACGCCAACGGAAACCTGTTGACGCCCTACGCGGCGCGCCTGCGCGTCTGCAGCGCGCTGAAGCAGGACGATCGCCTGAAACACGATGCCAAAGTTCACAAGAACTGCGTGCGCCAAGCATATCCCGAGGGATACCACATCGATATCCCCGTCTACCGGATCGTGACATCTACCGATAAGGACGGCAAAACCGTTACCGACTACGAACTGGCGAGCGAGGATACCTGGACCAAATCCGATGCACGCGGCGTAACGCGCTGGTTCAACAACATCGTCGGCGACCTCAACGCGGGCGAGGACGATGGCAGTCAAATGCGGCGCGTAACACGTCTCACCAAGAAGTTTGCGCGCAGCCGCACGAAGTGGAAAAAGGATGTCCCCAGTGGAATCTGCCTGACTAAACTTGTCGTCGAATGCTTCGTCGCTCAATCTGGTCGCGATGATGCGGCGTTGCATGAAACCTGGAAGGCAATCAGCAACAGGCTAGCCGAATCCCTGGAAATAGAGCACCCGGTGCTGACGGGAACTCTGCTTGCCGCCGGGGACGACGCCAAGGTAGAATTTTTTCAGGATTGCCTTGGCGATGCCTTGGAAAACTTGGAAGTTCTGGATGATAAGGATTGCACCAAGAAGAAAGCACTGGCCGCATGGGACAAAGCTTTTGACACGACATTCTTCAGCGACCAGTACGTTGAGGATAATCAACCGAAGCGCGCTGCGGCTGTCGCAGGCTCGCTGCTGAGCCCGGCGGCGGCAGCCACTGGACTCTCCTTTCCAAATCGCCCAGTCGTGCCAAACAAGCCGGCCGGATTTGCCTGATGCAGTGGGCGCTGCGCGATTTGCTGCGCTTTCTGCAAGAGCACAAGGATCTTGAACGGCTCCAGAAGGAAGCGGATTGGCTGGTCGCATGCGCCTGGCGGATCGATGCCACCGTGGAAGTCGATATGGACTTCGAAATACACGGCAAGCCCTATCAGGTCACACTGACTTATCCCGATCTGTTCCCCGAAACACCAGCCTACATCCGGCCGCGCGATGCTTCGCAACAATGGTCGATTCACCAATACGGACCCGGTGGGTCCTTTTGCCTTGAATGGCGGGCGGACAATTGGCAGCGTAACGTTACCGGTGCTGATCTGGCGCAGAGTCTCTATCGACTGCTCACCGCAGAAACGCATCCGGAACAGCCGGCGCGCGTTCCGTCTGCGCACCACCTCACCGAAGGACAGAAGCTGCGCAGTAGCGAGCACCGCCTGGTTTGCACACCCGGGCTTCTGGCGGCGTTGGCGATCATCCCGGATAACGTCCACCGAAAGCTACGAAAGACCTCTGTACTGCACGTTCCCGCGACGGTCGCCTTCATCTCGAAGTTCGAGGCCGCAGACAGCGAAATGGCGAACATCGGTGATCTGCCGTCCGGCGTTTCTTCCTATTTTCCGCTTTTTGCTTGGTCCGAAGACGGGAAGGCGTTGCGAAGCAGCTCGTTCGACGGCACCCCGCTGCCCTCCTCGTTCGACGAGCTTAGTAAATTGCTTGAGAAAAGCGGTTTCGCCTCAGACACGGTGCTAACCCGTGACGCCGAAACGACAAATATCAAGAGTCAGTTCCTTCTGCTGATCGGGGATGATCCAAAAGCAATGCGGGCCATCGCGATCAATGCCGGGGAAGAAGCCACCATTCAAAAGTACGATGTGATCTTGCCGAAAAGCCAAGCGCGTCGCTTGCCTGCGGAATCGGATCAGCTCGCGGCCATTCGTTTCGGCATCGTCGGCATGGGCTCGATCGGCAGCAAGGTCGCGGTGTCGCTAGCGCGATCCGGGGCACGACGCTTTCTTCTTATCGATGACGACTACCTTGCTCCGCATAATATCTGCCGCCATGAGCTGTCGTGGGCGGCGGCGGGAACCGACAAAGTCCATGCGATTCAGGAGGCACTGACGCTGATCGCTCCCGATCTGGACGTCAAAGTGCTGTCCCACCGTGTCGCCGGACAAGAGTCGGCATTGGTGGCTGCGGCAGCTCTCAAAGAACTCAACACCTGCGACGTGCTGATCGATGCGACTGCGGAACCAGAAGTATTCCTCAGGCTCGCAGCGATTGCGAAGATGGGAAAAAAACCGATGTGCTGGGCAGAGGTCTTTGCCGGCGGCATCGGCGGCCTGATCGCGCGAGCGCGCCCAGACATTGATCCGAACCCGGTTGCCGTCAGGGATGCCTTCATTTCTCATCTCGATACCTTGCCGCCAGCGCCTTTCCGGCGGGCAACGGACTACGACGTGCAATCCCAGGAGCCATTAACTGCGTACGACAGCGATGTCACACAGATTGCCTCGGCGTTCACACGACTGATTATCGACACGGCACTGCGGGAGCGGACCAGTATCTTCCCGTATTCGGTCTACATGATTGGATTGCAGAAAGCATGGATTTTTACGCAACCCTTCGACACGCGCCCGATTGACGTGCAGGGTGCCGGCTGGGAATCGGACGCCGAGACGGCCACCGAGGCAGATCGCAAGGAAGCCGTTCAGGTCCTGCTCGGAATCATCGTCAAGGAGGCTCATGCTGACGCTAGTTCTCCCACCTAATATTCAGGCCAAGCTTCTTGCCGCATTGGGGAGTGCCGGAAAGCGTGAGATAGGCGGTGTGCTGATGGCTGAGCACGTGGGGCCCAACCGATTCGAGGTCATGGATATTACGGTACACAAGCGAGGGGCGATCGCTTCCTTTATTCGACGCATAGAAGATGCTCTTGGGCGGCTTCAGGCATTCTTTGCCAGCACCGGAAACCAATACTCAAAATTCAATTACATCGGAGAATGGCACTCGCACCCGATGTTTACGCCGGAACCGAGCCGAACAGACGACATCTCCATGCACCAAATTGTCGATGATCCCAAAGTAGGAGCCAATTTCGTGGTGCTATTGATTGTGAAACTCGATTCGTATGGCGCCTTGGTAGCAGGAGTCCACACGTATCTTCCCGGCGGCGTCAAATACCGATCTTCGGTCAGTTGCGCGACTTGATGAACCATTACCCTTCTCGGACCTGAACACTGATGGCAGCACACGAGACAACGATTCGCGAGGCCGAGGATTGGCTGCAGAGCATTTTTTCCGCGCTAGGTACCGACTATGGAGAGCGATTCTCGGGTCTTGGCTTAATCCTTTACTACCCGAGGCTCGCACTGCCGGTGTTGCCATTAGCGCGAAGCGCGCCCGCATTGCCACTACCAACCCGCAATCTTCAAGAAAGTATTCGACTGTTGCAGGAGTTGTGCCGATTCGATTCGGTATTCCATGACGGCTTTCACCTAGTCGATGCCGAGAGCCTGACTATTACCCATGTCAGTCAATTCTTCTCGCCGCCAATACCCGACATTGTTCCGGAGTTGATGACCGATCACCCTATCGGCGCACGCTTTATGTCGGCGTGGCTCGGTTCAAATATTCCAGCCGTCTGCATGACCGCCACTCTGAGCAGGAGCGAAGGCGGCCTTGTTTTCGCGCGAGGCGTCGTGCGCACACTTTTTACGCCGGGCAAATAACATGTCGAGTCTTTTGAACACTGAGGAACTCAAAAAGTTTATCTATCTTACGGCGATATTGTTTACCGCTTTTATGCTTCTGCTGGTTGGCGTCATGGATCGCTTCGAAATAGGTTGGCAGACGCTGGGTCGACTGCCGGCGGCAATCACCGCGACGGTGTTTTCCTGGGCCGCAATTGTGAAATGGGGATGGAAGAGATGGCCTTTCACACTTTTGCTGCGCGTTCCGATTCTGGAAGGAACATGGACCGGCCACCTTGAATCGGACTGGGTCCGTGGCGCAGACAATCCCCAGCGGGAAATTCCGATTGTCTTTGTCATTCGCCAGAACCTTCTGTCGTTGACCGTGTTGAGTTTCACGGAAGATCGCCACGGAATTTCCTATGTTGCGCAACTGCTCAAGAACGAGATGGCGAATACAGTCAAGCTAGTCTACGTTTATTCCTTACGCGAGGAGTTTCGGGCAGGTGAAGGCGTTCAGCAGGGCACTGCGGAGGTTCGGGTCATTGGACGGCAAGGCGACGAGCTACGGGGCGAATATTGGACCAATACCAAGACACGCGGGCGATTGATCCTGATTCGTCGATCCTCCCAAGAGGTTGGTTCGTTCCAAGAGGCCAAATCCAAGTGGAATCGGACTCCGTGGCGGACTTTCGTCGAGTGACCTCATTTCTGCCTATCTCGCGAACTCGTGGTACACGTCGATTCATAATACCTACATCCGCCAACAGCGCTTTTGCTTCGGTATGGAATTGACACGGCGAGCGTCAATGCACATTTATATTCTCGGTTGGGGCTCACTGATCTGGGACAAACGTCCCGAGTTCGACGACTATCACGGCCCGTGGCAGTCAGACGGGCCGACGCTCAAACTTGAGTTCTCACGCATATCCCAGAAGACACGTCTTGGGGCGCTTACGCTGGCGATTGATCCATCAAATGGCGTGTCCTGCCGTGTCGCTTACACGCGGAGCACCCGAAAGGACCCAAATGATGCGATCTGTGATTTGCGTAGTCGCGAGGGAACGGTGCTAAATAGAGTCGGTGTGATGTTTCTCGACGGTTCGCGCTCGCACGGCGGTGACGAACGACACGACACGCGAAGCCATTCGCACATGGGCGTTGCAAAAGAAACTCGATGTTGTGATATGGACAGACTTGGCTGCTGATTTCGAGGAGAAAACGCGTACGCGCTTCACAGTAGATGCTGTCTGCACTTATCTCCAAGGGCTATCGGTTGAAGGCAAGGGAAAGGCCGTGGAATATATATTGCGGGCGCCGGATTTCATCGAGACACCGCTAAGACAGCGCCTGCAACAGGAGCCTTGGTTTCAAACACCAAAGTAGTTATTTGGTGAAGCGGCAATATTTACTGCGCCGTAAATATTGCCAGATACAAGAGTTCGAATAGTATTTCTGTCATTCATGGCTCCAATGCCGAAGTAAGATTGCTCAATGGGACGCCTGAAAAAACTTTGCGATGTTGGCGGTCAGCTCTGGAGGCTGCTGAATCATGGATGCCCCTTGGTGTGTCCAGATTCCTATAGCCCCGCTATCCTGAATATCCTTATCTACCGGCTGAGTCGCTTCAACGACAACGACGCCCACGTCAGGATGAAACTTCAGGCTGCGTAGCTTCTCTTTCACCGCCTTGACCAGGGCCGGTGTTGGGCCCCGGAACGCAAAACTCACCTCGGTCTGCTCACGACCATCTGCGACAACAGCGACCAGAAGGTAGGAGCGATGAAAACCAATCTCCCGCAAAAGCCCGACTTGTGTGCAGCCCTTCTCTAGTTCCTGCAATTTATTCGGCAGCGAGGTCGAGTAACTACCCGATGGCATCTTCACGCGCTTGACCTCTACTGCAATCGCTTGCTCCGGGTATGTTGCGTTAGCTGCGAGCACGTCGATGTCGCCAGTACCACGCGCGATGGGTGCTAGGACTTTCCTATCCATCATAAAAGCCAATTGCATCTCGGGTATGAAACAAAGCTCTTCCGCAATTGGTCGCGACGACACGAATGCAGTAAAGAGCCAGTGTGCGAGTTCAACCTCGTTCACATCCGTCGCCGATGGTGTTTTCATACCCAGACCCTTTCTTCCGATTTCCATGCTCCAAATTGAGCATAGCCCTTATTTCAGCTTCACTAATATTTGCCCTATCGAACCCAGCATTTAACGCAGCAAATACCGGCATCAATCCGACGCCACGGATACGCCAAATCCAGCCGAGCATCTGTTCTTGAGCGTACCAGGCAGAGCGTCCCGGTGTTCCGCCGTCGGGCTCGCGGGCGGTACCCCGCGCCTCGTGCCGAGTCGCGGCCATGCGGCTTTGATCCCTGATGCCTCTGGCCCTTTGGGCCTGCGCGCGCTGCTTGCCGTTAAGGCGGTGGAGTGTGTGGGGTGGTCTTGCTGTTCCCTTCAATGTACCACGCCGTTCTCGCCGTCAAGGGCTGCGCGTGCCCTGCACGCTGGCGTCCATGCGGCCGTCTGCGACCCCTGACTGCTTGCGCTGCGGCGTGTTCCTCCGGTTCCAGGCAATTCCGCCCGATTCGGACTGGAGCACGATCATGTCGCAACTTACTCATTCTCTCGATTCTTCCCTTCTCGTTCGCGATGTCACGGGCGACTACCGTCCTGCCAACGCCGACGAGGTGTTGCAGGCGGCGCAGCGTGTACTCGCAGGACAAATGCGCGACTGCGAAGTCCTGAACTCGCCGCAGGTGGTGCGCGACTTCCTGCGGGTCAAACTGGGGGCACTGGAGCACGAGGTGTTCGCCGTCATCCATCTGGACGCACAGAACCGTGTCATCGAATACGTCGAGATGTTTCGCGGCACGGTGAGCCAGACATCGGTGTATCCGCGCGAGGTGGTCAAGGAGGCCTTGGCCAGGAACAGCGCTGCGCTGCTGCTGGTGCACAATCACCCGTCAGGTGTGGCGGAACCCTCGCGCGCCGACGAGATGCTGACGCAGACGCTGAAGTCGGCACTGGCGCTGGTCGACGTGCGGGTGCTGGATCACCTGATCGTCGCCGGCAGCGCCATCCTGTCGTTTGCCGAGCGCGGGCTGTTGTAGCCCGAGGGGGCATCGCCCCCTTTTTGCTGCGTCCTTGGCTTCGAGAAGAAGCTGCGCGCTACGCTTGCCTCCAGGGGTCGGCTGACGCCCACCCCGCCGCGCAGGCTTGGCGCCCCGCAAGACCGCCGAACAGGCGGCGCCTGATCGGCCTGCGCACATCGCCGTTTTCGCGCTGCGCGCTTTGTCCACTCCCATCAAGGCGTGCCTGCGGCACGCAGCAGCGCTCGCCGCGCGGCGTTGGTCCGTCGATCATCTGGCCGTAAGCCGGTCATCCGTCTTTCCCTCTCCTTCATCACCAATCCCGCGACCGTAGCCAGCGGTGCCTGTCCGTCAAGGCGCGCAGGGCCGTGTCCTCGCCTGCGGCTGCGGGCCGCACCCCCCTGCGCTTTCCTCCTTGACCGCCAGACCCTCGCTGACCCGGTTGTTCGCGGGCGATGAACTCAGGAAAGACGGCGGCAACGGCGACCAGCCCCGGTCACTGCGCCGAACAAACCAAAGTCAACACCGGGCTCCGAATCTTGGAATCCGGTCAGCTTTGAAACCACAACCTGTAACCACTGGAGAAATACCATGCAACTCAGTTCCCGTTTCGCCAACGCTACACCCATCTTGCGCGCCGACCATCCGTTATCGGATGATCAGATTCGCAGCGTGGCCCCTTCCATCTTCGCGGAGGAAAAGCACCAGAGCCGATCCGACCGCTACACCTACATCCCGACCGGAGAAGTATTGGGTGCCCTGCGAAAGGAAGGCTTCCAGCCGTTCATGATTTGCCAGACGCGCGTGCGCGATACCGGCAAGCGCGAACACACCAAGCACATGCTGCGATTGCGCCACGCAGCGCAGATCAACGGCGCGGAGGCCAACGAAATCATTCTGCTGAACTCGCACGACGGCACCAGCAGCTATCAGATGCTGGCGGGAATGTTCCGTTTCGTTTGCAGCAATGGGCTGGTGTGCGGCGATACCGTGGCCGACCTGCGCATCCCTCACAAGGGCGACGTGATCGGCCAGGTGATCGAAGGTGCCTACGATGTGCTGGATGGGTTCGAGCTGGTGCGCGAGCGTCAGGAAGGTATGCGCGCCATCACGCTGGACCACGACGAATCGGAGGTATTTGCCCGCGCCGCGTTGTCGCTGAAATACGATGACCCGGTCAAGCCTGCGCCCATCACGGAAACGCAATTGCTGCAGCCTCGACGCCAGGATGACAACTGGCCCGACTTGTGGAGCACGTTCAACCGCGTGCAGGAAAATCTGGTTCAAGGTGGGCTGTCTGCACGCACGGCCAACGGACGCAGGAACCGCACCCGCGCCATCCAAGGCATTGACCAGAACGTCAAGATCAACCGTGCGCTGTGGATACTGGCCGAAGAGATGAAACGGCTAAAAAGCTGACATGCGAGGGGGGCAAAGCCCCCCATTTCAAGGCAATGCAGCAGCGGGTGGCCATGCAACGCCGCCGCGCCGCCCAGCCTGATATAGATGGGCAGCGCGGCGGCAGTCGGGTAGCGACTGCCCAATGCCGGCATGACTTTCGCCATCCTTGTCTTTGTTCGTCTGTCCAACGAGTGCGCCATGCTTTGATTTGGGTAATCCGAAGATCCAGTACAAATTTTCTTGGCGTCTCCCGGCCTCGCCGGGCCGCGCTGTCGTGCCTGGCATCGAGCCGGTTTTTGCCGTCTCGCCCCTTGCGGGCTTCCATCGTTTCCTCCCTGTGGTTCGGCTGACGCCTGCGCGCTGCGCTTGCTCTCCAGGGGTCGTGAAGCCCATGCACGCGATGGCGTGAGCATGAAGCCCCGACCTTCGGGGCGGGGCTTTTCCCTTCGGTCAGTGCAACGCGCGCGTTTTCACATGCAGAGGGCTGCGCCCTCCGATCCCAAAAAACGCACCCCGCCGCACAGGCGGGATGCTGGAGTGCGACGGACTTTGCTGCGCCCGGTTGTGCAATGGCGCACCGTCCCCGACGCTGGCGGGCAGGTCGCCAGCAACGACGGCGGCTCACCGACAGGCCGTCCACCATGCCCAGAGCCATCCACGCCGCAATCCATCAAGCGCCCGTGCCGATGCGCGAGGAGCGTTCATCCTTGGTGATTCGGAACCGACCTTGCCTGCGATGGGGTGCGTGCCGGCGCAGCGCCTGTACGGGGATGCCGGGGCCATGCTGCCTTCCGGTGAGGATCGCACCCAACGGCGGCCTTGGCTTGTCGTGAATCCTGGCGAGGCATCGGCTGCGCCTCGGGCTTCATGGCTGCAACCGTCCGGCGCAACGATTTTCCCCGGCACTGCGTGCCTTCCTCGCGCAACAAAATCGCCGCGCCTCCCGGTCCTCCACTGCGTTGCGGCCGCTATGCGGTGCAGCCCGCCCGTACCTCGCCCTTTGGATCACCGACAAGGCCGCGATGGGCGCGACCTTGATTCACCGAAAGGAACTACATCATGGCAAACATCGGCATCTTTACCGCACAGAACGACAGCTTCACCGGCACGGTTCGCACCCTGACGCTCAACGTCAAGGTCAAATTCGTTCCCAACACCAAGGAGAGCGACAACGCCCCGGACTACCGCATCGTCGCCGGCAACTTCGAGATCGGCGCGGCGTGGAAGAAAGTCAGCAAGGCGGACCGGCCCTACCTGTCGGCGACCCTGGACGACCCGTCGTTCCCGGCGACCATCTACGCCCGCCTGGTCGAGGGCGAGGACGGCGCGCACAACCTGATCTGGTCGCGCAGCAAGGGCGACTGATCATCGCCCTCGGCGCCCCGCCCATGCAGCGGGGCGTTTTTTGCGTTCACCCTCAGCGGCCCACGCCTTCACAGCGCGGGCCGTCTCATTTCATGCACTGAATCGCTGATTGGCGGAGTACGGAATTCCGTGGAGCCGTGCATCCGTATCCGTGCTTGGGCACAAAGCCGCTTCTACGGATTGTCGGTTCTGTAGTTTCACGGAGATGCGTAAAAGCGGTTCTGCGTTTTCATGAGTTTGTGCAACGACACATTCCGGGTTCTACGAAGCCTTGTGTATCGGTATTGAAGGCGTTCGTGCGTCCCCGGCGATGCCGGGCCACGCTGTCGTGCTGCGCATCAAGCCGCCGATGGCGTCTCGCCCCTTCGGCTTTCATCGCTGACGCCTCCGCGCTGGATGGCGCTGCGCGCTACGCTTGCCCTCCAGGGATCGGCTCGGCGCCCATCCCCGCCGCGCTGTGCTTGGCACCCCTCGCAATGCGCCGAACAGGCTGCGCCTGATCGGCCTGCAAGACCGCATGCGCCATCGACCTTGGTCCGATGCCGATCGCTGTTCACTGCAGCGTTGCGGCGCTTCGTGACGACGCCACTCCTGTAGCGCATGGCCGCATCACCGACCGGACAGGCCGCGCAGCTTGGCGCACGCCGCACGCCCGTCAACCCCCGGCCCGCGCCGGCTTCGCCCGTGTTGGGGGTATGACGGCCGCGCTTTGCACGTGCGCCGGATACGCAGCGCTCCGATCGGGAGCGTCCATTCAAGGAGTTGCAATCATGAACCTCATCACCGAAACACTGCGTGCGCAGTTGCTGGCTAACGGCCAGCAGTCCCTCGACAACGACGACTTCGACCCACCGCCCCTGGTCAAGCTGTTCACCCCTGACGCGGGTGCGACCTGGCTGCTCACCGAGATCGACCCGGACGACCACGACCATGCCTTCGGGCTCTGCGACCTCGGGCACGGCTTCCCGGAATTGGGCTATGTGAGTCTGGCCGAGTTGCAATCGGTGCGCGGCCATCTTGGTCTTCCGATTGAGCGGGATCTGCACTTCACGGCCTCGAAGCCGATCAGTGCTTATGCGCGTGAAGCACGACTCGCGGAGCGCATCGTGACGTAGCCATCATACGGGCCTGCCGCTGGACAGCGCCCTTTTCTCACCTATTTGTCCTTCTATTTGCTCTTCCGGGCCTGGAGGACGGCCAGCTCGCGCTGCACGCGCGCGATAACTTCACCCACGCCCTTGCTGTCGCCGCCATAGGCCAGTGTCAGCAGCGTGAGTGGATGCACGTCCATGACCTCGCACAGCTCGGCGAGCTTCCTCAGGGTCGGGCTTTTCAGGCCGCGTTCGAGCGCGCTCAGGTATGTGCGGCTCGACACGTCAGAGAACGCTTCCTGGCTGAGGCCATGGGCTTTTCTGACGGTCTTCAGCGCCGCAGCGAATGAGTGCTTCGATGTCATCAAATCGTTTCGTGAAAAACGATGATGACACCCGATAGCGCCCTATGGGACTACAATCTAAAGTGTTCATTTGATAGCCTTCCTTGCTCGAACCCGCACCAGGTGTGGCTATGCTGAAAACCGCTTTTACGGAAATCCTGGCTTGCGTACTGACGCCGTCGTCGATGCGGGCACCCACGGATTCGTTGGCATCCGCTTGGGCGTATCCGCACGTCTGCGCACCACCGACGCCGCGATGGCCGTGACCGTTGCGGGCAGCGACCATGACACCATTCATCACCGACGCGGAGCGCGCCCAACTGCTGGATAACGGCGCCGCCGCCGCCCGCGGCGAGCAGCGCGACCCGTTGCCGGTCGTCAAGCTGTTCACCCTGGACGCGCATGCCACCTGGTTATTGACCGAACTCGATCCGGACGATGGCGACACCGCCTTCGGCCTGCTCGACCTCGGCATGGGCATGCCGGCACTCGGCCATGTGAAGCTGTCCGTCCTGGTGGCCATGCGCGGGCCACTGGATCGGGCCGTCGCACGCGATCCGCATTTCAGGCCCAAACGCCGTCTATCGGAGTACGCCCGACTGGCCGAGGCGGACGGATCGATCAACGATTGATCGATTGCTGTTGGCGCGCCGCTGGCGGACCACGCCATGCGCTGCCGCAACGGTCCGCATGACACCTGCCTGGCGCTGCGTTTCCTGGGCACTGCGTTCAGACCGCTATTGGTGATCGCCACTCGGTTAAAGCAACGGCGCAATGCTGTCGAAAGATAGTGTGAATGGCCGGCCGGTTGTCGGCCGCGTTATCGACTGCTGCTGATTGCTGTCTATCCGAGAGGAGCTTGCGCCATGGCAGATTCGAGCGCCGTTCACTGGCATCCCAGGGCTGCATACCTGTACGTCCTGCATCTGGACGGCCCCGCGCTCGCTTGGGAATACCTGCGGCGCAACCCGGATTACCTGCGCGCCTGGCAACGCCACCGTCGCCGTCCGCAGCACGATGCGCTTCGCTGGGGCCTGCGCCTGCTGGAAGACCCGGCGCGCGATGCACGCGACGCATACCCCGACTGGTCCCCTGATCCATCCTCGGTCGTCCTGGTCTATCCCGATGCCGATCCCACGGTCGATGCGCTGCTGTTCCAGCTCTGGCGCTTACCCGGCCGCAAGCACCTGATGCACGACGGCAAGCGCCTGATGCTGACCACTCAGCTCGTCAATCGCACGCTGCGCATGGCGATATCTCCGGCGCTGGAAGACGGCATGGCTTACGTCTATGCCGTCCGCGCCGGTTGCAAGCTCCGCGAGCGCTGGCGCGCAATCGAAGCCGAGCTGGCGATGCTCGACGCCGCCATCGCACGCCACACCGCGATCGCCACGGGCAGACCAGGTCGCACGTCAATGCTCCACATGCGCACCCTGCAGGCGCTCGACGGCACGCTGGCAGGTGCTTCGCAGCGCGGTGTGGCCGAAGCGTTGTTCGGCATCGAAGCCGTCGCCGAGCGCTGGTACGACGACGGCGATCTGCGCGCCCAGGTTCGCCGCATGATCCGGCGCGGACAAATGCTCATGGACGGTGGATACCACCGCCTAATCTAACTCGGCAATGCCGCACAGGGACGTTCGCACGGCGGAGCAAAACGTCCCTGCGCAGAACGCCTGACTTTCCCGAGACTGCTTCCATCCGGCGGCAATTGCTTCGTCGGCGATCTTGACCGATGGAGGCACATGCCATGAGACCCGCACCGTTACGGCCGCACTACGTACCCGCAGCCACACCCACCGCCGCCCAGCAGCCGGCGCGCTACCTGACCAACGACGAAGCCGCCGCGTTCCTGCGGCTGTCGCCGCGCACGCTGGAAAAGCAGCGCGTCATCGGCGGCGGGCCGCGCTTTCGCAAGTTTGGTCGGCGCGTGATGTACGCCGTCGTCGACCTCGAAGCGTGGGCAGATTCGCGCAGCTTCGAGATGACGTCCGACCCCAAATACGCTGAACATCACACCGCGCGCCGTCCCGGCGTGCGGTGATCGGCGATAGACACCGTCACCAATGGCCATCGGGCGCGACCCGCAGCGCGAGCAACTCGAACTGTTCCATGCGTTTTCCGGCGAGCTGCCAGCACGCGATGCGCAAGACCTGATGGCCTACCCATTCTTTTCGCTGGCCAAGACCAAGCGCACGGTGCCGATCGACTTCCGCACCAGCAGCGTGACCGTGCGGGTCGAAGGCACGGCCGAACATGGTCTGGCGACGATCTGGGATGCCGATATCCTGATCTGGGCCGCCAGCCAGATCGTCGAGGCGCGCGATGCCGGCATTCGCTCGTCGCGGCTGATGGCGGCCACACCCTACGAAATCCTGCGCTTCATCGGTCGCGGCACGTCGCTGCGCGACTACCAACGTCTCAAGGCTGCACTGGATCGCTTGCAATCCACCAGCGTAGCCACATCCATTCGCCAATCCAATGCGCAGCGGCTGCATCGCTTCTCGTGGATCAACGAATGGAAGGAACGTGCGGACGGCCAAGGCCGACCGCTGGGCATCGAGCTGATCCTGCCGGACTGGTTCTATGCCGGTGTGTTCGACGCGGGGCTGGTGCTGACCATCGACGCCAACTACTTCCGCCTGACCGGCGGCATCGAGCGCTGGCTGTATCGCCTGGTGCGCAAGCACGGTGGCTGGCAACGCGAGGGTTGGCGCTTCGACTTCCGTCATCTGCACCGCAAGTCCGGCAGCCTGGCGCGCTTCACCGACTTCGCCTGCGACCTGCGCGGCATCGCGGCACGCCAGCCCTTGCCGGGCTACCGACTCGCGGTCCTGCGGCCAAGACTGGGACCGGAGGTGCTGACCTTCCGTCCGGTGCCGTCCACGGCACAGCTGCGGCGTGGCGGCAGCTTCAGTGCCGAGTTCGGGGCCAAATGCGTGCCTGTGGACAACCGGTGAATCCGCTCGTGCTATCGGGCGCAGGAATCCTCGTGCTATCAGGCGCAGTGCTGTCGTGCTATCAGGCGTACCGATCGGCCGCCAAGCCTTGCGCGGCGCGGGTTTCGCGGTGTTCTAACTTAGATTCTAACTTTGAATCTATAAAACTAACGATAAGAAGACCCCGCGCGCTGTGGACAAGTCGGCGACCAGGAGGCAGCACATCATGATCATCGTACTATTGAACCAAAAAGGCGTGGTCGGCAAGACAACCCTCGCCACGCACATCGCCGGTGAGCTGGCGACGCAAGGCAGCTCGGTGATCCTGCTCGATGCCGATCCCCAAAGGTCGGCACTCGATTGGACACAGCGCCGCAGTCAGAGCGGCTTGTCCCGGCTATTCGGTGCTGTCGGCCTGGCCAGGGAAACGCTGCATCAGGAAGCGTCAGAACTCGCCAAGCGCTGCGATCACATCGTGATCGATGGCCCGCCCCGGATCGCAGCCCTCGCGCGCTCCGCGCTGCTCGCAGCGGACATCGTATTGATCCCAGTGCAGCCCACTCCTTACGACGTGTGGGCCAGCGCCGAGATGGTGTCGTTGATCCGCGAAGCGCAGGTGTTCCGGCCAGCGCTGCGTGCGGCCTTCATCATCAACCGGCGCGTCAGCACCACGGTGATCGGACGCGAGGCACGCGCTGCGCTCGCCGATCAACCGCTACCCTCGCTGTTGTCGGAGGTTCGGCAGCGCATCGTGTTTGCCGACAGCGTGGCCAGAGGTCAGCTCGCGCGCGAACTCGACGTGGACAGCATTGCTGCACGCGAGATCGCGGCGCTCACCGATGAAGTCTTGAGGATGGTGCGATGAAGAACGGCAAGCGCGTTGCCATTGGTGCGCGTCCGCCCGCCAATCCGCACGCTGATGCCTGGGTGGGCCAGGGCGACGGTGCGGACATCGGCAAGACCGATCTCTATACCGCCCGGCTGACCATCGACGTGACGCCGGCGCTGCGCGCCCGCATCAAGGTCAAAGCATTCACCCAAGGCACCACGGTGGCCGAAATGCTGCGCACGTTGTTGGAACACGAATTCCCGGAGAAACAGCCATGAGTGCGCTACCGCAGGCGACCAGCAACGCGCCACCAATACCACGTCCCGTGCTATCGAGCGTCAACAGCGGCACGCCGCTGACACATGTGTCGCTGGCGTTTGTCGCACAGCGGATCAACCTCTATCTGCGTTTCGGTCATCCGGTTCGTGAGCTGCGCCTGGACCGCTGGCGCCGCTACGCGGTGTTCCTCCCTGCGGCGATGTTCTGCCGCGTGCGCTGGGAGTCCAACCACTACGGCACGACACGGTGGCAGCTCATGGTGCTGCAAGCCGGCACGCCGCTCGATGCGGTGCAGCGCATCGCCGGCATCCAACCGGGTGCGCGCCTGCTGCTGCACGCCGAAGGCGAACAGCACGTGCAGTCAGTCCTGCCGCAGATCGACGCCATCGAAGCGCTCGGCATCGATCCGGCGACCGTGTCGCCCGCGTACTGGCGCACATTGGGCAACCGGCTGTCTGCGCGCCTACCGCTGCCGGCTTACACGGTCGAACGGCATGCGGCTTACCTCGCAGGCGAGGCGTTGCGATGAACACCCGTCGCGTTGTAGTCGCGCTATTCACCGGCTTTGGCATCGCTGCGCTTGCCTGGCCGTCGCTGAATACATCAGTGGCGCGCATCGTCTACAACCCCAGCGACAGCGTACCGCCTGGCTGGTATCGCATCGGCCCGCCTGAATCGCTGCACGTCGGCAGCATCGTGCTCGCCCGGCTTCCGGCAGAAACCGCCGCGCTGGCTGCGCAGCGTGGCTACCTGCCCGAACGCATCCCGCTGCTCAAGCGAATCGGCGCGATGTCACCGCAGCAGGTGTGCATCGAGAAGCACATCGTTCGCATCGACGGCATAGCGGTAACTGGCGTCCATGCAACAGACGGCTACGGCCGTCCACTGTCGGCATGGCAACAATGTCGGCGGCTTCACGATGGTGAGCTGTTCCTGCTCAGTGCAACCAATCCGGCATCGTTTGACAGCCGCTACTTCGGTCCCGTTGCTGTCTCCGCCGTGATCGGCAGCGCGCAGCCCTTATGGACGTGGGGCACGCCATGAACGTGCAGCGCTGCATACCGTTCTTCGTGCAGCCCCACTGCATATCGCTTGCACCACAGCCTGCATCTGCTGTGCTTCACCCGTGCAGACGATCGCAGCCCGCCCGTCGGAGCCGGTCGCGCCAGCGATCGGGAAAGGCGGAGGGCAAGATAAAAGGGGCGGCACGTACCGTGCCGCATAGTCAGTCTGCACGTGGGTTTGGCACGGCACGCCGGCTTGCAGCCAGCGTGCCGTCGTGGAGCACAAAGCCGGACGGGCTCAAGGTTTCCCGTGTGCCGTCTTCGATGCGGTATGCCACCCTACGATGGAGCTTGTGTCATGGCCTCGCGTGACGACGACCGTCTGCGCATCAAGCCAGGAGCACCTAAACGCCCGGATGGATCGCAAAGCGGCCAGCGCGCGCAGCGCTTTGTGTCGAAAGTCCTGAAGCAGGTCTCGAAGGCCGGTGCGAAGACCTCGGGGGCGCGCGGTGCGCGTCCCGCATCGACCTTCGGACGGGGCCGCGTGGCCTCCGGCATGGCGGGCCGCACGCTTGGAGCCGACGCGCGACGCGTGATCATCAAGTCTCGTTTTGTGGTGCTGAAGAAGGCTGGCGCTAATTCCGTATCGACGCACCTGCGCTACATCGAGCGCGACGGCGTGACGCGCGATGGAGAGCGAGGCCAGGCCTACGGCGCCGAGACCGACACGGCCAATCTCAATGCCTTCGAGGAACGCGGCAAAGGCGACCGCCACCAGTTCCGTTTCATCGTCTCGGTGGAGGATGCCGGGGAGCTGGAAGACCTGCGCGGTTACGCCCGCGAGTTCATGCAACGCATGACCACCGACCTGGAAACCCGGCTGGACTGGGTGGCTGTCGATCACTGGGATACGGACAACCCGCACACGCACATCGTGCTGCGCGGGCACGCCGGGATTGGTCGGGGAAAGGGTCAAGACCTGGTGATTGCGCCGGACTATATGGCGCACGGCATGCGCATGCGCGCCAGCGAACTGGCGACCGAATGGCTGGGGCCGCGTACCGAGCTGGATATCCGGCAGGGGCAGCTACGGGAAGTCGAGCAGGAGCGGCTGACGAGCCTGGATCGGACGCTGTTGCGGCAGGCCAGCGCGGATATCGTGGACCTGACCCAGCAGCCCAACGACCGACAGTACCAAACCGTTCTGCGCGCCCGGTTGCAGCGGCTGGAGGCGATGGAGCTGGCCGGGCGAATCGACGCGAACCACTGGCGGCTATCCCCGAGCATGCAACAGACATTGACCACCATGGGCGAGCGCGGCGATATCCTGCGCACGATGCATAAGGCCTTGCGGGGCGAGCAGCGGGAGTTGGTACTGGAAGCTGCGCCGGCAACGCCAGTATTGGGCCGCATCGCCGCCAAGGGTCTGGCCGACGAACTCAATGACCGGGGCTATCTCGTGGTTGATGGCATCGACGGCCGCGCGCACTATGTCCGCCTGCCGGTTGGCGCGGACCTGGCCACACTGCCGGTGGGTGGCATCGTGGAAGTGAAGCCCGCCGAACGGGAGCGAGCGGTAGACCGCAACATCGCGGGAATAGCAAGTATGGCGCGTGAAGGTCTTTACCGCAGCGTTGACCATCTTGCGCAGCTTCGACACGAAGGGGTCGCGGACCCACAAACTGCGGTCGATGCCCATGTGCGCCGACTCGAAGCGCTGCGCCGCTCAGGGGTCGTGGAGCGCATGGCCGATGACGTTTGGCGCATACCGCCTGACTTCTTGTCACGCACGCAAACGCACGATGCGCAACGGGCCGCCGGGGGCACCATCGAATTGCGTTCGCACCTGTCCATCGAACAGCAAGTACGCGCCCAAGGCGCAACATGGTTGGACCATCAAATGGTGGGCGACACGAAGGAACTGTCGCCACGGGGCTTCGGTGTCCAGGTGCGGCGTGCGTTGCAGGCGCGGATCGATTTTCTGGTCGAGCAGGGTTTGGCCGAGAGGCGCGGCCCACGCGTGGTTTTAGTGCGCAACTTGCTATCCACCTTGCGCGACCGGGAATTAGCTGCGGTAGGCAAAGTGATCCAGCAAGAGACCGGACTGGTCCACCGCCCGTTGCGCGACGGCGAGCGCGCAAACGGAATCTACCGCCGCTCAGTCCAGCTCGCCAGCGGTCGCTTCGCGATGCTGGACGATGGCATGGGTTTCAGCCTGGTGCCGTGGCGGCCGGTGGTGGAGCAGCGGCTGGGGCAGCAGGTAGCGGCCATCGTAAGGGGATCATCGGTCACTTGGGAGCTGGGGCGACAGCATGGGCGATAGGCGTAGGGGATTTTGAAAATGGGGCATGGCATATAAGGGAGAGAGGTCGGGTCCGCCTGGCAGCGTGCTGAAAAACTCGGCATAAGTTCTGCTGTCTGAATACGGGTCCTCGTTTCCGTGAGGAGGAAGATGCGGGAAACGGAAGAACCACAGGGCACGATGTTCATCGACG
>JBPPNE010000187.1:0-9388 GCA_051306415.1 Porticoccaceae bacterium
CCAGCGAGCACGGCTTCTCTCACCAGGTTTGGGTAAGTCGAGCCACACTCGCGGTTGATATTGAAACCATCCGGCTCGACGCCGAGTTCGACGACCTCAGCCCCCAGTTCGCGGAAGACATTGGGTGCGACGTGGTAGGTCGCGCCATTGGCACAGTCGATGGCCAGCCGGACGCCGTCGAGGTTGAACCCCGGAGGCAGCGTGCCCTTGCAGAACTCGACGTAGCGACCAGCGGCATCGGCAACCCGACTGGCCCGCCCGAGCCCACTGGAATCCATCGTGATAATCGCCTGGTCGAGATGGCGTTCAATTTCGGCTTCCACCTCGTCGGGCAACTTGTAGCCATCGCTCCCGAAAAACTTGATGCCGTTGTCCTGATACGGATTGTGCGAGGCGCTGATGACAATGCCGGCTTGCGCCCTGAAGGTGCGCGTGAGGTAGGCAATCGCCGGAGTGGGCATCGGGCCCAGCAAAGCGACATCGACGCCGGCGGCAATAATGCCGGCCTCAAGGGCGGATTCGAACATGTAACCGGATACCCGGGTATCCTTGCCAACCAGAATCAGCCGGCGACCCGACGTGCGCTGGCCAAATACCTTGCCTGCTGCCCACCCCAGTTTGAGAACGAAATCCGCGGTGATCGGATGCTCCCCTACCCTGCCACGAATGCCGTCAGTGCCAAAAAATTGTCTCGCCATCAATCCGATACTCCGTCAACGACCGCCAGAATTTTCAACGCGTCCACCGTGGCAGCGACATCGTGCACGCGCAGAATACGAGCTCCTTTTTGCACCGCCAGCAGGGCGAGAGCGACGCTGCCCTGCAAGCGCCCGTCAAGCGACCTGCCGAGAAGAGTGCCGACGATGCGCTTGCGCGACAGCCCCACCATCAGCGGCATCCCAAGAGCCGCGAATTGGGGCAGCGCGCCAAATAGTTGCAGATTGTGATCCAAGGTCTTACCGAAGCCAAAGCCCGGATCCAGCAGCAAACGGCGACGGTCGATGCCCGCCTGTTCACAGACGGCGATGCGCTCACGGAGAAAAGCCATCACTTCGGCAACCACATCGTCGTACACCGGATCGTCCTGCATCCGCGCGGGCTCTCCGCGCATGTGCATCAGGCAAACCGGCAACCCGGCGAGGGCGGCGGCGGCGAGGGCGCCGGGGCGCCTGAGCGCGCGCACATCGTTGATCATGGCTGCTCCCGCCTGTGCGCTTGCCGCCATGACTTCCGGGGTGCTGGTATCGACGGAAATTGGCACCGCAATCCGTGCGGCAAGCGCGGTGATGGCCGGGATCACACGCGCAAGTTCTTGCTCAACACCTACGGCCGCAGCACCCGGACGGGTTGACTCACCACCCACGTCAAGCAGGTCAGCGCCCTCGGCGGTGAGCGATTCGGCACGTTGAATGATGCGCTCCAGATCCGGCCGGTGGTTGCGAAATAACTGGCCGCCATCAGAGAAGGAGTCAGGCGTGATATTGAGAATGCCCATCACCAGCGGGCGATGGCGGGATAATTCGACGATATCGATGAGAGAGATCCTTTAGTCACGACCGGAAACGGTTTCCGGTCGTGACTCTAGCTTTGGCCGTCTATTTCAGCAATTCAGCTGCCCTCGACCGGACCACCGATAGGGGTCTCGGGCTTCAGCCGTCCAGCGGCTCCGGGCGGGCGCTTGCCGCTACCGGAGTTACTGCCAAAATCACTGTCATGCCAATCTTCCGGGAGCCGCACTGGCCGCCGCGACATCAGGTCATCGACCTGCAGGGCGTTCAGCGTTTCGTACTCCACCAGCGCCTCCTTCATCGCGTGCAGGATGTCAATGTTCTCTCGCAACAGGACTTCCGCACGGTTGTAGCAGGTATCGATAATCCGCCGCACCTCTTCATCAATTTCACGGGAAGTTGCGCCGGAAAAATTCCGCCCCCCCGTTGGCGTCATCCTGGCCTCATCTTCGCCGTAAGCGATCGGGCCAAGTTTTTCCGTCAAACCCCACTTGGTCACCATGTGGCGGGCGATCTGGCTCGCGCGCTCGATATCGTTGGATGCCCCGGTGGTAACGCCATCGACACCAAGAATCAATTCCTCGGCAATGCGACCACCAAACAGGCTGCAAATAAGCCCCTCCAGTTTGCGCTTGCTGATGCTGTGCTGGTCTTCCTCCGGTAGAAACTGGGTGACACCGAGCGCTTGGCCACGGGGGATGATGGTGACCTTATGCACCGGATCGTGCTCGGGAGTCAGGCGGCCGATAATGGCGTGACCCGCCTCGTGGTACGCCGTGTTGGCCTTTTCGGCCTCCGACATCACCATCGAGCGTCGCTCCGCGCCCATCATGATCTTGTCGCGCGCCTTTTCAAATTCTTCCATCGTCACCATGCGACGGTTGGAGCGGGCGGCGAACAACGCCGCCTCGTTGACCAGATTCGCCAGATCCGCACCGGAAAACCCCGGGGTTCCCCGCGCCAGCACATTTAGACTAACCCTGTCATCCATGGGCACCTTGCGGACGTGCACCTTGAGTATCTGCTCGCGACCGCGAATGTCCGGCAACCCGACGTAAATCTGCCGGTCGAAACGGCCCGGTCGCATCAACGCCTTGTCGAGGACGTCCGAACGGTTTGACGCCGCGATGACAATAATGCCCTCGTTGCCCTCGAAACCGTCCATCTCCACCAACAACTGGTTCAGCGTCTGCTCGCGCTCGTCGTTGCCGCCACCCCAGCCGCCACCACGGGTACGGCCAACCGCGTCGATCTCGTCGATGAAGACAATGCAGGGAGCCTGTTTCTTCGCCTGTTCGAACATATCGCGCACGCGAGACGCACCGACACCGACGAACATCTCCACGAAATCCGACCCGGAAATGGAGAAAAACGGTACCTTGGCCTCGCCAGCGATCGCTCTCGCGAGCAACGTCTTGCCGGTGCCCGGCGGACCCGACATCAACACACCACGGGGGATGCGCCCACCCAAGCTCTGAAATTTGGTCGGGTCGCGGAGAAACTCGACCAGCTCAGTGACTTCTTCCTTGGCCTCATCCACACCGGCGACATCGGCAAAGGTAGTCTTGATCTGATCTTCGCTGAGCAGTCGCGCCCGGCTTTTGCCAAAGGACATCGGCCCGCCCTTGCCACCACCCATGCCGCCCTGCATCTGGCGCATGAAAAACATGAAAATGAACAGGATCAGCAGGATGGGGAAAGCCGCCATCAACAGCTGCATCCAGACGCTCGGCGTCTTCGGTTCGCGGCCATCCACGTTGACGTTGTGATTGAGCAGGTCATTCATCAATCCGCTGTCGTAGATATCCGGGCGAACCGTGCGAAACCGGGTGCCGTCCTGATGCTCGCCCTCAATGACGAGGCCTTCAATCACGACGCTGCGCACGCGCTCGGTTTGGACTTCGTCAACGAAGTTGGTGTAGCTGATAGTCTGGGGAACGGGCCCGCCCTTGAAGTTCTGGAATATCGACAGCAAAACTGCCGCGATCACCAGCCAAAGGATCAGGTTCTTTGCCATTTCATTCAACGGGATACCCTCGTGCCAACCCTCGGCGGATTCAATGCCAGCTTAGATCAAGTATAACGCGGATTTCAGATCCCGGGGTCTCGCGGCGTCGCGCGGAAACCCTTGGCCACCCAATACACTTCTCTGGAGCGGGCGCGGGATGCATCCGGTTTGCGCGACGCAACGCTGGTAAAGCGCTGTCGCAACAGCCCACGCAACTGATCCGAACCCTCGCCCTGAAACACCTTGGCGACGAAGCAACCGCCAGGGGCCAGCACCTCAGCGGCAAAATCGAGCGCCAGCTCGACCAGATACAGCACTCGCGGCTGATCCACCGCCCACAATCCAGTGATATTGGGTGACATATCGGAGATTACAAGGTCAACGGGAGAGTTATCCAGCGCGGTGACAAGCGCGGCCAAGGCGCTCTCTTCGGTGAAATCGCCGCGGATGAAATCGATGCCCTCAATCGGCGCCATGGGCAGGATGTCGAAGGCCACCACGCGACCGCCACGTCCGACCTTGGCGGCCGCAACTTGCGACCAGCCCCCCGGCGCCGCCCCCAGATCGACCACTTTCATGCCCGGCCGCAATAACTTGTCTTTGGCGTCCAGATCAATCAGCTTGTAGCTCGCGCGGGAGCGATAACCATCCTTGCGAGCGCGCAGTACGTAGGAATCGCTTTCATGTTCCCGCAGCCAACGACCGCTGCTTTTGGATCTGGCCATGGGTATTCACCAGTGCTTTTGCCTATAATGGCCGCCTGCGAAACGGAGCCCGTCGATGTCATTTTCAAACGACAACAAACCATCAAACTCGAACGGCAACAAACCATCAAACGACGACAAAAAGCGCTTGCGGGGCATCGGCCACCGCCTGACCCCCGTAGTCACCATCGCCGCAAACGGCCTTTCTGCGGCGGTACTCGCCGAAATCGAACGGGCGCTCGCCGATCACGAACTGATCAAGATCAAACTCGCGCTGCCCGACCGGATGGCCAAACAAGTACTCCTCACCAGCCTTTGCGGCGCGACCAAAGCACAACTGGTGCAAGCGATTGGTCACACCGCGCTGCTGTTGAGAAGGTCTGACAAGCCAAACCCGAAACTGTCCAATCTGACGCGCTAAGCCTGACGCACCAAGCACTGCCCGCCGCGAACGCCAAGCACCGGCGTCCGCGACGCTGACAACCAGCATCCCAGCGATCAACCGCGTTTGGCAGACGGAAACTGCGCGGCGCGCTTCTCTTTCACCGCGGCCACGCCCTCGACGGCATCCGGGCTCAGGAAGCACTGCATTTCCATGCGCAGGGAGTTTTCGAAAATCGGCGCCGCCTGCTTGATCCAGCCATTGAGCGTGCTCTTGGTGCCGCGAATGGCCTGCTGGGCACCGGCGGCGAGTTGATCGGCCACCGCCAACGCACGCGACAGCACTTGGTCCTGGGGACAGCACAGGCTCACCAGACCGATGCGTTCAGCCTCCTTGCCGTCGATGAACTCGGCCGTCATCAAGTAGTATTTGGCTTTCGCCATGCCACACAAGAGCGGCCACACAATAGCCGCATGATCACCGGCACCGACGCCGAGCTTGACGTGACCGTCGGTGATTTTCGCGGTCTCGGACATGATGCTGATATCCGCCATGATGGCGACGGCAAGCCCCGCGCCCACGGCAACGCCGTTGATGGCCGAAATGATCGGCTTTTCCAGGTCGAGCATGCGGTAGACGATATCGGCCGCCTCTTTCTGGATCCGCTGTACCGCATCGGCCTTACCCACCACTCCCTCGATCCAGGTGAGGTCGCCGCCCGCGGAAAACGCTTTGCCCGCGCCAGTCACCACGACCACGTTGGTTTCGGCGTCGACGGCTACGGTATCCCACACCTGGGTCAGCTCCCAGTGCAGCCGACCATTGGTGGCATTCATCACCTCGGGGCGATTGATGGTAATCAGCAGTACGCCATTGGGCCGGTGCTCAAAGAGCAGATGCTGGTAGTCCGCGTAGTTCATAGTGTTCCCCTGTTGATTGCGCTGATGGTACTGCTGGGATGGTACTGCTGGCCGCTGTTACCCCGGAGAAACCGGGCGAGCATTCTAGCATCCGATACCGGGCCGACAACACCGGCCCAAGGGAGCGGCATACCCGTTGCGCTGGCAACGGAACTTTTATCCTCGTTTGCCTGTCACACTGACGACTTATTCACGGGATACCCGGCCCCTCGGAATGATCGATCATTGCTCAGCAGCGCTGTAACCTGCCAAGAGCAAGAACCTGTCTATAGAGCGGCCAACCAGGGAATCCATGTTATGCCCCGGGCGCTCACATTCTGCGGACGGTTGCCGCAGAAGCGGCTGGATGCCCTTTCTCTGGGGAGATCCCCCAGAATCGTCCACCAGCCGCCTCTCCGCAGGAGTGCTCCGTTGTCAAACATTGTTACCGGCGCTATCGGCCAAAGCCCGATCAAGCGCCAACTGACGTTCTTCTACCTGTTCGGATTTGTGGCGCTTGCCGCAATTTGCCTCGTCACTAACGATCGCCTGTTCGCAACTCCAAATGGGGTCCCGGTCTACCCGATTCTGCTGCTTGCGACCTATCCGGCGATGTATCTGTTGCCAGCGATTCTACTGAGCGCCATCGCCGCTAGCCTTGCCCCCAGAAGGCGAGGCATCGTCGCCGGCATTGCCATCGTCGCGCTGGCGACAGTGGCGCTCCTGCTCGCCAGCGACCTGACCCTCTACGCGCTCTACGGCTTCCACATCAACGCCTTCGTGTGGAACGTGATTTCGACCCGCGGCGGCATGGCGTCTCTCGGCTCTGATCAATTGTCCGTCAGCAGCCTGGCGGCCGCCCTGGCTGTGGTCATCGCAACGGCATGGGGGCTGTGGTTGCTGGCGGGTATCGCGGCCCGACGGCGCGCGGTCAAGCTATCCCGGCTGCTAGCGGTTTTCATACTGCTGACGCTGAGCGAACGCGCGCTCTACGCCGTCAACCACTTCTTTGCCAACGGCCCGGTACTGGAATTGGCCGCCAGCTTTCCGCTCCATCAGGCGGCCAGCGCCTCAAACCTGCTGGAGCGCCTCGGCTATCAGCGCAAGCAGAGCGATACGGTGAAGTTTGCGACTCTGGACGGTAGCGAGATCCACTACCCGCTGGCACCACTGACGGCGCGTCGGGGTGCTCAACCGCCCAACATCATCATGTTGGTGGTGGAATCCCTGCGCGCCGACATGCTGACGCCGGAGATCATGCCGAAACTCTGGCGTTTCTCGACCGGCGCACAGCGCTTTGATCGGCACTACAGTGGCGGCAACGGCACGCGCCAGGGCATGTTCTCCCTGTTCTACGGGCTCTATGGCAATAGCTGGGATCACTTCCTGTACAAGCGCCAATCGCCGGTGCTGTTCTCGGTTCTCGACCAGCATCACTATCAGCGCCTGGCCATCACCAGCGCGTCCTTTACCTATCCCGAGTTCGACCAGACCATCTTCGCAAGCTTCAAGCCCGAGGAACTGATCGAAGATAACCAGGGCGTCGCCTGGGGCCGCGACGTCCGCAATGTTGACCGCCTGTTGGCCTCACTGGCAACCGCGCCCAGCGATCGGCCACAGTATCGCTTCATGTTCTTCGAATCGACGCACGCCCGTTACAATTTTCCCGATGCGGCAGTGATTCGGCCGGACTACCTCAAGAGCGTCGATTACATGAAACTGTCCCCAGGCTACTTGCGGGACAACATCAAACCCTTCAAAAACCGCTACATCAACGCCGCACACCATGTCGACGCCCAGATCGGCCGCGTCCTCGACGCCTTCGAGGCCGGCAAGATGGCGCGCAACACCATCCTCGTCGTCACTGGCGATCACGGCGAGGCCTTCATGGAAAACGGCCGCTGGGGACACAATTCGGATTTCAGTGAAGAGCAGGTGCGGGTGCCCTTCGTGATGTCGATACCGGGACAGTCACCCGCGGTGATCCGCTACGCCACCTCTCACCTCGATCTCGTCTCGACCTTGCTGCCGCTACTCGGCGTCGACGCACCGGCGAACCAGTACTCTCTCGGCTGTCCCCTGCTGGCCGATCGCGACCGGCTGGTCGTGGTCAGTTCCTGGAACGACATTGGCGTCATCACTGCCAACGCCAAGATCGTCGTGCCGTTTGGCCATACCACCCAGCACACGAATCTGATCACCTCCGTCGATGACAAGCCGATGGCGAACCGCGGCCTCGGTGAATTCCTGCCCACGGTGAAATTGGCGCTGGCGCGGGCAAACAGCTTCACGCTGCGGACGCCGGTCACCAGCGTTCCGTTACGCTGAACCAGGTTCGCCCAGCCACAGATTAGAGCGGCTAGAAACCCTTGATGCCATCGTCGAGCTGCACGCCGAAGGAATTCAGCGCCATGGATACCAGATTGTACTGACCCACGGTAAACACGATGTCCATCATCTGCTGAGTGTTGTAGATCGCGGCGAGACCTTTCCAGGTGGCGTCGGAAATGAATGCATCGGCGTGCAGTTCGTCCGTTGCCCGGATCAGCAGCGCCTCGGCCGGGGTCCAGCCCGGCGCGTCGGCACCGGCCTTGATCCGCTCCATATCGGCGTCGGTCATACCGGCTTCCTTGCCGATCACCACGTGCTGGCCCCACTCATAGCCCGCCCGGCACAGCCAGCCGATACGCAAAATGACAATCTCACGGTCGCGCACCGAGATCGTCGACTTGCCCAGGATGTGATTGGCAAACACCAGCCAGCGCTTGCCCAGGGCCGGATGATTCGCCAGGGTTTTGAAGATATTGAGCACTCGCCCACCCATTTTGGCATTGCCAAACACGGCTTTCTGCTCGTCGCTCCAGGCCGACTCAGCGACCGGAGGAATGCGGGGACTGGTTAGACGCATGGTTTTTCCCTCTGTTATTGGCCTACTATTGATATTGGCCTGCTGGCCGGCGTAATCGCGCAGACGCCGAGCCGGCGCCCGATTTAAAGATGCTCCACCTTGTCGATATCGTATTCAAGCTCGCCCGACGGCGTCTTCACTACTACGGTTTCACCGACCGCCTTGCCCATCAACGCCCGCGCTATCGGCGATTGATAGGAAATTTTGCTTTCGCGGACATTGGCTTCATCATCGCCAACGATTTTATAAGTCAGGACTTTGTCGGTTGCCACGTCGATGATCGACACCGTGACGCCGAAGATCACTGTGCCGCTCGCCGGCAGCTTGGCGACATCAATGATCTGCACCCGGCTAAGTTTGTTTTCAATCTCCTGAATCCTGCCCTCGGCAAAACTCTGCTGCTCCCGGGCCGCATGGTATTCGGCATTCTCTTTCAAATCGCCGTGGGCACGAGCCTCGGCAATCGCGCGAATGATGCGCGGTCGATCCACTTTCTTCAGTTGTTCAAGCTCCTGCCGCAACTTGGCTTCGCCCTCGACCGTCATGGGTATTTTGTTCATTCGCAAATTCCTTGGTGGAGCTCTTGCAAGCTGCGCACCCGCTGCTCACCGCCAAATTTCAGCGCCATGCACACCGCGTTGCCACCTGCCAGCGTCGTAGTGTAGTACACCCCATTGGCTTCAGCGCTAGAGCGAATAGCCGAGGAATCGGCAATTGCCTGGCGGCCTTCGGTCGTGTTCACAATCAGATCGATTTTCTTGTTCTTGATCATGTCGACGATATGCGGCCGGCCTTCCTTGACCTTGTTGACCAGCTCCACGGCAAGCCCGGCTTCCTGAATCAAGCGGGCGGTGCCCCGGGTGGCCACCAGTTTGAAGCCGAGCGCGAGCAACTGGCGGGCGACATCGACGACACCGGCTTTGTCGGGCTCGCGCACGCTTATAAAGACAGTGCCGCGCCGAGGAATCTCGTCGCCGGC
>JBPPNE010000188.1:0-16377 GCA_051306415.1 Porticoccaceae bacterium
GCAGCACCCGGTGGCCACGAAACACCCGCACGCTGCCATCATCCATTGCGACCGGAAAAGCGACGCTGACAATGCGACGGGGCGATGCCAACACATCGACCAACCCTGGCGGCACAGTGTCAAGATTTCCGGGGCCGAGGCTTTCGAGATCGAGACTTTCGAGGTCAAGATATTCGAGCGCGCGGTGCAGGCTGATGTCGATCAGACTTTGGGAATTGCCACCCTTCACAACATCTTCGCTCATACCGACACCTGCTTGGTTAATGGTTGGTCCGCGAGTACAGCGACGGGTTCATGCTCTCATGGGATGGGCCGTTGCCGTTCTCGTTGCAATGGCTATTGATCTCAACCAAGGCTCAATTGGTCGCGGTAGAGCGCCGCCATCGCGGCGTCGAAACAGCAGAATATTATGCGAGAAACGTGAGTATCGGCCGCCAGCGCGGCGCGCACCTCACGCACGGCGATGACCACCGCGCGCTGGGCCGGAAAGCCGTAGACACCACAACTGATCGCTGGGAAGGCAATCGAGTGGAAACCCTGATCGGCGGCGAGTCTCAGCGCACTGCGGTAACAGCTCGCGAGCAGCCCGTCCTCGCCGGCATCGCCACCGTGCCAGACCGGGCCGACCGCGTGAATGATGGCTTTCACCGGCAGCCTGAACCCAGCGGTCAGTCGCACCTGCCCGGTGGGACAGCCACCCAGTTTGGCGCAGGCGGCCTGCAACTCGGCGTAACCGGCGGCCCGATGAATCGCGCCGTCCACGCCACCACCGCCGGCGAGACGGCTGTTGGCGGCATTAACGATGGCATCCACCGCGAGCTGGGTGATATCGCCGACCTGAACTTCGATTCTGTGCATTAATTGGCCTGTGTAAAAAACTTGCGGCTAGCGGCAGCGGAGACCGCTGTCTGGCTATTGCTGGCACTCGCGAAACGCGGTGTCTACAGCTTCGAGGTTTTCCTGCGCCGCCAACCAGCCGTGCTCAAGCCGTTCGATCTCCGCCTTCAGCGCGCCCTCGTCGGCGAGCAATTGCCGCAGCCGGGCGGCGGCCGCTGGTTGGTACAGATCGGGGTCGGCGAGGCTCGCGGTGATCGCAGTGAACCGGGCCTGCGCGGCTTCGAGACGCCGCTCCGCCGTCACCACCTGTTTGCGCTGCTCGGCGCTGCGCTCACGGTGCGCGGCTTCCTCGCGCTTGCGGGTCTGGCGATCCACCATCATCGGCTGTTGTAGCGGCTTGCCTATTTTCGCATCGCCACCGGCACGTGGTTTGGCACGCTGCGGTTGCTGCTGCAATTTCTGATAGTCATCGAGGTCGCCGGCAAAGGGAACCACCGCTCTATCCTGCACCAGGTAGAGCTCATCCACCACGGTACGCAACAAATGACGATCGTGGGAGACCACCACCACAGCGCCGGTGAAATCCTGCAGCGCGAGCACCAAGGCCTCGCGCATGTCGATGTCGAGGTGGTTGGTGGGTTCGTCCAGCAGCAGCAGATTGGGCCGCTGCCAGATCAGCAGCGCCAGCGCCAGCCGGGTCTTCTCGCCGCCGGAGAACGGCCCCACCGGCGCGGTGACGCCTTCGCCGCGAAAGCCAAAGCCGCCCAGGTAGTCGCGGAGTTCCTGCTCGCGGGCGCGCGGGGCGATCCGCTGCAAGTGCAACAGCGCCGACGCACCGAGGTCGAGCACTTCGAGCTGCTGCTGGGCAAAGTAGCCGACGGCGAGATTGCGGCCGCGCTCGATCTGCCCGGTGAGGGGCGCGAGTTCACCGGCCAGCAGCTTCACCAGCGTGGATTTGCCGGCACCATTGCGGCCGAGCAGACCGATGCGCGAACCCGGTAGCAAATTGATGTGGATGTGCTCAAGAATTACCGTGTCGCCATAGCCCGCTCGCACCTGATCGAGACTGATCAGCGGTGAACACAGACCAGCGGGCTCGCGAAACTGAAAATCGAAGCCGCTCGCGGCCTGTAGCGGTGCCGCCGCCTGCAACCGCTCCAGCGCCTTGATGCGGCTCTGGGCCTGCCGCGCCTTGCTCGCCTGGTAGCGGAAGCGGTCGATGTAGGTCTGCAGGTGGGAGCGCTGCCGCGCCTGCTTGTCGAATACCGCCTGCTGCTGCATCAGCCGCTCGCCACGCTGCCGCTCGAAACCCGAATAGTCGCCGCGATAGGTGTTGAGCATGCCATTTTCGACATGGACGATGGTATCGACCAGGCGATCGAGAAACTCGCGGTCGTGGGAGATCACCAGCAGTGTGCCCGGGTAGCGCAGCAGCCAGCGTTCGAGCCAGAAGATGGCGTCGAGGTCGAGGTGATTGGTCGGCTCGTCGAGCAACATCAACTCCGAGGGCTTGATCAGCGCCCGCGCCAGGTTGACACGCATTCGCCAACCGCCCGAAAAGCTCGCCACCGGACGCTGTTGCGCCGCGCTATCGAAACCGAGGCCGGCAAGCATCTGGGCGGCGCGGGCCTCGACGCCGTAGCCATCGAGCGCCTCGAAGCGATGGTGCAGCTCGCCCAACTGCTCGCCCGACAGATGGCCGGCGTTTTCCAGTTCGGCCTGCACGCCGCGAAACTCGCCATCGCCATCCAGCGTGTAATCGAGCACCGAGCGCGCAATCGCCGGTGTTTCCTGCTCGACACTGGCGATGCGCCAGTCGCGCGGGATTTCGACATCGCCGCGGTCGACGTGCAACTCGCCACGCAGCAGCGCAAATAGCGAGGATTTGCCGCAGCCGTTGGCGCCCACCAGGCCGACCTTCTGGCCGGGGTTGACAGCGAGCGTGGCGCCATCGAGCAAAATGCGGGTACCGCGCAACAGTTGGAGGTCGCGAATTCGAATCACTGGAGTTCTCGCTCGTTCAGGTCAGGTTAGATCAGGGTCAAGACAGGTTGACGACATCGATGCGGTGGTCAACCGTGTAATGCTCGCGCTGACGCAACTCCACAGGGGGAGCACGGCGCAGTTGCAAGTTGGCGAAATCAAACAGTGCGGTATCGGCCAGCTGGGACGGCGCGACATTGCAAATGGCGGAAAAAATCGTCTCGATACGGCCCGGCTGCTCCCGCTCCCAGGCCTGCAACATGTTCTTGATGACCACACGCTGAAGGTTGTCCTGGGACCCGCACAGATTGCAGGGAATGATCGGAAAGGCCTTGAATTCGGCGAATTCGGCGAGATCGTCTTCGCGGCAGTAGGCCAGCGGGCGAATGACGATATTGCGGCCGTCGTCGCTGAGCAGCTTCGGTGGCATCGCCTTCAGCTTGCCGCCGTAAAACATATTCAGGAACAGGGTTTCGACGATGTCGTCGCGATGGTGGCCGAGAGCAATCTTGGTCGCGCCAATCTCCTCGGCAAAGCTGTACAGGGTGCCCCGCCGCAGCCGCGAACACAGACTGCAATAAGTTTTGTTCTCCGGGATATGTTCGGTGACGATGCTGTAGGTGTCCTTCTCGATGATGTGAAAGGGCACGCCAAGCGCGGACAGGTATTCCGGCAGTACCTGCTCGGGAAATCCCGGCTGCTTCTGGTCGAGGTTGACCGCCACCAGATCGAAGTCGATGGGTGCGGTAGCGCGCAGATTGAGCAGGATGTCGAGCATGGCGTAGGAATCCTTGCCACCCGACAGGCACACCATGATCTTGTCGCCAGCCTCGACCATGTTGTAGTCGGCAATCGCGCTGCCAACGTTGCGGCGCAGGCGTTTTTGCAGCTTGTTGAATTCCAGCCGCTGCTTGCGGCTCAGGGCTTCGGGCATGATGTCGTGGTCGTGTCGTGGTCGAAACGGGCGAGGGCCGCTATTGTACGGCCTCGCCCCCCATCAACCAACCGCAACGGACGCTCAAGGTGCGTTGAGCGCCCAGTCGTAGGTCTTATAGTCGATCTTGCCGGTGAAGCCGAGCAGATAGAGCGCCTTGCGGTCATCGGCGTTGAAGGCAAAGAACTTGATCAGATTTTTGTCGGTCTTGGCGAAATCCTGCTGGTACCAGGAAAACAGCTCCGACGCCTCCAGCTTGCCGTTGGCGAGTTTCACGCCGCGACTGTCGTTGACGAAATCGCGGCGGGATTGCTTCAGCAGATCCTCGCTATTCTTCGCGGTAAAGGCCTTCGCGATGAGGCTGGGGCAACCGAGATTCGCGCCGACCAGGCCAAAGTGAATCTTGTTGTCCTGCCAGATCGGTCGCAGGATGCGGTGCTCGATATCGTTCAGCGACACTTTCTGATCGGCGATAGTGACCAGCTTGCTGTCCCAGGGGCCGTCCGGCAGGTTCTTGTCGGCGATATTCCTGATGCTTTTGACCGGATAGTGCTCGATCACCAGGTTCACCGTCAGCGCGTTGTACAGATTGAGCCAGTAGGCCTTCTGCTCCTGCCGTGAGAACGTGCGCGGATCCAGCGCCGCCATCCGCTCGATGTAGCCCTTCAGGGTCTTGCGGTCGTCCTTGTTGACACTGCCATAGCGAAAGCGGTTGATGCCGGACGGGTGATTGGCGATCACATAGGTGCGCAGGATGCGATCCCAGTCGGCGTGGTTGATGGTACTCGCGCTGGCTTCCTGACTGGCGCCCCAGAACGACCAGTACTGCGGTTTGCGGACACCGGCGTCAGCCGGCACCACCGATGCCGCGGGGGTGTCAACAGCGGCCGCCTCTTTTCCCGCCGCCGGCTTAATCGCCTGCGGTTTCGATGTCGCCACCGCGGCTTCCTTGACGCCTTTTTTCGGCGTCGCCGCAGCGGTTTTGCCTGCGGCCGCAGTGCCGATGGGCGCCTTGCTGTCGCCAGCTTTGGTCTTGGCTACCACAGTGGCTTTCGCCACCGCCGCAGTGGGTTTGGTTTTTGCGGTGCCCGCTTTCGCTGCCGCTACCGGCGCTTTTCCTTTAGTGCTCGTGGCCGGCTTTGCATCGGCGGCAGGCTCTTTCATTTCCAGCGTTTCCCACTCTCCGGTTACCGCAGTCTTGTCCGCTGGCGCCGCGCCGACCCCGGTTGCCACGCCAGATGCGTCTGCCTTGGCGGCGTCAGGAGCGACGACAATAGCCGGAGTTTCAACTGTCGCAGTTGCAGGCGCACTCGCCACTGCCGGCGTTTCCGTCGCTGCCACGGCTGGCGGTTCCGTCACGCTGGATGATTCCGCCGCCAGCTCCACCGCGGTCGGCGCTGCTACTGTCGCGACCACAGGTGCTTCAGGGGATGCCAGCAATTGTGCGATCAGCACCACGGCGGCAGTAGCTGCCACTATCCCCATCAACGAGCCGACCAATGGCCTTTTCCGCACGACTTCGACAACAACACCGGCAATACGCTGCACACCATGGTCTTTCAATTGTTCGCTCCCGCTAAGCTCGCTGTTGACTATTGACTGTTGCTCACCGCCTGCTTATGCCGCTCCGCACACACCTAGAGAAACGCTGAAATTAAGTCCTTCGATCCTTCGTCAGGCTCAGGACGAACGGGAACCTATTGATTCCGTTCGTGGTAAGTCCTGAGCCTGTCGAAGGGTCGAACCATGAATGGAATCCATTTGTTCAGCGTTTCCCTAGCATACAATACCCTATTTCCCGCAAATCTCTCGCGCACGGATCAATGCCACCATGACCGCACTAACACCATGATCGCAGTCACCAGAACCGCACTGAGCAACTCCGAAGTCGAGGCGATCGACCGGGAGCACATCTGGCACCCCTATTCGTCGCTGACCCAGCCGCTACCTACCTACGCGGTGGCGAGCGCCAAGGGCGTCCGCCTGCGTCTTGCCGATGGCCGCGAACTGATCGACGGCATGGCCTCCTGGTGGTGCGTGATTCACGGTTACAACCACCCGGCGCTGAACGCCGCCATCACCGCACAGCTCGAACAAATGGCCCACGTCATGTTCGGCGGCATCATCCACGAGCCCGCCGCGCGCCTCGCGAAAACGCTGGTGAATATTACACCAACGCCTTTGCGAAAAATATTTTTCTCCGACTCCGGATCGGTCGCCGTCGAGGTCGCGATCAAGATGGCGCTGCAATACTGGCAGTCGCTCGGCAAGCCGCGCAAAACCCGGCTGTTGACGGTGCGCGGCGGCTATCACGGCGACACCTTCGCCGCGATGTCGGTGTGTGATCCGGTCACTGGCATGCACCAGCTGTTCAGCGGCGTGCTCGCCCGGCAACTGTTTGCCGAAGCCCCCCGCTGCGCCTTTGCCGATACTTGGGACGATGGTTATATCGCCGACTTCGAACGCCAGCTCGGCGCCCACGCCGACGAACTCGCCGCGGTGATTCTGGAACCCATCGTGCAGGGCGCCGGCGGCATGCGCTTTTACTCCCCCACCTACCTGCGCCGGGTGCGAGAACTCTGCGACGAACACGAGGTGCTGCTGATCGCCGATGAAATCGCCACCGGCTTTGGCCGCACCGGCAAATTGTTCGCCTGCGAGTGGGCCGATATCAGCCCGGACATTCTCTGCCTCGGCAAGGCGCTAACCGGCGGCTACCTGACACTGGCGGCGACACTCTGCACCGACCGCATCAGCGACGGCATCTGCCACGGCGAGGCCGGTGTGTTCATGCACGGCCCCACCTTCATGGCCAACCCGCTGGCTTGCGCCGTCGCCAACGCCAGTATCGAACTGCTGCTCGCCTCGCCCTGGCAACAGCGCATCGCCGCCATCGAAGCCCAGTTGCGCGCGGAACTGGAACCCTGCCGGCACTATGCCGGTGTCGCCGACGTGCGCGTGCTTGGCGCCATCGGCGTCGTCGAAATGAAGCAAGCCGTGGATGTCGCCGCGCTGCAGAAGCAATTCGTCGATGCGGGGGTGTGGATCCGCCCTTTCGGCAAGCTGGTCTACCTGATGCCGCCCTATGTCATTGATGCTGAGGATTTGCGCCGGCTTACCGATACAGTCGCCAAAGTACTGGCCGTGGTGCCAAGCACGCCAGCGCACTGATAACGCGCTGATAAACTAGAAAGAATCATTGGAATATCCGCGCTCCATTACTCAGAAGATTGACCGGCAACGACGACAAAAGGAATTGTGCATGCAGCCCCGGTTTCGCCACCTCAGCCTTGTTACCGCGCTCACGGCCAGCGCGCTGGCCACCGCGGCTGGCGTTCACGCCAGCACCGCCAGCGAGATTTACCAGCGCGCCGCGCGCAGTACCGTGGTCGTGCAAAACCTCAATGCCAAGGCAGAGATCAGCGCCTTTGGCAGCGGCGTGGTGCTGCCCACCGGCGAGGTCGCCACCAATTGCCACGTCGTCAAGGATGCCAGCGCCCTGCAGGTGCGCAGCGGCGACCACACCTACCCGGCGCAACTGCGCCGCACCGACTGGGATCGGGATGTCTGCTCCCTGAGTGTCGCCGGTCTCCGCGCGCCGGCGGTCGTGATGGGCAGCACCCGAAGCCTCGCCGTGGGCGCGAAGGTCTATGCCATCGGCGCGTCTCGCGGCCTCGAGCTCACGCTCTCCGACGGCCTCGTCTCCAGCCTGCGCGAGGTCGAGGGCGGCCACTATATTCAGACCACCGCCGCCATCTCGCCCGGCTCCAGCGGCGGCGGCCTGTACGATGACAACGGCGCCCTGGTGGGCCTGACCACCTTCTATGTCGCCGACGGCCAGAACCTCAATTTCGCGGTGCCCGTCGAATGGGTGCAGGAACTGGCCCAGCGCAGCGCCAGCGCAGCGCCAGGCACAACGGCCAACAGCACAACGGCCATTGCACAAACCGAGTGGCTGAACAAAGCTATCGCACTGGAAAGCCGCCAGGACTGGCCGGCGCTGCTTGAGCACGGCCGCCGCTGGACCCGGGCGCAGCCGAACAACGCAACGGCGTGGTACAGCCTGGGCAGCGCCTACGCTCATGCCAGGCAGAGCGCCCAGGCCATCGCGGCCTACCAGCAGGCGCTGCGCATCGATCCGCAACTCGCCGCCGCGTGGTACAACCTGGGCGTCGTCCACGTTCATGCCGGGCAGAGTGCCCAAGCCATCGTGGCGTTTCAGCAGGCGTTGCGTATCGATCCGCGAGATGCCAATGCGTTGTTCAACCTAGGCATCGCCTATTATAAGTCGGGACAGCGCGACCAGGTGCTGGAGGTTTTCCAGCAGCTCAAAACCCTCGACCCGGCGCGCGCGGAAACATTCTTCACCAAGATCGTGATGCCCTGAACGGCCCCGGGAATTGCCGATTTGCGAACGACAAACCAGCACCGCCGCTTGCGGCACTCCGCGGCCCGGCCGATCCATTCACACCCACAACCAGAGTGATGTCCGATGCCCGATGACCAGCGTATCCCCATTCTCGACGCCGCTGGCGCCACCTGGATCATAATTCTGGTGCTCGGCATCGCGCTGCTGGCTTGCATCCGCCGCGACCACGGCCGGGAGATTCTGCCGCTGGGGGTCAGTCAGGAGTTGAAAGGGCTCGCGATCCTGGCGGTGGTGTTCGGCCATATCGGGTTTTTCCTGGTCGACGACTATCGCTTCCTGTGGCCGCTGTCCATCGCCTCCGGTCTCGGCGTCGATATTTTTCTGTTCCTGTCCGGCTACGGCCTGACCGTCGGCATGCTCAGAAGCCCGATGCGACCGGCGGATTTTTACCGCCGCCGCCTGACCAAGGTGTTCATTCCGTTCTGGATCGCGCTGGTGGGCTTTTTTGTTGTCGATGCGCTGTGGCTGCACCGCACCTACCCGGTCGGCTACGTCGTGCGCTCACTGCTCGGGCTGTTCCCGGTGGCGGACATGGCGACGGACGTCAATTCGGTATTCTGGTACCTGACCTGGCTGCTGTTTTACTACCTGCTGTTTCCGCTGCTGTTCGTGCTGCGCCGGCCCTGGCTGACCGCCGTGCTGCTGTTTGCCGCCGGCGCGCTGGTGGTGCAGTGGCGTCCCGCCTGGTTCGTGCTGGTGATTCGGCTGTATGAAGTCCACACGCTGGCGTTTCCGCTGGGAGTACTGGCGGCCTGGGGTCTCTTCGCCGCCCCGGCGCAGCGGCAGCCGCGTGTAGTGTTGCAGCGGAAGCGCGAAGCGATGCCCGTTGCGCTGTACAGCCTCGCGTTGTTGGTGCTGGCACTGCTGGTGGGCTATTTCGCCACTCACTCCGGTGTCAATCAGGGGCCGTGGAAAGAGCAGTCCATCAATATGGTGATTCTGTTTTCACTGCTGGCGCTGTTCTGTCTGAAGCAATTCAGCCTCGGGTTTTTCGCATTTTTCGGCACCTATTCCTACGAGATTTATCTGCTGCACTGGCCGCTTTTGTCGCGCTACGATTGGCTGTTCGCCACGCTGCCGGCCTGGCTGGCGCTGCTCGCCTATCTGGGCCTGTTTGTCGCGCTGGCCTGGGGCATGCAGAAGATCACCGAGCCTGTAAGCGCGCTGTTTGATCCGAAGAAAAAATAGCCGGCATCGCGCCGGCAGCTTTGCCCACGCGGATGCGGTAACTCCCAACGGGCTTCAACGGGCTTCAGAGGAGCGGGCGAATACCCACCGCGTGCCGCAATTTTGCCATCATCGGCTGGCTGAGGGCGCGGGCCTTGGCGGCACCGGCCTTGAGCACGGCTTCGATGTGGCCGGGATCGGCGAGCAGCTGGTGATAGCGTTCGCGCGCCGGCGCCAGTTCGGCGTTCACCAGTTCAAACAGCTGCTTCTTGGCCTCGCCCCAGGCGATGCCCTCGACGAAGCGGGCGCGCATGACAGCAGTTTGCGCCGGGGTGGCAAAGGCCTGCCAGATCTGGAATACCGCCGAGGTATCCGCGTCCTTGGGTTCACCGGGTTCGAGCAGGTTGGTCTTGATGCGGTTGATGTGCTTCTGCAGATCTTTTTCCGCCAGAAACAGCGGGATGGTGTTGCCGTAGCTCTTGCTCATCTTGCGGCCGTCGACGCCCTGCAGCACGGCGACATCGTCATCGACGACAGCCTCGGGCAACACGAAATGCTCGCCGTAGTGATGGTTGAAGCGCTGGGCGATGTCGCGCGCCATCTCGACGTGCTGAATCTGGTCGCGGCCCACCGGCACCTGGTGGGCGCCGAACATCAGGATGTCGGCGGCCATCAGCACCGGATAGCTGAACAGCCCCATGGTGATGCCGAAGTCCGGATCCTCACCCGCTGCTTCGTTGTCCTGCACCGCCGCCTTGTAGGCGTGGGCGCGGTTCATCAGGCCCTTGGCCGTCATGCAGCTCAGCAGCCAGGTGAGTTCCGGGATTTCCGGGATGTCGGATTGGCGATAGAACACCACGCGCTCGGTATCGAGCCCGAGTGCCATCCAGCTCGCCGCAATCTCCCGCGTCGAGCGCTGCACTTCGCCGGCGTCCTGGCATTTGATCAGCGCGTGATAGTCCGCCAGAAAATAAAACGCCTCGGTGTCCGCGCGCCGACTGGCGGCGATCGCGGGGCGGATGGCGCCGACGTAGTTGCCGAGGTGGGGCGTTCCCGAGGTGGTGATCCCAGTGAGGATAGTTGCCTTGGTCATGAGGGTTCGCAACGTTGAAAAGAGGGCGCCAATGATACCGGATTCAATTGCCGCCGAAAGACCGGGCGGCCATCAACCTGTGGTCGCGACAACCGCGGAGAATTCCGTTCAGCGACGCCATCTCACCGCCTCTCGGTTGACACTCCGTTACGGAGGCGCTAACGTCTGGGCACGAGTTGCAGAGGCTGGCACCATCAGGTGGTCGCTACCCGCACCAGTGGGGCCGAGAATCAAAAAATGCCGTCCGGCGCCGCGGATACCTGAAGGCCAACTGCGACTTCTCACATTTTTATTGCGTCGTCCGCGCATTCAGCTCGCAATTGCGATCTCGGCGCACAAGACGGTGCCTGTGCAATTTAACCCATTCAAATCCCTTGAATGACCCTGAGCTAGCGGAGAATAACCTTGGCAAACGATGCGTGGACTCAAAAAACCCTATCGACGGCGGGCCTGGAGCTGTCGGTGATCGAAGGCGGCAGCGGCAAACCCCTGCTGGTGTTGCACGAGGAACTCGGCGACCCCGGCTGGCTCAAATGGAAGCAGGAGCTGGCGAAGACCCGCACGCTGATCACCCCACTGCACCCAGGTTTTGGTGTATCGCCGCGCCTCGACTGGGCGCTCACCATCGGCGACCTTGCGAATTTCTACGCCCAGATGCTGGTCGAGCAGGGCTGGACCGGCATCGACGTCATCGGCTTTTCCCTCGGCGGCTGGATCGCGGCGGAGATGGCGGCGCACGATCCCGCACAGTTCTCGTCGATGACGCTGGTGGCGCCCACGGGTATCAAACCGCCGCAAGGCGAGATTTGCGATATCTACGAGTCGCCAACGGCGGTTTACCTTGCGGCTAGCGTCAGCAATGTCGCCGCCACCCCGGAGCACGCCAGTCTGTTTGGCGGCCAGGTGACGCCCGCGCAGTTTGAGCGCTTCCAGGATGCCACCGCCGAAACCGCCCGCCTGGCCTGGAAACCCTATATGAACAATCCGGCGTTGTCCCACCGCCTCGGGCTGGTGAAAACGCTGCCGACGTTGATTCTGTGGGGCACGGAAGATCGTATCGTGCCGGTCAGCGCGGCAGCGGTTTACCAGGGCGCCATCAAGGGTTCCCGACTGGTGACCTTTAGCGGCTGCGGTCACCGCCCGGAAATTGAACAGACTGACAAGTTCCTCAGCGAACTGCGGACATTTTTATCCTGAACACATTTGTCGTGAAACCGTCATCCCGCAACCTGGATTAAGGAGAACTGAGCATGCACATCACTACCTTTACCGAACGCCCCTACTGCGATGTTCCCGAGGACGTCGTGATCAAGAACGCGAGTTTCTTTGGCGTTTCCAACAAGTACCTCGATCCCGTGCGCGGCGGCGAGCTATTCAATCGCTATTTCGATGAAAAGCTCTACGCCGAGGAACTGGGCTTCGACGGCGTCATGTTGAACGAACACCACGCCAACCCCTACACCATGGGCGCGGTGATGAATGTGGAGGCATCGATCCTCGCGCGCATCACCAAAAAAGTTCGCATCGCGCTGATGGGCAACCCACTGCCTGTCGCCGATCCGCTGCGTCTGGCTGAAGAGCTGGGCATGATCGACATGATCTCCGGCGGTCGGCTGATCACCGGCTGGGTGCGCGGCGCCGGCTGCGAACAACTGGCGAACAACATCAACCCCACCTACAACCGCGAGCGCTTCGACGAAGCCCACGACTTCATCATGCAGGCCTGGAGCAAGGACGGTCCCTGGCGCTACGAGGGCAAGCACTACGAGTATCGCCACGTCAATCCCTGGGTGAAGCCGATTCAGAAGAACATCGAAACCTGGATTCCGAGCCTAGTCAGCCCGGAGACCGCGGTGTTCGCGGCCAAGCACCGCTACTCCTATTTCGCGTTGGCGACCTTCCTGCCGCCGACGATGGAGATGTGGAATCTCTACGCCGATACCGCTGCCGCCGAGGGCTTTCAGGCCGGCCCCGAGTGCTACGGCTATTTGCAACGCGTGGTCTGCGCCGACACCGAGGAGGAAGCCCATGAGCTCGGCAAGAACTACGTCTACGGCGGCGGCCAGCCGGCATTTGCCCGGCCCGACTGGATGTTCCCGGCGGGTTACAACTCCAAGGCGGCGACCAAGCGCCTGGCCTATGCGCTGACCGACCCGGAGACCAATGAGGCCGTGGTGTCGGGCAAGGCCAGCGGCGACGTCAACGTCGCCGAAATGCGCAAATACAACAACGAGGTGCTGTACGAAAACCTGATCCGCAATCGCCAGATTATCGTCGGCACACCGGATTCCGTGCTGCCCAAAATCCGCCACATCCTGGAGACGCTGCGGCCGGGCATCTTCGCGATCTGGCATATCGAGGGTGGTTCCACCACGCACCAACAATCGATGCGGAGCATGCAGTTGCTGGGCGAGCAGGTGCTGCCGAAAATGCGCGAATGGGCCAAGGAACTTGATCTGCCCGGCCCGAGCGAAGTGCGGCCCGGATCGCGCAAACTGCCGGCGAGCGGCAAGCGCGGTCCGGTGTGTGGAGAACCATCGCTCGCTGCGTGACACCTCCGAAGTCAATAAAAAAGGCGGCTTTTGCCGCCTTTTTTATTTGCCCGAAAATCCCCGGCGCTACGGACACACCCTGGATTATCGCGAGTAAAATTTACGTTATTCAGAGAAATTTCTTGAACAGATCCTGCGTGCGGGCCCAGGCCTGTTTCGCGGCCGTGGCATCGTAACTGCCGCGCTCGTCGCAATGAAAGCCGTGATCGGCGCTATAGACATAGACGTCGCAATCCTTCAGGGATTTGGTCGCATCCTTGATCTTGTCCACCTGGGACAACGGAATGTGGGCATCCTTGTCGCCAAAGTGGAAGATAATCGGGCAGTGGATGTTCTTGGCCTGATCGAGGAAATTGGCGATGCCGCCACCGTAATAGGCCGCCGCCGCATCCACCGGCAGATTGGCCGCGGTCAGATAGGTCAGCATGCCACCCATGCAGAAACCGGTGACCCCGACTTTCTTGCAGCCCTTCTCATTCTTCAGATAATCCAGACACGCCTTGATGTCGGCCAGCGTCGCCGGCGGGTTCAGGTTCTGCATCAACTTGATGCCCGTGGTCATCCCGGCCTCGTCATAGCCGACCTGTACATTAGCTTGCTGGGCGTGAAAGATATCGGGGGCGATAGCGAGATAGCCTTCCGCCGCCAAGCGATCAGTGACCGCGCGAATGTGGTGGTTGACGCCAAAAATTTCCTGAATCACGATCACACCCGCCGTTGCCGGCTTGTCGGGGGACGCCAGGTAGGCGCCAAAACTGGCGCCGCCGGTTTGGATTTTGATGTCGGTTCCGGTAGTCATAAAACCTCCTCGGTTTGTTAGCAATGTCGCGTTGAACGCGTTGAAAGTGTTGCTTTGGAATGGCCGCCGGATGTTAGCACAAGGCCATAACGATCAGGGTTTCAGAGTCTCATTGCCGCAACGAGCTAGGGATGCTCTGAATATGTCCTTCGATCCTTCGTCGGTCCTGAGCCTGACGAAGGATCGAACCATAAACAGAATCGGGTTATTCAGAGCATCCCTAGAAAACGGCCAACGCCCCCGCATGGTGATAGAACGCACGCAACACACTGAAGAGAGCGTGGGAATCATTCGCGCCAGCCAGCTCACGAATTGAATGCATCGCAAAGGTGGGCACACCGACATCAAGCGTCGGCACTCCGATAGCGGTCGCAGTAATAGGGCCGATGGTGCTGCCGCAGCCAAGATCACTGCGGGTGACAAAGGTCTGCACTGGCACCCCCTCAGCCTCACACCAACCGCGAAACAGCGCGGCGGAAAGGCTGTTAGTGGCGTAGCGCTGGTTGTTGTTGATCTTGATCACCGGACCACCATTGAGTAGCGGGCCGTGGTTGGGATCATGTTTGCCGGCAAAATTGGGGTGCACACCGTGAGCGTTGTCGGCCGAAATCAGCAGGGAGCGGCTGAGCGCACGGGTGCGTTCCTCACCATCGGCAATGATGCGCCGCAGCACGCTATCGAGCATGGGTCCAGCAGCCCCACAGGCGGAGTTGCTGCCCACCTCCTCGTGGTCGGTGCAGATCAGCAGGCTAGTGACTTCAGCGTCCGCCGCCAGCAGCGCCTGGACGCCGGCATAGCAGCTCAAGAGATTATCGAGTCGCGCCGATGCGATGAAATCGTCGTACAAGCCGATCAGCGCCGGCGGCTGGGTGTCGTAGAAGGACAACTCGTAGTCGATGACATGGATATCGGCCAGGGCGATTGAGTCGCCGAGATCAAAGGCAATCCGCTCAGCCAGCAGCCCGCTGAACTGTGTCTGGCGCCCCGCTTTCATGGTGAACAGTAGCGGCAAAATATCCGTTTGCGGATTTACCGCGTGATTCTGGTTAGCTTCCCGATCCAGGTGAATCGCGAGGCTCGGGATCACCGCCAGCGGTCTCTGGTAGTCGATCAACGCCTGGCGCAGTTCGCCACTCGGCCGGTGCCGGAACACCACGCGACCGGCGAGGGAGAGATCGCGATCGAACCAGGGATTCAGCAGCGCGCCGCCGTAGACTTCGACACCCAACTGGAAATAATCCTTGACGCGCTCCGGGTTGGGTTTGACCACCAACCGCGGGCTGTCGGTGTGAGTACCCACCAGTCGCAGGCCACGTTCGCTCTCCGCCCGCTTGCCTTTGGCAAACGCAATGATTGACGAACCATTGCGGGTGGTGTAATAGCGCCCACCGATTTGTAAATGCCAGGGCTCGTCTTCCGCCAGATAGATGAACCCGGCAGCAGCCAGCGCGCTGCCCAGGTTTGCGACGGCATGAAAAGGTGTCGGCGACGCTTGCAGGAAAGCGAGCAAACCGCCATTGAACGTCTGCTGATCCATGGCTGTCGGATCCATCATCAATTGCCATCCACTGCTCTACCCAAACGGGCAAGCAGACTGGAGGTGTCCCAGCGACCGCCGCCCATCGCCTGGACATCCGCATAGAACTGATCGATCAACGCGGTCAGCGGCAGCGAAGCGCCATTGGCGCGCGCCTCCGCGAGCACAATGGCCAGATCCTTGCGCATCCAGTCGACCGCAAAGCCGTGCCGATACTGTCCAGCCAGCATGGTCTGGTGGCGGTTGTCCATCTGCCAGGATTGCGCCGCGCCCTGGGCGATGACCTCGATCACGCGGTGGCCATCGAGACCGGCGACCTCGGCAAAGTGCAGACCCTCGGCCAAACCCTGCAACACACCGGCGATACAAACCTGGTTGACCATTTTGCACAACTGGCCACTGCCCACCGGGCCGAGCAGACTGACCGCGCGCGCGTAATGGCTGATCACCAGCTTTACCCGCTCGAAGACATCGGCAGCGCCGCCGCACATCACGGTCAGGGTTCCTTTTTGCGCACCCTGCTGACCACCCGAGACCGGAGCATCAATAAAATGAAAACCACGAGCATTGGCGGCTGCATCCAACTCCCGCGCCAGTGTCGCCGACGCAGTCGTGTGGTCAACAAATACCGCACCCGCCGTCAGTGTGTGGAAGGCGCCATCGTCCCCGAGAGTGATTGCGCGAACATCCTCGTCTCGCCCGACGCAGGCAAATACGATTTCGGCATCACGGGCGGCTTCCGCGGGTGTCGTCGCGATGACTCCCCTGTGGTGGCCGAGCCAATCTTCCGCTCGACTGCGACTGCGGTTGTAAACCGCCACCGCAAAACCGGCGTCACTCAGATGACCCGCCATCGGATGACCCATCACCCCGAGACCGATAAACGCGACTTTCGTTTTCTTCATTCAACTACCCAGACTAAGAACTTATCCGTAAATAATGTTTATCTTGAAACGCACCTTTCGGAACGCGATTATCCCAGCCGCAAGATGGTTGAGCGCGAGGAAGCTGCGCTCAAGTTTCTCATAGCGCACCAGCAGCTTGCG
>JBPPNE010000189.1:0-12061 GCA_051306415.1 Porticoccaceae bacterium
GAAAGCGGGCGCGTCTATGTGGAGGTGTCTGCTCTCAGGGCAAGTAAAAAATCAGCCTGACCGCTTTGATTCGACCCCACGCACTTTCTCAATGCCCGTGACCCTAATGACCGAGCCCGTGCTTAGCTTAAAAAATTATTGGCAACCAAGTGAAAATAAGCTTCACTGGTGGGGCAGCCTGCTTCGGACATTAATAATCGTTCGGCAGCGCTTAATGGTTTTTCTCTTTATAAAAAGATAGCAAGGGGAAACATGATGGAAGTAGGCGCTTTTGCAATGCCCACAGTGGCACATAAGACCGAGCTCAGAAAAGGCTTGGCTGGTACGCGCACGGATCTGTACCAGACCATGCTTGATAACCTGGTTGAGCTCAGCCAGTACATGGACGACCACGGTTATTACGGGATGGGCTTCACCGAACACCATTTCCATATCGAAGGCGGCGAGATTTCCACCAACCCGGTATTGCTGGATCTGTTCCTGGGTTCACGGACCCGCAACATGAAATTTGGCCAGCTCGGCAACGTGATGCCGCAACAGCATCCGATCCGCCTAGCGGAAGACATCGCCATCCTCGATCAAATGACCAAGGGGCGCGCCTTTGCAGGCTTTGCCCGGGGTTATCAAAATCGCTGGCTGAATACCATGGGCCAACAATATCCCGGCTTGGCCAGCGATGCCGACCCGGCAGCCTGGGACCGGGCAAAGCAGGAGCTCTATGAAGAGCATGTTGAAATTGTTCTTAAAGCCTTAACTAACACCACCTTCAGCCACAAGGGCAAACAGTGGCAGATCCCGCCGCCTGGGATCAAATGGCCCGCAGCGGAATATTCCCGCAAGTTTGGCCAAGGCATTGATGAGAACGGTATCGTCCAGGAGATCGGCATTGCTCCTCCATCCTACAACAAGAAGCTTCCGGACCTGTTTCAGCCATTCACTTTCTCCGAGAAAGCGCTCAAATTTGGCATGGAGCACGGATTAGTGCCGATTTCCCTGATTACCGACCCGGAGCGGGCCGTAGCTCAGTTTCGCCAAGCCCAGGTATTCGGCGCAGTCAACGGAGTGAATTTGAAATTCGGCGAAAAAGTGGGTATCTCCCGCGAGGTGATCGTGGCCGACACGGAGGAAAAAGCTGAGGAGCTGGCCCGCAATGCGATGACCTATTTGTGGATTGAATTTTTTGCGCCCTTTGGTTTTAACGGTGCTTTTGTCAAGAAGGGCGAAGATGTAGCCACCCTGGACGCCAACACCAGTTTTGAAATGCTGGTCGATCGGGGCATGGTTATTCACGGCACACCGAGTACGGTTAACCGTAAGTTAGAAGCTCTGTTCAAGATGTTACCTTGCGAGTATTTCTGGAATTTCGCAATGAACGAGCTAATACCCCACAAGGATATGATGCGCAGTTGGGAACTTCAGACCGAAAAGGTGTGGCCAAATTTTACTGATAAAATTTCATAACTGGCTGGTTTTACAGCACAAAAAAAGGTCTATGAGCTATTGTCAGTCTATGAGCTATTGTCGAAAGTGGTGTATGAGGTGAAAGCCGCGCGAGCCTCTTAGGGGGCTCGGAGTCTGTCAAACGAACCGTGTAACTGGTTGTGCTCAAAGCGCCGACACTGGCACGCGCTCTTCGCCGAACATTGTCTGGAATACCTGAACCGCTGGTTTCCAGTGGTGAATCATCTTCCAGTTCCGTGATGCCTGCTGCACCGAAAGGTACAGCGCTTTAATAGCCGCTTCATCGTTCGGGAAAATGCGGCGGTTGCGCGTCAGCTTCCGCAGGCCCATGTTCAGCGACTCGATGGCGTTGGTGGTGTAGATCACCTTGCGGATAGCCGGGTCAAACTGGAAGAACGGGATGATGTTCGCCCAGTTGCTGGCCTGTACTGAATTTTGTGTAAACGGACTGTTGGCAGGAAACTGCCGAATTGTCTGGAGACACAATGAGTATGAAGAAGCACGCAGTCGCCGAAGAACTCTTGGCCAATCTACTGGTCGACCAGCAAGAAGCTGGAAGACCTGATAGGCGAGAACGGTCTTCTCAAGCAACTGACCAAGTTGCTGGTCGAGAAAGCATTGGATGCGGAGCTGGCTGAACCACCTGGGGCATGGCCAGAACGAGCCGGTCGCCAATGAAGCCGGCAACACCCGAAATGGCAAGAGCTGGAAGACGCTGAAAGGCGAATTCGGCTAGCTGCCTATCGAAACCCCACGAGATCGGCACGACACCTTTGAACCGCAGCTGATCCCGAAGCACCAAACCCGTTGGAGCGGTTTTGACGACAAGATTCTGTCGCTCTACGCCCGTGGCATGACCGTGCGTGAAATTCAGGCCCACTTGGAAGAGATGTATGGCACCGAGGTTTCACCCAGCCTGATTTCCTCGATTACCGATGCCGTTGCCGAGGAGGTCAAGGCGTGGCAAGCACACCCGTTCGATCCAATCTATCCGATCATCTACCTCGACTGCATTCACGCCAAAGTCCGGGACGGCTCGGTTCGCGTGAAGGCGGTCTATCTGGCGATTGGTGTCACCTTGGCCGGGGAAAAGGAGATGTTGGGCCTGTGGTTAGCGCAGACCGAAGGTGCGAAGCCTGTCCTGAGCCTGTCGTAAGCCCGAGCTTCAGATCAAAGCTCCGTTCCACCAGCCACAGCGAGGCGAGACATACGATCGCCACGGATCCCAGGCCCAGGGCGACGCGTCGATAAAGAAAACTGTGGCGCGCGGTGTAGGCAAGCGGCAGAAAAGCGGCGACCAGCGCGACCTGCCCAGTTTCCACGCCTAAATTGAATCCAAGCAATGCGAGCAGCAAGGATCCCGTGGGCAAACCGAGGTCTGCAAGAACATTAGCGAACCCGAGCCCGTGGACAAGGCCAAACCCGAAAGCCACCGCCCAGCGGCGGCCATGGATCACCGGGTAGAGATTATTCAGCCCTGCGAACACCACCGAGGCAGCAATCGCGGATTCGACCCACCGTGACGGCAGGCTGATCACACCAAATGCGGCCAGGCCCAGCGTGATCGAGTGCGCCAGCGTGAATGCCGTGACGATCTTGACGACCTCAACAAGAGCAGTGCGAAAACCAACCACCGGTCGCCAACTGCGCGCCTCGCGAACCAACACGGCGGGAAGTAGTAGACTCAATAGAAACAATATGTGGTCGTAGCCTATCCAGATGTGCCAGACACCCTCGCGGCCGTAGTCCAACAACTGCCGCCAAGGTGCGGAAGCCCGCATATCCAGGCTTTGACGGCTATGCTCGGGGCTAAAGATCGCAGTGTGGGTCGAGCCAAGATTATTTACCCGCAGCAAGCCGCGATGCTGTGGATCCACATCAAAAAACAGGTGGTAGCTGAGCCAGAGATCCCCCCTCGCGCTCGCGCAATCGGCGCTAAATCGCAACACGGCGTAAGCGCCATCTGTGTGCTCGTCGACCAGGTGCTCGCGGGCCGTCAAAGCGCAGGTGCTGCCGGCGTTTTCGATCCGCAGCTGTGCTAATGCGTAACTGGCAAGCTCAGCTTGGCGGCTGCGCAGCTCACCCCAGGTGATAGCGCCGTTATCATCGGCGTCGAGACCGAGCGCGAAATCCAGATCGCGCAACGCGATGTCCCATTGACCCTGAATCCGGGTACCCTCTACGTTGAGGTTTAGATAGCTGTCACTCGGCTTGTGGGCCAGAGACACGGTGGCGTACAGCGATAACAAAAGAGCGGCCAGTCTGCGCATGAGCTCAGGGTATCTCGTCGAGTTGCGACACTAACGCCTTGAGCCGCACATCTTCCAACCCGGTTCTGGTGATTAAATCCAGCGCCGGCTGGGCGGCATCGCGATTTTTCGCGACGAGGGCGGCTTCGAGTAACACGCGCGCATCGCGCGGTTCTCGTTGCACGGTGAAGTTAGCCTGTGACAACCGCAGGCCCTCGGATGTATCCTTCAGTAAATGGAGTGCAAACCGCGCCTCTTCGCCTTGGTGTAGCTGATCGCCGCGCTGGCGGCCGGCGTCAAAACGGGCGCGCAGGCTATTGACGTGGGTGTCGATCATTGCCGATTGCAGTTGCTGCTCGGCGAGTGCAAGGCGCAGCAACAGGCCGTCGATGCGGGCGGCCGGCTCCTCGATCAACGCCTTGACATCTTGCGGCCTGTGCTGATCCAGCAGGAGGTCGGCGTAGGCGGCAAGCAGGTAGGCATCGCGCGGCGTCAATGCGAGCGCTTGGCGGAACGCCCGTTCGGCGGCCGGATTATCCCCCATGCGCTGGGCAATCTCTCCCAGCGCCGTCAACGCCCACGCGCGCATCCGTGTATTGGCCGACGGCGATTGCTCCAGTGCGCGCCGCAATAGCGCATGGCTCTCAGTCGCCTTTCCGGAGAGACTGCCAACATTGGCGATACAGGTATTTGCAACGAGGCCATCGGCCAGGCGCAGCAGGGCTAGGCAACTGCGCTGGGCCTCGGCAACTTCCCCACGCACCTGCTGAATCACCGCGCGCGTGAGCCAGGCTTGGGCATTGCGCGGGTTCTCGGCGAGCACTTGTAAAAGGTCGCCGAGGGCGCCGTCGAAATCATGCCGATTTTGCCGCAAGGTGGCGCGCAGCAGCCGTACTACCAGCGGTGGATCAACCATATCCGACCAGCGTTTAAGCACAGCCTCCGCATAGCCGAAGTAGCGTGGGTCAGCCTCCGCGCGACCGTGCTCGATATAGCGCTGGGCGAGCTCGACCGCAAGCTTGAGGTTATCGGGCTCCCGCGCCAGTTGCTCGCGCCGGGCACGCAAGTCCCGCGCAAGCGGACTGGTCGATGTGGGTAGGCGTTCGAGCACCCGGTCGTCGCGTTCTGGTAGAAAGGGTTCGGCATAGGCCATCCCGGTCAAGATCGCCGTGAGAACCACGCCCGCCACCAGCTGCCGGAGTATGACTTTCACGCGCATGACCGCCATCGTGATCTCCAGGTTGCCGATGAGCATCAAGACTGGAGCGGCGGAGGCAGGTGCATATCGCCCCCTCCGCCTTCCATCCACCATTGAGGACTCTGGTGCTCCGTTATTCGCCCGGATCGATATGACGGCGATTGCGACCATCAAACGGTATCGGCAAGAAAGGGAACTCGGGGGTAATGCCCTTGTCGTTGATGCCGACGCCGTCACCGACGAAATTCTGGATAAAGTTAGGGCCACCCGCCACGCGGACCACGATGTCAGTAACGTCATCATCGGGACGGCGTCCGTTGGGGAAGCCCGCCGCGTCCGGGGTCGAATTGCCGGCGGCGTCGTGGGCGAAGGGGCCAAGCCGCTTGATATTGGCGGGCGGTGTCGGTGGTACGGTCATGTCCAGGCGCAGGAGCTCCGAGTATGCGCCAGGTTTCGCCCCCTGATACTGCAAGAGAAGCTGAACAATATCATCGCGGGGGTTGGCGGGTACCGGCACGCCGGAGACGAGCTGCAACGCGCCGGCGACGGCGAGATTGCGGTAAGCATCGAGGAAGAGCGATTCGCCTGCGGCGAGGGTGGCATTCCACAGATCCTTCTTGCCAAAGGGGATGATTAGCTCATTAACCAGCGGGTTGGCCATGCGCGACACCTGCACATAGGGGCCTTGGCCATCAATGAGTTCCTTTGGCGGCTGCTTCGCGTTGAGTAGCGGTTCACCGGCGCGCAGCGTGACCTGCTGGCGCAGCGTACGCGCCCACATGCCGATCGTACCGTTATCCGCATTGGCACGCTTGCGGTCCCGCGTAAGCCGCTTGATCGGAACTTCGATGGCGATCGTGTTAACGTTGAAGCCGCTGAAATTGTTGATGCCGAAGGGGTTGGTTGTGTCATCCGCGTCTTCCGCAGCCGTCTGCACCGGCAGTGGCGGTCGCGCACCGGGGATCGGCGCGGCATCCTCCACCCGGAGGTTGATCGTATCGAAGACCGCGCCCAAATCAATGGCAAACGTCTCGGCGCGCTGTCCCGCAAAGACCCGAATGCCGGTATCGGCATCGGTAAAAATGCCTTGTCTGGCCAGATCCTCGTAGTTAGGCATGGTGCGCGGGCCGATATTCGATGGCACGGTCGCCACCCGCTGGCCATCGAAAAGCTTGGTGATCTCGGCACAGTTGCGCAGACCAGCAGGGGTATGGTGGCAGCCGCGCAGCTCGGTAACCTTGTAGCGCTGGATGCTGGCGAGCCCGGCCGCACTCGCTCCATCAGGTGCGGTTACCGGTGGCAAAGGCCCTACCCCGGCGACCGGGCGGATGAACTGTGCAGGCGCAGTCACCTCAGTCTTGAAGTCGAAGCGGTAAACGATGTCATCGAGACCTGCACCGTCGCGATCATTGTCGACGACGATCTCGTAGCGCACATTGTCGTCGAAACTAAAGTAGTTAGGGCCCGAGCCCGGCTCCTGGCCAGGAACAACGTTCATGATTAAGGTGACCTTGCGATCCTTGGGGTCACGGCTCAGATTGTCCTGGTCGTAGCTGGCAAACGCGTAGACATCGGTGATGTCGGCCGCGGGATCGAGAGCAATTAACGGGGCTTCCCGGTGACTAGCGGCATGGGCGGGGCTCGATAATGTTATGCCCAAGGCCAGAGTTGCCGCGGTACTGGCCACAATCCTGCCAATGATTGAGTGTCGCATAATATTCTCCTAAGTTGTTTTTTGACCGCAAATTGGACTCGACACGGACAACTTCTTGTCCGTGCACTAATACGCCATGTTCCTAGATTTGGATGCAACTCAGGACAGATGAGCGTAGATGATGCCCGGGTGTTGACGCGCCCGTGGCGGTGCGATGGATACCATCGAACCCCATGCGTTGCAGGCGGAATTGAGACCGGCGGCCCAGCCGCGTTGGACGAACGGCATCCGAGCTGCCGGCGGATGGCGATTACGTCGAGATCCAGCCGGCGCAACCAGCCCGACACAGGCGGCGCTATCCATCAAAGACCGATAGAGTCACTAGCGCCCCGCGCTTCAGACGAGCAACAGTGGCAAATCCGTTACCGAGTCAATGACCGCATCCGGTATCGCCCTGAACGCAGCCGCGCAGTCGTGGCGATACTTGCCGGTCTTGACAAGAATGCCAAGCCGGCCAGCAGCCTGACCACCGCCAACGTCGATGTCGATGTCGATGTCGATGTCGTCACCGACGATGGCGACTTGCTGAGGGGAGAGGCAAATGACAAACGGGATTCCGCTGTTGCAGTAGAACTCGATGTCATCGAAGATCGCCGCCTGTGCCTGATCCCGGACGTTACAACCCCAGGCGGTTGAGCACCCGGTAAAGCAGGTCGTGGGACTTACCGTAGGGCGGATAGAATAATTCCGGCTTGCCGACTTTCGGAAAGGTAAAAACCGGCCGCAGTTTGCTCATCTCCAGAAAGCCATCGTAACCGTGGTAGTGACCCATGCCACTGGCGCCGACACCACCGAACGGAATGCTGTGTTGCAACACATGATAGATGCAGTGATTGATGGTCACGCCGCAGGAGAGTGTGTTGTAAATCACCCGCTGCTGCACAGCGCGATCCTTGGTGAACAGGTAGAGCGCAAGTGGCCGCTCGCCCGCACCTCGTCGAGGGAATCATAGGGCATGACCGGCAACAATGGGCCAAAGATTTCCTCATCAGCGATGCGCATCCCCGAGCGCACGCCCAGCACCAGTTGGGGCGGAATTTTACGCAATGCCTCGTTGTAATCACCGTCCACCAGCTTGACCGTGTGTGCGCCTTTGACGAGAGCGTCGTCCAACGTCTCGCGCAGCCGCACGTAGGAGCGCTGGTCGATAATCGATGTGTAGTCGGTATTGTGAATGTCCGGGTAGCGTTGGCGCATGATCTCGCCAGCGATCATGACGAAGCTCTCCACCTTGGCGCGCGGCACGAATAGGTAGTCCGGCGCTACGCAGGTTTGCCCAGCATTCAGGAATTTGCCGTAGAGTAGCCGACTCGCGGCATCGCGCAGATCATAGTCGTCGCAGATTATCGTCGGCGATTTGCCCCCCAATTCCAGCGTCACCGGACACAGGTTGTCGGCGGCGGCGCGCATCACATTGCGCCCGCTTTCGGCGGATCCGGTGTAGACGATGTGATCGAACGGCAAACTGGAAAATTCGCTGCCACTGAGTCCGGGCAGATAGGCCAAAGTATCGTCGCCGAAGGTATCGCGACACAGCTGCTGCATCAACCTGCAGAGGTGTTGCGAGTTGGTCGCGAGTTTGACCATGCAACGGTTACCCGCCGCCAGCGCGTTGATAATGGGGCCGACAGAAAGATAGAGCGGGTAATTCCAGGGCGTTGAAACGCCCACCACCCCCTTGAAAAATATCAGGGCTACCTTGCGCTTCTGTGGCCGCATCCAGCGCTTCAAATGCTTGCGGGTATCCCGAATCGCGCTGAGCACGCCAAAGATCTCGACCAGTTTGGTTTCGGTCGGATTGCGATGGCCAAAATCAGCGGCTATCGCAGCGGCGATAGCGTCCGCATGGGTGGTGATCAGTTGCTCAAGTCGGGACAATTGATCGAGCCGCTCCGCCAGCGAGGGGTAGGGCAGCGAGCGCCGCGATTCGTTGCTACGGTATCCTTGTCCTCATAGCCACCGGATCATCCATAAAGGGGCGAAAATGCTGTTGCCGGCACACCTTCAAGTTAGTTGCCATCCGCCCCGAACGGTAGGATTAGGCAACGCCCGAGTAGATGATTATACTTCTACCAACCAGACCGCACGGCCCGCCAGCGTCCGCCGATTGCATTGAAAACCGGTCCCGAAGCCTGAGGAAACTCCGCATGGTCTGACTCCTTCGGAAGCCCGTCAAAGAACTTGAGCAGAGCTTCCCCCCAATTTTTTAACCGTTTCATTTACTCTCCAACTTGAGGTAACCACCATGGCAGAAGCCAAAGCAGTGAGCAAAATAGCTAAAGGCGAGAACGTCTCCCGCCTGAGCGCCTTCGACCCCAACTACAAGACGGACAAGCCCCAGTCCTACTACGATGCCATCAAGCAGAAATTCGCCGAGGAGCGCGATCTGCGCCTGAACTACCGACCCGAGGGCACCGCCCAATACACGTCGGATCTGGATGGTGATCTGTCACACTTCGGCGACGACCCTTACGCGGGCAACTTCAAGCCGCGTGAAGCCATCAATGACACCGTCGAGGTGCTGTTCACCGGCGGTGGCTTCTCTGCACTGTTGTCCATTGCCCGCCTGCGCGAATACGGCGTCAAGAGCATCCGCATTGTCGAGCGCGGGGCCGATGTCGGTGGCACCTGGTACTGGAACCGCTACCCGGGCGCGGCCTGTGATGTGCCCTCCTACGACTATCTGCCGTTGCTCGAAGAGCTCGACTATGTGCCCAGCCGCCGCTACGCACGGGCCACCGAGATCTACGAGCACTGCCAGCGCATCGCCAAGCATTACAACATCTACGACCTCGCGGTGTTCCAGACCACTGTCACCTCCACGGTGTGGAACGAAGAAGAGAAGATGTGGCATGTCAAAACCGACCGTGGCGACCACATGAAAGCGCGCTTCGTGGTGTGCGCCAACGGACCCATGGCCAAGCCCAAGCTGTCGAAAATCAAGGGTATCCCGAGCTTCAAAGGGCATTCCTTCCACAGCTCGCGCTGGGATTATGACTACACGGGGGAAAACCTGGAAAAGCTGAAAGGTAAGCGCGTCGCCATCATCGGCACCGGCGCTACCGCAGTGCAGGTGATTCCCGAAGTCGCCAAGACCGCAAAAGAGCTTTACATCTTCCAGCGCACGCCCTCGTGCATCGACATCCGCAACGATTGGGCCACCGATCCCAACTGGGCCCGTAAACTGAAGCCCGGCTGGCAGGCCACGCGGCGCCTGCGCGCTATCGAGGGCTCCGACCCCCACTCCCAAAAGCCGGAGCGGGCCGAGGTAGCACCCGAGGAGAAAGTTCGCCGCCAGGAAAACGCCAATATCGACTACGTGATGTGGCTGCACAGCCGGATCGACGAAATCGTCGAGGACAAGGCAATCGCGGAATCACTGAAGCCCTGGTACATGTTCATGTGCAAGCGGCCCACCTTCCACGATGAATTCCTGCCCACCTTCAACCAGCCCAATGTTCATCTGGTGGACACCCACGGCAAGGGCGTCACCGAAATCACCGAATTGGGCCCGGTCGCCAATGGCAAGCAGTTCGAGGTGGACCTGATCATCTACGCCACCGGCTTCGAGGTGCAGAAAACCGGCATCTACAACCAGATCATCGGCGAGAACAGCCTTGAGCTGAACGACAAGTACAAGGACGGTATCCGCACGCTGCTGGGCATCCACTCCCACGGCTACCCGAACCTGTTCATCATGGCCGGCTATCAGGCGTCGTTTCAGTTCAATATCACTGACGTACTCTCGGTACAGGGCGATCACATCGCCGCTTGTATCAAGTACACGCGTGAGCACGGCTACAACTCCATCGACATCACGCCGGAAATTGAGGAGTGGTGGGTGCAGGAGGTCATCAACTACCGCGGCAAGACGGACCGCAACAAGGAGTGCACGCCAGGCTATTACAACTTCGAGGGCGAATTCAACCGCCGTCAGGATGGCACCTACAACGGCGGCTTCAAGCGCTACATTGCCCTGGCGCAATCGGTGCAGGGCGATATGGAGAAGGACTTCGTCTTCCGCAAATAAGCTGTCTGGTAGCGGGACGTTGCAACCCCCCGGTCGCGCCAAGCCGCAGCCGGGGGGTTTTCTTGCGTCGATGCTCTATCAATTAACCGCAGGGTTATCCACGGCGACCATCTCACCACGCCGATTACACCAACTGCTCCAGCTATCCTGGTTGCTGACGATTCGCACGTTTCCCCGGTCCGGTGAAAAACCAGAGGATTGCCCAACATTGCCTTCGCTCTCCCAGTCTGGAACAATCCGCCGCGAAAGCGGTCTTTAACCAGAGTGAATAATCGCAGGAGTTACCATGACTAGCTCAACCCCAACACCAGTCCGAACACCAGCGGTACAAAAAGTCGAGTCCGTACTCGCCTCCAACAAGGTCATCCGCAACACCTACCTGCTACTAGCGATGACGCTCGCGTTCAGTGCGGCGACGGCAGGCATTGCCATGGCCTTCAATCTGCCGCACCCCGGCATAGTGATCACTCTGGTGGGCTATTTTGGCCTGCTATTTTTAACCACCAAGTTCCGTAACAGCGCCATCGGCCTCGTCTGCGTATTTGCGCTCACCGGCTTTATGGGGCTGACCTTGGGGCCCATGCTGAACTTCTACCTCAAGCTCCCCAACGGCTCGCAACTGGTCATGCAGGCACTGGGAGCCACCGCAGTCACCTTTCTCGGCCTGTCGGCATACGCGCTATCCAGCCGCAAGAATTTCAGCTTCATGGGCGGATTCCTGATGGCGGGCATCCTAGTGGCCTTTCTCGCTGGACTAGCCGCGATATTCTTTGAAATACCGGCGTTGTCTCTAGCGGTATCGGCGATGTTCGTGCTGCTGATGAGCGGGCTGATTCTGTATCAAACTAGTGAGATCATCCACGGTGGTGAAACCAACTACATCATGGCGACAGTGACCCTGTACATCGCCATCTACAATCTGTTTACCAGCCTGCTGCAACTGTTGGGAATCCTCGGCAGCGACGATTGATGCTGCCATCGCCCTGACACAACCCCGCGCCAGAGCGTTCAATGGCGCGGGGAGCGGCCAAATTTCTGGCTGCGAAACCCGGATTTACTTGCACCTGCACCAATCACCACGACCAATGTCACCCCTCAGCACAACCCGCGGCGCCGTGCCAGCTCTCTGTCACTAGAGTCTGTTGACATTCAAGCATGCCATTCTTGTCCAACTCATTGAAGGAGTTGGACAAGAATGGCGCGCAGGCGCTTATGTACCGGCTCCGATTGTCTGGACACGTTTTTGCAATTCAGGCCGTCTTTCGCATGGCATAAGCCTGGCGAACTTCAAGGGGTGACATGAAGCCCGTTTTTTCGAGACGCCAATGGCAATTGTAGCGTTCCTTGAACTCGGCCACGGCGACACCAACGTCTGCGAGGTTGTTGAAGAGACGGCCGTGGAAGACCTG
>JBPPNE010000190.1:0-2275 GCA_051306415.1 Porticoccaceae bacterium
TCGATATCCGCGACGGGATCGATACGGTTGGCGACGTGGATCACGTTGTCGTCCTCGAAGCAGCGCACCACATGGGCGATGGCGTCGGTCTCGCGGATATTGGCGAGGAACTGGTTGCCGAGTCCTTCGCCCTTGGAGGCGCCGGCTACCAGCCCTGCGATATCGACGAACTCCATGGTAGTGGTGAGGACGCGCTCGGGTTTGACGATGGCCGCGAGCTGGTCGATGCGCTCATCGGGTATCGGCACGATGCCGGTGTTCGGTTCGATGGTGCAGAACGGAAAGTTGGCCGCGTCGATGCCAGCGTTGGTGAGCGCATTGAACAGCGTGGATTTACCGACATTGGGCAGGCCGACGATGCCGCATTTGAACCCCATGATGCTTCCCTCTCATAGTTGATGGCCGATGCTGTCGGTACGGAGCAATAAATAAATGTCAGACCATTTTCAGGTCGCCTGGTTGCCGGCGGCTTATTTTCCGGTGGGCTTGTTTCCACTGGTAACGGTATGTAGCGCGGTCATCGCCTTTTCCCAGTCGCCGACGAGGGCGATGGGCAGGGCGTCGAGCGCGCGGTCGATACTGCTGGCAATCAATGTCTGCTCCTCCGGGGGGGCGCGTCGCAGCACATAATCGACCACCTGACTGGCGTGACCGGGATGGCCAACACCGATGCGCAGGCGGGCGAAATCAGCATTATTACCGAGAGACTTGATGATGTCCCGCAGGCCGTTGTGACCGCCGTGGCCGCCGCCCAGTTTGAATCGCGCCTGTCCCGGTGACAGATCGATCTCGTCGTGGGCAACCAGAATAGCTGCTGGCGCGATGGCATAAAAGTGCGCCAGTGGACCCACGGCCTGGCCGCTGAGGTTCATGAACGTGGAGGGAATCAGCAGGCGGACATCGCGGCCATTGAGGGTTACGCGAGCGGTCGCCGCGGGAAATCGGGATTCGGCCCGCAGCGCCACTCCGCACTGTTGGGCCAGCGCGGCGACGAAATCGGCCCCGGCATTGTGACGGGTTCGTTGGTATTGCGGGCCGGGGTTGCCGAGCCCAACCACCAATTGCACCGGAGTGGGCAATGTCGGGGCCTCTGAGGCGCGCGCCCAGGTTCAGGTGCTGGTGGTGTCACCCCCAGTTTCATCACTGGCCACAGCACCGCGCGGCTTGTGGATGGCCGCGACCGGGAGGTCGTGATCCGCGCCGTGAGCCAAGGCCACGCTGGTCACTCCGGCGGGTAATTGGATGTCGGAAATGTGCAGGATATCGCCCATCTTGAGGCTGGCGAGATCGATCTCGATGTATTCCGGCAGATCGGCTGGCAGGCACTCGATTTCCAGTTCAGTCATGCTATGGGCAATCATGCCGCCCTGTTCCTTGACGCCGATCGCGGTGTCCTCATTGATAAAGTGCAGCGGCACGCGGGTGTGCAATTTGTGGGTTTTGCTGACCCGCTGAAAGTCGGCATGGAGGATTCGCGGCTTCACCGGGTGGCGTTGCAGATCCTTCAGGATGACATCTTCCGCGACACCGTCGACGCTGAGCGTGATGATGTGCGAATAGAACGCCTGGTGCCCCAGCGCCAGAAATAACTCGTTGTGGGACAGTGCCAGCATTTGCGGTGCTTTCTCCCCGCCATAAACGATGGCGGGTAATTCGTCGGCCTGACGCAGGCGGCGGCTCGCACCCTTCCCTACGTCGTTGCGGGCCTTGGCAGAAATGGCGAAATCGACCATTGCCTAAACTCCTCTGTTACTTCCGCTGCGATGATTGCGACCACATCGGTAGCGGGGTGGTGGTGGATCCCTTGCGGGAGGTTATCCGGCGCTGTTCGATTGAAGATTGCCCTTCAGTCGAACATGGCGCTGATGGATTCTTCGTTGCGCACCCGCCGAATCGCCTCGGCCAGCATCGGGCCCAGGGTCAATTCACGGATACGGGCGCAGGTGCGCGCCGCCGCACTGAGCGGTATGCTGTTGGTAATGACCAACATGTCCAGTGCGGAGTTGTTGATGTTGTCGATCGCATTGCCCGACAGCACGGCATGGGTGCAGTAGGCGACGACCCGTTTGGCGCCCTGTTCCTTGAGTGCGTCGGCGGCCTTGCACAGGGTTCCCGCCGTATCGACGATATCGTCGACGAGCAGACAGGTGCGGTTTTCGACATCGCCGATGATGTTCATGACCTGGGCCTGGTTGGCCTCCGGGCGGCGTTTGTCGATGATGGCGAGGTCGGTGCGCAGCTGTTTGGCCACCGCGCGGGCGCGCACCACGCCGCC
>JBPPNE010000191.1:0-3050 GCA_051306415.1 Porticoccaceae bacterium
TTGAGCGCAGCCACGATGCGCGCCCAAACCAGCATACTTGAAACGTGCAGCGTCGCGGCGCGTCCCCCTTGACCGCGCTGTTAGACCGGCACCCGGTTTGAACTGGAATGGCTTGAACCCGCAGATGCAAAGCAGGCCGGTTGCCAGCAGCGCGCCGGGGGTTGGTACGGGGCCTGCGGCTTGCACCCAGTGCGGCGCACCGAATTCGGCTTTATGTGCTGAACCCCACCCGCGCGGGTGCAAACGCATTGCGCGGAAGGGCGCAGGGCGTGATGCGTCGCTGAAGCTGTTGACCACGCCGAGTTCTCCTGCTGTTACAGTCTTGCCCGCACGTCTCACTATAATTAGACACCCGAAAAGGCGTCTTGCATTACACCTTGTAGGCGCCTAATTCTTGGCTGGCTGAGATTGGACAAGGGCTGCGACTCAATTCACCAATACAATACACCCGAAAACACCCATCGATCACACCTTTGGCACGATTCCCCCGACGCCGCTGGAGCCGACGCGGGGGAAACCGCAAAACCACCCGCCTCACTGCACCGGCAAATTGAACAGATTGCGGACGTTGTCGTGGAGGATGTTGTTCTTCTGGAATTCGTTCAGCTTGGCCATCTGGGTCTCACGAACCTGGCGCGAGCGCGGGTAGGTGGAGTCGGTGTGGGGGTAGTCGCTGGCCCAGATCAGGTTGTGGCCATCGACCAGCGCCTTGTCGCCGACCAGCACTTCGGTCTGGTAGGCGGTGGCGTCGTCCTGGAACGTAAACCAGACGTTGTTGCGCACATACTCGCTGGGTTTTTTGCTGATAAAGCGGTCGAGGCCAGTGCCCAGGCGTTCGGCGGCGTGATCGGCGCGGTACATGTAGTGTGGCACCCAGCCGGCGTCGCCCTCGGCCACCACCATCTTGAGCTTGGGGTGGCGCTCGAATACGCCGCCGAAGAGAAACACACCCATCACGTTCTGCACGCCGCGGATGATGTTCATGAAGCCGTTGGCGGCGTGGCCGCGCTCGGCCTTGAACGCGGTTTCGACGCCGTGGTCGCTCGAGGTGAGGATGTGAAAGCAAATCGGCAGATCGAGATCGACGGCGCACTCCCAGAGCGCATCGTAGTCGCGGTGGTCGTAGTCTTCGTGCTGCGGGTTGCCGGTCATCATCATGCCGACCATACCCATTTCCTTGGCGCGCTTGAAGTCGGCGATGGCGGAATCGACCGAGGCCACCGCGGTTTGCGCGAGCCCGAACAGGCGGTTGGGGAGTTCGCCGCAAAACCCTTGCAGCCAACGGTTGTAGGCCTGGAAGCAGGCCGACTTGTAGTCGAAGTCGGGGTGGCTGCACATGACCATGCCGACGGAGGCGTAGATGATCTCGCCGCAGATGTCCTCTTCGTCTTGGATGGCGATGCGGGCTTTGGGATCCCAGCTGCCGCGCGCCAGGTCGACAAAGCTGGCGTTGCGCTGGGCGCGCAACTGATCTGGCGGAATGCCAGCGCCGGCGAGCAGGCCGAGGGGCAGGCCGTGCTTCATGCCTTCAATGACGAAGACATCGACACCGTGCTTGTTCTTCTCGATATGGGGCGCGCGGTCACGGTACTTGGGATCGATGAAATCGACGTAGCAGTTGGGTGGTTCAACGATGTGGGAATCCGCTGAAATGGCTGGCTTTAACATGGTTTTCTCTCCCGATCCTGATGGTAGTCATTGAACCCGCCGACGGCATCGGCTCGCCCTTGAGTCTGGTCAACAACGCGCTGGATACGAGCAAATTCCGGGCGCTTGGGGGCGGCTGGGCGGGTTGATTTTATGTAATCGCCCCGATACTAGCACTGAGCACGGGCATCTGGAAGCGCCTGCCTTTCCGCTAACACCTTGAGCTGCCAAAGACTTGCGCGAGATCAATGCGCGGGTGCGCTACTTGCGGGCCGGATGCGCCAGCGCTTTGGCGGTAAACCGGGGCCTTGCAGGGGTCTGGCGCTGTCAGGCCGCTCTCACGCAGCAGCGGCAGGCGGGAATTCCTCGCGCCACACCCGTTGGATGATGCGGTAGGCGAGCACGCCGGCGATCAGGTTGCCGCCGGCGAAACCGGTGAATAGTCCGGCGGCTCCCCACAGGCGGCCGCCGAGCCAGGCCAGCGGCAGATTGATGGCGAGCAGACGCAGCACGGTGGTCAGCAGCGCGGTGCGCGGGCGCTTGAGCGCGTTGAGGGAGACCATCACCAGAATGACGATGGCGTGCGCGCCATAGCTCAACGGAACTACCCGGAGATAGATCGCGATGGTGTCGATCACTTGCGGATTGTCGCTGAACAAGGCGCCGATGCGCGGGGCGAGTATCGCGAGCGGCAGATAAACCGTGATCTGGAACAGCAGGCTGAATTTGAGGGCGGTAAAGAGTGCGTGGCGAGCGCGTTCGATCTTGCCGGCGCCGATGTTCTGACCGATGAACAGGGGCAGGGTGGCGGATAGCGCGAACACGACAATCATGCTGAGGGCGTCGATGCGCGTGCAGACGCCGAAGCCCGCCACCGCGGTGGCACCAAAGTTGGCTACCATCGCAGTCAGCACGGCGGTGGCAATGGGTGTCAGCAGGTTGGCGAAGATCGCCGGCACGCCGATGGGCAACAACTGCTGCCAGTTGACGAGCAGTGATCGCCACTGCGGACGCCCGCGCAAAATCAGGTGTTCGTGCACGCTCAGCAGATGGTCGGAGACAGCGCAACTGACAATCCAGGCCGTCACGGCGGCGAGTGCGGCGCCGGCCATGCCCATGCCCGGTATGGGGCCGAGGCCGAAGATCAACAGTGGGTCGAGCAGGCCATTGACCGCCGCCACCACCGTGAGGACGAGCGCCGATTTGGCGGGGCTGCCGGCGGCCCGCAACGTGTTGTTGCTCGCCAGGTTGAGCATGATCAGCGGAATCGCGGGCAGCCACTGCGACATGTATTCGAGGACGTGTGGCAGTACTTTGGGGCCCGCGCCCATCAGCGTGAACAGCTCGATTCGCCACAGGTACAGCGGGATGGCCACCAGGATGCCGGCCGCGAGCACCAGCAG
>JBPPNE010000192.1:0-4082 GCA_051306415.1 Porticoccaceae bacterium
AATCATCGGTTACCACCCATGACGCCACACGCTTCTTTGTCAGCTTCTCTGTCGCCATCACCACCTCCCTCGCCGCGTTAGTGGCGGCTCGGGAAGGCATTATATATTATTTACGGATAAGTTCTAAGTCCGACAGGCTCCTAGAGTTCTTCGGGCAGCGTATGGCCTTTGCGGCGCTTGGCGCGAATGTAGCGGATATTGTGCTCGCACACACCTGACACCAGTGTTACAACGTCGGATACCCGCTGGCCTCCCCGTTCCAAATCTTCGCGCTTGTGCGGATTATTCGAGAGCATCCGCACCGGGCGATCGGCGATCAGGTAGCGCAGCACGACCGCGGCATCGGTGAAATCCCGCGAATCTTCCGGCAGACCCAGCGACACATTGGCCTCGAAGGTATCCTGGCCATCGTCCTGCAGCAGGTAGGTGATGGCCTTTGCCCACAGGCCGATGCCGCGCCCCTCGTGGCCGGACATGTAGATCACCGCGCCATTGCCCGCTGCCAGCATCTGCTCAAGGGCCGCTGCCAGTTGCGGGCCACAGTCGCAGCGCCGGGAACCAAATACGTCGCCGGTCAGACAGCAGGAGTGGACGCGCACGAGCGGATTGGGTTCGTCGCGAAAGCCCGGTAGCGCGAACACCGAATTTACCGACATATTGGCCTGCAGCAACTCGCGAAAGGCCGCGCTGTCGCTGCCGCTGACCTGGTTGGCTACCTCCAGCACATGGCTGAGCTCGACCCGGCGCACGAAGGGGTACCATTCGAGCATCACCTCCTGGTCGCCAATCAGGCGCGGAATGGGAACCGGTCCGAGTAGCGAAATAAAGGGCTGGCCGGCGGTGCCCTCCACCACTCGGCCATTGCGGTCGATGCTGATCAGCAACTGTTGCTTTTCGAGCCGGGCGCGAATCTCTTTGTCGACGTAACTGAACACGCAGTATCCCCAAGGCAGTCATCAAAAGGTCATTATAGGGTGCCGTGTCGTCTTTGCGACGCTGCGAACAGTCGATCCGGTTGCGTGCGGGCAATCAGCGGCCAGCGGCCGCTTCGGCGGCTTCGAGGGTATGCAGAATCAGCGTGTTGATGGTCATCGGGCCGACACCACCCGGTACCGGGGTGTAGGCAGCCGCCCGCCTGGCAATCGCGGCGAGCTCAATGTCGCCGATGCCATCGGGATGATAACCGGCGTCCACCACCACTGCGCCGTCCCTGATCCACGCGCCCTTGATGAATTCGGGCTTGCCGACCGCGCCTACAACGATATCGGCAGTGCCCACCAGAGCGGGCAGGTCACCGGTGTGGGAGTGGCAGATGGTCACCGTCGCGTTGGCATTCAACAGCATCATGGCCAGGGGTTTGCCGAGAATCGGACTGCGACCCACGACCACGGCGTGCTTGCCGGCGAGCGGAATTCGGTAGGCGGCGAGCAAGCGCACGATGCCTTGAGGTGTCGCCGAACCATAGGCCGCTTCGCCCATCGCCATGCGACCAAAGCCCAGGCAGGTGACGCCATCGACGTCCTTTGCGGGGGTGATGGCATCGAAGCAGCGGCGCTCGTCGATCTGTGCCGGCACTGGGTGCTGTAGCAGGATGCCGTGGCAGTGCGGATTGGCGTTCAGTTTTGCGATCTGGTTGAGCAGCGCCGCCGTTGTCGTCGAGCTCGGCATCTCCACCGCGAGCGAGTCCATACCGACGCGCTTGCAGGCGTTCTGTTTCATCCGCACATAGGTTGCCGATGCCGGGTCGTCCCCGACCAGAATAGTCGCGAGAATCGGCGGCTGATCCCGGTTGGCGGCACGCAGACGCGCGACTCGAGAACTGAATTCCGCTTCACTTTGCTGCGCCAGGGCTTTGCCGTCGAGGATGATGGTGGGCATGGGGAGAGCGATCCACAGTCAGAGGTCGATGGCATTTTCGCACGCGGTTTCCGTGACTAGAAGCAATCCCGAGCGATTATCCGGCGATGCCGGCTCAATTGACCCCCATTGCCGTCAAGGCTATCATGCCCGCCCTGTTCGCGCCGGGCGGAGCATCGGTTTTCAGGAATCGGTGGTTTTCAGGAACCAGTTTTCGGGGAATAGCGCAGTCTGGTAGCGCGCCTGCTTTGGGAGCAGGATGTCGGGGGTTCGAATCCCTCTTCCCCGACCATCCGTTGTGTGGCTGTGCTGAACAGCTTGACGCTGCCGGTACCGCGGCAGGAGCTGAGCAGGATCGGTCGGTGTGCAGGACGGGGTTATTTGCGCCCGTAGCTCAGTTGGGTTTGCGGGTGGAGCCCGCAAACGCCGCCGAAGCGGTTGGGCTGTGAAGCGAAGTGTCCCAACCGCGTTGACTCGGCGGCAGGAACCGAGCGCCAGGGACGGATCGGTGAGCAGGAGCGGGAATTATTTGCGCCCGTAGCTCAGTTGGATAGAGCAACGGCCTTCTAAGCCGTGGGTCGCAGGTTCGAATCCTGCCGGGCGCGCCAGATTTGAACAAGGCTGCGCCCGGAGATTTCCGGCCAGCGGGCAAAGGCGGGTGATATACGACGGTTTTGGCGCCCAATACAACCAGACTATGGTGGCTGTAGCTCAATCGGTAGAGCACAGGATTGTGATTCCTGAGGTCGTGGGTTCGATCCCCATCAGCCACCCCATATCGCGATTGAATGCCTTGGCGGCGTCAATCTCCTGTTAAGCCCCGGCCGCGTTGGCGGGGTTTGTCTTTTCCGGGCGGGGTGTCGTCGTGGTCGTCGTGGTCGTCGTGCGCGAGGTCTCGTGGCCGCACTATTGCGCGCAGGGCGCCGCAATGCTGGCCAATGTCTGGCCATCGCCGTTCTAGCGCGACGCGGGCAATTGCCGCAGTCGGCAACAGCTTGCCGTCACCCGGTGCAGCCACCCGCCCGACCAGGTATTCGAGCAGCAGCTCGAGTCCAGGGTTGTGGCCGATCAGCATGGCCCGCCCGACATCCTCGCGCAGGCCGCGGAGGATCTCCATCAAGGTCTCGGGGCTCGCCTCGTACAGGCGGGGATCCCAAACTATCTGGCCCAGACTCAGGTGCAGTCGCTTGCGTACTCTCTCGCAGGTTTCGGCGGCGCGCACGGCGGGCGAGGCAATGATGAGCTCTGGCGTGAGTTCCCGCTCGCGCAGCCAGTCGGCCATCAGTCGCGCGGCCCCGCGCCCGCGCTTGCTGAGCGGTCGGTCGAGATCATCGACCGCCGCTGACCAATCCGACTTGCCGTGGCGCATGATCAGCAATTCGCACTTCATCCGGATTTCCCATCAAGAACGAACCAGCGGCGATACTTGGCAACCGCCGGGTGGCAGTCTAGGCGTTTATCGGGCTGGTCAAAGTTTGTTGCAGGAGACATTCGCCTGTCAATGCAGCTTCCAGAGCTGCTGGGACGGTGCCTAGTCGCGAGGGTGGCAGCCATGGATAACCGCGTTGTGACAACCGGAGCCAAGCACGGCGGTCTATCGTCGGCGGGCCGTTTCCGATCAGCATTTCCGCCGTAGGCACCTGGGGGGTTCGATGCTAGACTCCACGCCGGTTTTTTCCGGTTATCAGCTAGTAGCAATTTGAGGAGTGGTCGGCAATGAAAACGATGAAAGCGGTGGTTGCCCATGAGTTGAACAGATTCAGCGTCGAGACGGTGACCCTGGATCCACCCAAGGCGGGCGAAGTACTGGTCAAGATGAAGGCGACCGGTATCTGCCACTCCGACCTGTCGGTGATCAATGGCACCATTCCTGTGCAGTTTCCGATGGTGCTGGGTCACGAGGGCGCCGGTATCGTCGAGGCTCTCGGTGAGGGCGTCACCAATGTGAAAGTGGGTGATCACGTGGCGCTGTCATTCGTGCCCCAGTGCGGCAACTGCTTCCACTGTCTGCGCAGCGAGCCCTATCTGTGTCTGGAAAGCGTGCCGACCGGCAAGATGCTCGATGGCACTACTCGCGCCCGACTCAATGGCGCCGACATCAATGTGATGCAGTTCATGGGCAACATGGCCGAATACGCGATCATTCCCGCAATTTGCGTCGTCGCCATCGACAGGGATATCGATTTCAAGGCAGCCGCTCTGGTGGGTTGCGGGGTCACCACCGG
>JBPPNE010000193.1:0-2414 GCA_051306415.1 Porticoccaceae bacterium
AATTCCGTTGGCAAGTGCCACGGCGGGATGCTCTTTACCCTGGCCGATGCGGCGTTCGCGTTTGCCTGTGTTACCTGCAACCTGGCCGGCATCGGCGCCTCCGCCGCCATCGACTACCTGCGCCCCGCGGCGGAGGGCGATGTTCTCACCGCTACCGGTACGGTGCAGCATAGGGGCTCCTCCGCCAGTCTGGTGGACGTGATAGTGACCAACCAGCAGGGCAAGCCGATCGCGATTCTGCACGGGCGTTCGCACAATTTCGGTCGGCCGTTTCTGGATGCCGCCGCGCTCGATAAAGCGGCGCTGGAAAAATCCACGCCAGGCCAGTAGCGCGCGTTTTTCAGCAGCGGGGTCGGCGCGCCGGCGCCCATCGCTGCACTGACAACAGGAGCCTTTCGCCATGCAAGAGCCGCGACAACAACTCTGGGCGCCCTCCGCCGCACGCCAGCACGACGCCAACCTGACCGCCTACATGGCCTGGCTCAAGACGCGCACCGGCCGCGACTTTGCCGACTACGCTGCGCTCTATCAATGGTCCATCGAGCATATCGAGGACTTCTGGCAGAGCATCTGGGATTACTACGGGGTGCAGTCGGCGACGCCCTATCAGCAGGTTCTCAGCAGCCACGCGATGCCCGGTGCGAAATGGTTCGAGGGCGCGACACTGAATTTTGCCGAGCACATTTTTCGCGCCCGCGGCGACGACCGCCCGGCACTGCTCGCCGAATCCGAGGTGCGCGACCTGTACCCGGTGAGCTGGGCCGAGCTGGAACAGAATGTCGCCAAGCTCGCCCACTATCTGCGCGGTCTCGGTGTCGGTCGCGGCGACCGCGTCGCCGCCTACATGCCCAACATTCCCGAGGCGCTGATGGCGTTTCTCGCCGCCAGCGCCATCGGCGCGGTATGGTCGAGCTGCTCGCCGGATTTCGGCACCAACAGCGTCGTCGACCGCTTCCAGCAGATTTCGCCAAAGGTCATGTTCGCGGTCAGCGGCTACAGCTATAACGGCAAGCGCGTCGACCGTCGCGACGAGATCGCCCGCTTGCGCACCGAACTCACCAGTCTGGAGCGGGTGGTGGTGCTGGATTATCTGGCGGACACCTCTTTGGCCGACGTCAACGCTGCTGCGGAACCTGGCGAAGGCATGGATAGCTGGCAGCAGGCACTGGCGAACTCCGCCACTCGCATCGACTTCGAGCAGGTGCCCTTCGACCACTCGATCTGGACGCTCTACTCCTCGGGCACCACCGGGATTCCGAAGGCCATTACCCACGGCCACGGCGGCGTGCTGCTCGAACACTACAAGCATGCGGGTCTGCACTGCGACCTGAAGCCGGGCGAGCGCTTTTTCTGGTATTCCACCACCGGCTGGGTGATGTGGAATATCGGCGTCGCCGCGCTGCTGACCGGCGCGGTGCTGGTGATCTACGACGGCAACCCGGCGTACCCCGACATCAATCGCCTGTGGTCGCTGGCCGAGCGCACCCAGCTGAATTTTTTTGGCGGCGGCGCGGCTTACTTCATCAGCTGCATGAAAGCCGGGCTCGAACCCGGCAAGCAATTTGATTTGAGTCCACTGCAAACCATCGGCTCCACCGGCTCGCCGCTACCGGATGAGGCGTTTGAATGGATCTACCGCGCGATCAAGCGCGACCTCTGGCTGGTGTCACTGAGCGGCGGCACCGATATCGCGTCCGGCTTCGTCGGCGGCGCGCCGCTGCTGCCGGTGTATGCCGGCGAGATCCAGTGCCGCCTGCTCGGCGTCGATGTGCGCGCGCTCGATGAGGCCGGCAACGCGCTGATCGACGCGGTCGGCGAGATGGTCATCACCCAGCCGATGCCGTCGATGCCGATTTATTTCTGGAACGATGCCGGCAACCAGCGCTACCTGGAAAGCTATTTCGAGGAGTACCCCGGCTGGTGGCGGCACGGCGACTGGATGACGCTGTCGTCAACGGGCACCATCCGCATCCACGGCCGCTCCGACGCGACACTGAACCGGGGTGGCATCCGCATCGGCACCAGCGAGGTTTATCGAGCCGTGGAAAAGGTGCCGGAAGTCGTCGACAGTCTGGTGATCAGTCTGGAGCTGTCGGGCGGGCGCTACTACATGCCACTGTTTGTGCAGTTGCAGCCGGGCGTCACGCTAAATGACGACATTACCGCGCGCATTAAAAAATCCCTGCGCGAAAACTTCACCGCCCGCCATGTGCCCGACGAGATCTTGCAGATCGACGAGGTGCCCTACACGATGACCGGCAAGAAGCTGGAGACACCGGTGAAGAAAATCCTCCTCGGCTTCGATCTCGCCAAGGCCGCCAATCGCGATGCGATGCGCAATCCGGCGTCGCTCGACTATTTCATTGATTTCGCCAAGCGGACGAAGCAGATGTGATTCCTCTCCCGGTGGGCGG
>JBPPNE010000194.1:0-5729 GCA_051306415.1 Porticoccaceae bacterium
TCCCTGCCTTCGATCGTCTCTGAAATATCCATGCCGCCGATGGCACTTTCCACCACCATCTGGACATCGTCCACCGTCAATCCATAGCGTGCCAGCGCCTGTTTATCCGGCTCGAAATCGACATAGTAGCCACCGACGATGCGCTCGGCATATACGCTTCGGGTGCCTTTCACGCCACCCAGCGCCGCCTCGATCTGCTGCCCGATCGATTCGATGACGGCGAGATCCTTGCCGAATATTTTTATGCCGACCGGTGTCCGAATACCGGTCGACAGCATGTCAATGCGGCCGCGTACCGGTTTGGTCCACGCCCGGTTCAAACCGGGCGCCACGACCGCCGCATCCAGCTCTTCGAGCAGTTGTTCCTGGGTCAATCCCGGCCGCCAATCCGACTCGGGCTTCAGGCGAATGGTGTATTCGAACATCGACATCGGCGCGGGATCGGTTGGCGTCTCATAACGACCCGCCTTGCCAAACGAAGAGATGACTTCGGGTATCGATTTGATGGCCTGGTTTTGTCGCGTCAGCAGATCCGCAGCCGAGGTCACCGAAATGCCCGGTACGGTGATCGGCATATACAGCAAGTCGCCCTCCCATAACGACGGCATAAATTCCGAACCGAGACGAGAAAATGCAAAACCCGAAAATGCAATTAAAGCAAGGGTGCCGACACCGACCGATTTAACATGCCGCAGCGACCACACCAACAAGGGCTTGTAACCCGCTTGCAGCCAGCGATTGACCGGATTTTCCGTCTCCCGACGAATTCTTCCCTTGACAAAAAAGGCGATTAAAATCGGCGTGATCGTGATCGACACCAAAGCCGCAGCAATCATCGCAAAGGTTTTGGTGTAAGCCAGCGGATGGAACAGCTTGCCTTCCTGCGCCTGCAACGCAAATATCGGCAGGAACGAAATGCTGATAATCAGCAGGGCGCTGAATATGGCGGGGCCAAACTCTTTGCAGGCCTCCAGCGTCAGCTCTGATCGCGAGCGAGAACCATCAGAGGCAGCGATCTTTTTGTGCGTGTTTTCAATAAACACCACCACCCCATCAACAATGTCACCGACGGCCAGGATGATGCCGCCCAAGGACATGATATTGAGGCTGATATCCAGGTAGTACATCGGTATCAGCGAGATCAGAATCGACAGCGGCAGCGTGATAATTACAACCAGCGTACTGCGCACATGAAACAGAAATACACCGATAACAAGGCAGACCAGAATGATCTCTTCGATCAGATTGTCGCGCAGCGTTGTTACGGCTTGCGCAATCAACTCCGAGCGGTCGTAGACAATCTCCAATTCAAGCCCAGGCGGAAAGGCGCCTTTTACGTCCGCCAGCTTTTTCTTGACCGCTGCAATGACGCGGGAAACATCTTCGCCCTGGCGCATCACAACCACGCCGCCGACGGTATCGCCATTGCCATTCAGATCAGCAATGCCGCGCCGAATATTCGGTCCCAATGAGACCCGGCCCACATCGGCAATTTTCAGCGGCGTGCTATCGGGCCCTAAACCGATCGCGATGTCTTCAATATCCTTGGGATTCTTCACGTACCCCAGGCCGCGAACGTAGTATTCCCGTTCCGATATCTCCAGCGTTCGCCCACCGACATCCTTGTTGCTCTTGCGGATGGCGGCAATGATCCGTTCGAGCGGCAGGTTAAGCGCTGCCAGCCTGTTGGGATCAACTTCTACCTGATACTGCTTGTCGTAGCCGCCAATGCTGGCCACCTCGGAAACACCCGGCACCGCACTCAGCCAGTATTTCAAATACCAATCCTGGAAGGTTTTTATTTCCGCGAGATTATATTTGCCTGATTTGTCGACCAAGGCATATTGAAACACCCAGCCCACGCCCGAAGCATCGGGCCCAATGGCTGGCGCCACCCCGGCCGGCAACTGGCCGCTGAGCTTGGACAGATACTCCAAGATACGGGACCGAGCCCAATAGATATCCGTGCCATCTTCGAAAATGACGTAGACAAACGACATCCCGAACATCGAGAACCCTCTGACCACCTGCACCTTGGGCGCGGACAATAGCGCGGTGACCAGCGGGTAGGTGATCTGCGCCTCGATCAAGTCGGGGCTGCGTCCCATCCATTCGGAAAATAGGATGACCTGGGTTTCAGACAGATCGGGGAGCGCATCGATCTTGATGTTGTTCAGACAATATCCGCCCCACAAGCTGAGCAACAAGGCGACCACCAAGGTCGCCTTGGCATTGTTCCAGCACTAGGCAATGATTTTTTCAATCATACGTCAGCTCATTTCTTCCCATGCTCGCCGTGACCTGATGCCGCCGACTTACCCTTGCGCAGCGCCGCCTGCATGCGGCTTTCCGCGTCGATCAAAAAGCTGGCGCTGACCACGACGGCTTCACCCATCTCTAACCCTGACAAGATGGTCATTTGGTCGTTAATCCGCGGGCCGACCTCTACCTGTCGCGGCTCAAAGGTCACGTCACCGGTTTTTACAAACACCAGTTGGCGAACCCCGGTATCGATCACCGCATCGTCGGGAATCACCAGCCTATCGGGCAGCTCTTTTTTTATTTCGACGTTGGCAAACATACCGGGCCGCAGAAATCCGTCTGAATTGTCAATTTCGACACGCGCTTTGATAGTCCGGGTCTGTGGATCCAGCTCGGGATAGATATAGCTGATGCTCCCGGTGTAACGCTTGGATTTGTCGTACGGCAGCGTGACATCGACTTTATCGCCGACATGAACCAGCGAAACATCCGCTTCATAAAGCGTTAACAATAGCCAGACTCTGGCGAGGTCGGCCAAATAATAAAGCTCCGTATCGGGGGTTACATAGGAGCCTAAAATGGCCGCTTTGCTGATAATAACGCCATCGACGGGGCTATAAAATGTTACCGCCCGCTGGGCCTTGTTTCGGGCCCTGAGCGTTGCTATTTCGGCGCTGGAAACACCCCACAAGCGCATGCGCTGCATCGCGGTTTCGGCAACTTCCGCCGCCAGGGCACCGCCTTGCTTTATGGCGGACAAGTATTCATTCTGCGTACTGACCAGCTCGGGGCTGTAGAGATCGAAAAGAGGCGCGCCTTTTTTTATCGATTTGCCAACATAGTCGGCGTGTATTTTTTCGATCCAACCATTGATCCGCATACTGACGCGGGCTTCCTTCGTTTGATCGGTCGTAATGCTGCCCACCGTTCGAACCGTATACGACAGCGTTTCCCGGGTAACCGCTTGCGTTTTCAAACCGACCGCCGCTTGGGCATGACTGGATATGGTTACCGGAACCCTTTCTTCCGGCGCACCTTCACGGCGTTGAGAGGGGTGATCGTGACCGGCCTCCTCCGTCACGCCCACAGACGCAAAGCTCATCAATGCGGCAAACACAACAATACAATTCGCTGCCGATTTCATCACATCCCACCCATGCCAGAAGCAACACCCGATGCCGGCGCACTCGTATTCTTTTTCACATTTTTGCCGACCGCCATGCCACCGCCCATGGTAACCGGGTCAGAGCTCTCCATCGCTCCACCCATATCGCCACCACCAAACAGACTGGGACGATTCGGTGCAATCTTCATCAGCGGCGGCGACAACAGCTCGCGTATTCGTGTTCTTGCCAATTCGATATCGGTCAGGGCAGCCACCAATTCGAGCTTCTGTGTTTTATACACCTTTAGAATATCCAGATATCTTTTGAGTTCCATGCGCTGTCCAGCATAAGCCGATTGCGCGGCGGACACCGCGAGCTCAGTTGCCGGTATCACCTCGCTTTCATAGAGATGCACTACATCCTTGGCGGAAGCCAGTTGTTGTCTGGCATTAACAATCTCGGTATTTAATTTATTGAGCAAGTAGCGCCGGTCCATTTCCACGGCCCGCTGTTCATCTTCGGCTGCAGCGGCAAGCTTTGACTGTTTGCGCGCAAAATACAGGGGCACATTGACCCCTACCATAATTCCCCAATTCGACTTTTCATCGCCCATCCCCCCGTTAGGCTCCATCGCCATCGCCTGCACCACAAAATCAGGATAATAGGCAAGCTTGGCGAGTCTGGATTCGTTTTGCGCTTGTTCAAATTGATGGTCGAGGGCCTTCAATTCGGGCTGGTTTTTCACATCAACGCCGTTATCAACGGGCGTATTTTTCGTAAAGCTCACAACCATTGGTTCGATGACTTCATCGGGTGCGCGGCTTCGCAACTCATTCATCAGCACATGGATCGAATTGCGCTCTCTGATGAGCCTGTGGTGTTCGACATCCAGGTTGGCGATTTCGATTTTTCCTAGCAGCCAATCGTGATGGTTCGGATCCCCGGCCTGATATTTGGCTTTGGCGCTCTGTACCGAGGTATCAACCAAGCGACGCAGCTCTCGGTTTAATGCAATGGCCTCGTCAATGTAGTGCGCCTTATAAAAAAACTGTGTGGCAATCACGGTTAACTCGCGGCGAAGGGTTTCCGTACCCTGTCCGGCAAACTCCGCCTTGTGTTTTGCAATCGATTCCCGTGCATCCAGTTTTCCCGGGAATGGGATGGCCTGACTAATCTGGTAGCGAAATATCTGCGCTCTGTATTCGCCGAATGGCACCTCATCAATTCCCGCGGCAATGAACGGATCATCCAATGACGCCGCCGGCTTGATGCGATTTTCCAGTGCCGAGCGGCGATTTTGAGCGGCTTGAAGCGCCGGGTTAGATGCCGAAACCTGGGATAAGAACGTGTCCAGATCCAGTTCCCCTTCCACCGCATAGGCCGCGGGAATACTGAGAAAGAAGCAAGCCGTAACCAACAGGATCTTCATTTTTTGGCCTCTTTTGAATTTCGAGCGGGTAATGGGGGTTTCGGGGCGGCCATCTACAAGCGCTATATCGATCTAACCTTCGATCAGAGCGATTTCGCCGAAGTCAGGCGTCTAGCCGCCGATGAAACCGCCCGGACGCGCGATGCTCCAGCAATGAATCGTCAACTTCAGATACGCCAAGATCGAGCCGATGAAAACGGCGGCCAAGATGGCGACACCCACCTCGAAGGGATCGTCATCTGGAGCCACACCTGACAAAACCACCAAACGCAGGGCCAGTGACTATGCGAGCTTCTCCACCATCCGTGCAGTCGTCTTTCTCACCGCAGGAAAGCTGGACTTCGGAAAACTCGATCAGCATGTCGGCTGACCCACTCTTTGTTCAAAAGAACCTTAAAAAAGAACCCCGCGCAAAAGGCGGGGTTCGTCAGCAGTCTGCGCCACAGTAACGCGGCGTTTGGTTGCTTGTCGATCTTTACTACTTGGCGGCTTTCTCATGTTCTGCCGCCATGGCGTTATACGCTTTGATGGCCAGTTCATCCGATTTTATTAATTGTTCACAGTGGGACTGCATGGCGTTCACTGTGACGGGCGTTTTGGAGCTGCCAAAATAGGCTTTTTTCATTGCTTGATGCTGATCGAGTTCCTTCTTGGCTTCGTCAGATTTTTCTTTGTAATACTGAGCAAGTGCCGCGTGATGTTCAGGTTTCTCGGCTAGTTCTGACACCAGCCGCTCAATCGAGCTCTCTTTGGTTTCCGTTGCCGCCTGAACATAAATAGGCAAAGAAACAACCGAGCTTAATAGCAGGCCACATAGAACGTTAAACATTTTCATGAAACCACTCCTCGCTAAGTTGTGACTACGTATTTCCCTCTTACTACTTACACACGGCACATGATGCCGATCTGAAAGCGCCTCCAGCATTCTGGTG
>JBPPNE010000195.1:0-7674 GCA_051306415.1 Porticoccaceae bacterium
GGGCTGTCCTGCCGCGGCCGCGACGAACTCAAGAAGCTGTACGTCGACAAAGTGGACGAAGTCGCACCCGTGCCCTTTATTCAGAATCACGTTATCCAGGTCGATGGCGATACAGCCACCGGCAATTGCGCGGTCGAGATCCGCCTGGTTCAGGACGGCAAGGCCTATACCGCCTGCGGCTATTACGACGACCAGTACCGCCGCATCGGCGGCGCCTGGAAATTCGCCAAGCGCAAATTCAATCTGTTCCACTGGGTGCCGCTTGCCGAGGGCTGGGGCAAGAAATAAGCAACCATGGGGGTCAGCGGCATTGTTGATCCGCCAGCCAATACGTCGGCCTTGGAGTTGTTCAAAGGCCGTGCTGGCAAGGGTTTCGCGAGCTCAGCCCGAGCGGCCTCGCACTGTTTGTGGCCGGATCGATAGGTTGCCGTTCGATGTGAGCCGAGCTGCCCCGCGTCTGATTAAGAACTGAAGTATGTTCTTAACGCCTTCTCAGTGGCGATGACCGTCGACCGCCGTGGATGGCGGAGAAACCCCGGAGTCACAAAAGAGTTCAGGAACAGAGTTCTGAACTCGTAAAATTCAGATCCCAGTGCTGGTTGCGCAGCAGTAGCAGTCGTGACGAGGTAAATGGCGATGACGGATTACCGGGCTCCCTTGGAGGAGATCAATTTTGTGATTAACGATCTGCTGGAGATCCAGCGGATCGCCCTGTTGCCGGGATATGAGGAGGCCACCGCCGATCTGGTCGGCGCAATTCTGGCGGAAGCGGATCGTTTCTGCTCGGAGGTTATCGCTCCCACCAACCAGACTGCCGACCGCGAAGGTTGTCGCGTCGAAAATCGCCAGGTGATAACCGCGCCAATACTCGACGGTCTGTACGAAGCTTTCCGCCAGGCCGGCTGGAGCAGCTTGACCGGAGATCCCCGCTACGGTGGCCAGGGCCTGCCACAGTTGCTCGGCATCGCGGTGGACGAGATGTACCAGAGCGCGAATATGGCCTTTTCGCTGCTGCCGCTACTGACCACGGGCGTCATCACCGCACTCTCCCGCCACGGCAGCGAGGCGCAGAAAAACCGCTACCTGCCCAAGCTGATCAGTGGCGAATGGTCGGGCACGATGAATTTGACCGAGGCCCAGGCTGGCAGCGATCTCGCCGCGGTGCGCACGCGCGCGGTGCCCAAGGGCGACCATGACCTGATCTACGGCCAGAAGATCTTCATCAGCTGGGGCGACCACAGCCAGGCGGCCAACATCGTCCACCTGGTGTTGGCGCGACGGCAGGGTGCTCCGGAGGGCATCAAGGGCATCTCGCTGTTCGTGGTGCCCAAGTTTCTCGATGACGGCCACGGCGGGCTCGGCGCCCGCAACGATGTCTATGCGGTCAGTGTCGAACACAAGCTGGGCATCCACGCCAGCCCCACCTGCGTGCTCAATTTCGGCGATGACAGCGGCGCCGTCGGCTATTTGATCGGCGAGGAAAATCAGGGCCTCGTCTACATGTTCGCGATGATGAACCACGCTCGCCTCGGCGTCGGCCTGCAGGGCGTAGCCATCAGCGAGCGCGCCTATCAGCAAGCCGCGGCCTATGCCAAGAGCCGGTTGCAGGGCAATGTCAGCGGCCATCCGGATCGGGTCGCCATCATTCAGCATCCCGACGTTCGCCGCATGTTGATGCTGATGAAGGCGCAGATTGAGGCCGGCCGCGCGCTGACTTATTCGGCGTTGGCACACTGGGATTTTGCCAGCCGCAGTGCCGATGCCGATGCGCGCGCCTACCACCAGCGTCGGGTCGATCTGCTGACGCCGCTGGTCAAGGGCTGGTGTACCGAAACTGCCAACGAAGTCACCTCGCTGGGTGTTCAGATTCATGGCGGCATGGGCTTTATCGAGGAAACCGGTGCGGCTCAGCACCTGCGCGACGCTCGTGTCATGGCCATTTACGAAGGCACCAACGGCATTCAGGCGATGGATCTGGTCGGTCGCAAACTCCTGCGCGACCAGGGCGAGGCCGCGCGCGAACTTCTCGCCGATCTGCAGGGAACCGTTGCCCTCTGTCGCGAGCAGCATCTCGACGCTATCGCCGACGCGGTCGCGCAGGCGCTCGCGGCCTGCGCGGAGGGTGTTCACGCGCTCTTTGCTGGGGTTCAGCAGCATCCCGATTTTGCCGGCGCGGTGGCCTTCAACCTGTTGATGCTGATGGGTACCACGGTGGGCGGTTGCCTGCTCGCCAAAAGTGCGGCGCTCGCCACCGCGAAACTGGCGCGCAATGAGGGCAACTCCCGGTTTTTGAGCGCCAAGGTGACAACGGCGCGGTTCTTTGGCGAGCAGGTACTGGCGCGCACAGAGGCTTACCTGCGCGTGGTGAAGAGCGGCCATCGAGCCACCATGGGGTTGGTTGAGGAGCAGTTCTAGGGTTCACGCGCACCCCACCCGCCGTTCCTTGAAATTCGCGCTTATCCCCGCGCGGGACGTGTTACTGATCGAGTGACGGCCCGAACTCCCTGTCGATTTGCCCGCACCACTGGGCAATGCGCTCGTCGGTCAATGCGGCTTCGTTTTCATCGTCGAGGGCAAGACCGACAAAGTGGTTGCCGTCGGCGGTGAGGGCCCTGGATTCACTGAACTGGTAGCCGGCCACGGGCCATAGGCCGACAGCAACCGCCCCGAGATTGACGAGCCGGGCCCACAGATAGCCGAGGGCGTCCTGGAACCAGTCGGGGTAGCCAATCTGGTCGCCAAGACCAAAGAGCGCGATCTTCTTTCCCCGCCAATCGACGCTATCGAGCTCAGGCCAGATTCCCTCCCAGTCCGCCTGGAGCTCGCCGTAGTCCCAGGTGGGGATGCCGAGGATGACGCACGCATAGTCCGTCGCCGTGGTGATGGGTTCCGCGGCGATATTGAACAGGGTCACGCGGTCAGCGCCGAGCGCCGCCTGGATTTTCTCGGCGGCGATTTCGGTGTAGCAGGTGGACGAACCGTAGAACAGGGCGATCGGTGTGTGCGGCATGGGGAGTTCGATCATTCGCGGGCGAGGTCTATGACGGCTTGGCGGCGGCTGGGCTGGCGCCGGCAAACCCGAGTTGCCGCCAGGCTTCGTAGAGCACCACGGCGACGGCGTTGCTGAGCTTGAGGCTGCGGCTGCCCGCCTGCATCGGAATCCGCAGGCGATGGGCCGGTGTGATCGCGGCCAGAAAGTCTGCGCCAAGACCCCGGGTCTCGGGGCCAAAGACCAGGGTGTCACCGGCGGCAAAAGCGGTGTCGGCGTAGCCGGTCTCCCCTTTGGTGGTGATGGCGAACACCCGTTGCGGCTGCTGCTGTGCAACAAAGGCCGCCCAGCTCGGGTGGATGTCCACGCGCTGCCATTCGCGGTAGTCGAGCCCGGCGCGGCGCAGGCGCTTGTCGTCCATTGCGAAGCCGAGGGGCTCAATCAGGTGCAGGCGACAGTCGGTGTTGGCGCACAGGCGGATGATATTGCCCGTGTTGGGCGGTATTTCCGGTTCAAATAGCACTATGTGCAGCATCGGTTTTCAACTTGTAAAGCTTAAGGATGCGCTGAAAAGTCCTTCGACGAGCTCAGAACGAGCGGTAACTTGCTGATTCCGTTCGTGGTGAGCTGGTCGAACCACGAATGGACACAGGTTGTTCAGAGCATCCTCAACATTAACATTGCATTCTGAGACCAGGAACTAACTGTGGGCATTATCGCTGCTTCCCCGACCTGGAAGACAGCCTGCCGTCAGTCGTCGCCGAAACCGGTGGGCAAGTAGTCCGCGTGGGTAGGATCGGGTCGCCGCAGTGTGTAGAATCCTCCCCCTGACGCCCTGGGTCCGCCGGGGTGGTTGAAGCCCAGTCACGAGTCCCCGATGCACTTGAAATGTATCAAGCTCGCCGGTTTTAAGTCTTTCGTCGATCCGACGACGGTGAACTTCCCGAGTTATCTGTGCGCGGTCGTTGGCCCCAATGGCTGCGGCAAGTCGAACATCATCGATGCGGTGCGCTGGGTGATGGGCGAAAGCTCCGCCAAGCAGCTGCGTGGCGAATCCATGGCGGATGTGATTTTTAACGGCTCCAGCGGGCGCAAGCCGGTCGGCCAGGCCTCCATTGAACTGGTGTTCGACAACGCCGACGGCGGTCTCGGCGGCGAGTATGGCGCCTATAGCGAAATCTCGATCCGCCGCAAGGTTACCCGTGATGGTCAGTCCAATTACTATCTGAATGGCAACAAATGCCGGCGGCGGGATATCACCGACGTCTTCCTCGGCACTGGGCTTGGGCCGCGCAGCTACGCGATCATTGAGCAGGGCATGATCTCCAACGTGATCGAGTCCCGGCCCGAGGAATTGCGGGTGTTTATCGAGGAGGCCGCGGGTATCTCCAAGTACCGCGAGCGCCGCAAGGAAACCGAGAGCCGGATTGCCCGCACCCGGGAGAACCTGGAGCGCCTGACCGATATCCGCGACGAACTTGCCCGCCAGCTACAGCGCCTGGAGCGCCAGGCCCAGGCGGCGGAGAAATACACCCAGTACAAGCGCGAGGAGCGCCAGCTCAAGGCCCAGCTGCTCGCGCTGCGCTGGCGCGACTACGATAGCGCCGGGGCGGCCACCCGCAAGGCGATCGCGGAGGAGGAGTTGAAAGTCGAGGCGCTCCTCGCCGAGCGCGCGGGTTGCGACACCCGGATAGAAAAGCGCCGCCTCGAACACACCGCCCAAACCGACGCCTTCAACCAGATTCAAAGCAATTACTACGCTATTGGCGCCGAGGTTGCGCGCCTCGAACAGTCGATTCAGCACAGCCGCGAACGCATCCAGGCACTGGAGCGCGACCTGGCGCAAACCGCTCGCAACTGGACTGAGTCCACCGAGCATTTGCAGGCGGATCGCCAAAAGCGGGCGGGGTGGGAAGCGGAGATTCGAGAGCTTGAGCCCGATCTCCACCGTGCCCGCGAACTTGAAGCGGCGACCGCGGCGGAGTTGGCCGCCGCGGAAACGGCCATGCAGGCCTGGCAAAAGCAGTGGGATGAATTCAGCGAGGCCGCCGCTGCGCCGCCTCGGCAGGCGGAAGTACAGCAGTCGCGGATTCAGCAGCTGGAGCAGGGATTGCGTCGTCTTGGTGAGCGCATCAATAACCAGAACCAGAGCTATGCGGCGCTCGAAGCCACGCCGGCCGTCGATGGCAGCGCCGATCTGGCGCAACAGTTGGCGGCGACCGAAGCCTTGGGGACAGCCAAGCAGGCGCAATTGCAGGAGGCTGTCGCCAGCATCGACAGCCATCGCAAGGCCAGTATCGAGATTGCCCGTCATCTCGCCGCCGCGAGAGAGAAAATGCACCGCTTACGCGGCCGCCAGTCCTCGCTGGAGGCGCTCCAGCAGGCGGCGCTGACCGGCGACAAGGGACAGGTTCGCTGGTTGGCGGAGCAGGGCCTCGCCGCGACGGCCCGCATTGCCGATGCCATTCAGGTTGCCAGTGGCTGGGAAACCGCTGTTGAAACCGTGCTTGGCGATTACTTGCAGGCGGTCTGGGTCGATAATCTGGAACCGTTTCTGGACCGCCTGCGCGGTCTCAAGTCGGGCAATCTCGCGCTGGTTGAACCAGGTCTTGACCGGGCAGCCAGTCACCATACCGGTAGTGATCTGGCGGCGCAGGTGGGCGAGGGCCCCGCGCGCCGTCTGCTCCACGGCGTCTACGCCGCCGATAGCCTGGCGGCGGCACTCGGAGTGCGGACTCGCCTGGGCGAGGGAGAATCGGTGGTGACGCGCGACGGTCTCTGGCTGGGGAGCAACTGGGTGCGGGTTGCCCGTGGCACCGATGCCGGCACGGGGATTCTTGAGCGCAAGCGCGAACTAAGCGAGGTCGCTACTCAACTGGGGACCGTTCAGCGGGAAGTCGATACCCAGCTCGCGGCACAGTCGGCCGCGGAAATCGAGCTGGCCCGCCTCGAACAGGTTCGCGAGGCTATCGCCAGGGATATCGCCGTCCAGCAGCGCCAGTATGCCGATCTGCGCTCGCGCTTTAGTGCGGAGAAGGCGAGGGCGGAACAACTCGCGGTGCGCCGTCAAACCTTGAAACAGGATCTCGCGGAAGCCAGCGCTCAACAGAAGCAGGAGCAGGTACATCTTGCGGCTGCCCGTCAGCTCCTGGCGCAGGCGCTGGATGCCATGGCGCTGGACGACCAGCGTCGGAAACAGTTGCAGCGGGAGCGGGACAGCTGTCGGGCTCGCCTTGACGATATCCGCACGCTGGCACGTCAGCACCGCGACCGCGCGCACGAACTCGCGTTGCGGCAGCAATCGGTGAGCGCTCAGTTGACCTCCATTCGCGCCGGTATCGAGCGGCTCGAGGTTCAGGTCGCTCGCTTGAGCGAGCGACGGGCAGCCCTCGAAGCCAGTGTTGGTGAGCAGCGCGACCCCACCGTGGAGCTGGAACGTAGCCTTCAGGAGAAGCTGGGATCGCGGTTGCAGGTCGAGACCGCGCTGACCGACGCCCGCGCCGCGGTCGATGCCACCGAGCAGGACGTCCGCGCGTTGGAGCGGCAGCGCTCAGGATTGGAGCAGCAGCTCCAGGATCAACGCACCACTCTTGAACAACAGCGTCTGGCGGCTCAGGAATTGGTCACCCGCTGCAGTACCCTGGCGGAGCAGGTCGCTGAGCAGGATTTCGAGCTGCCCGCCTTGCTCGCGCTGCTACCCGAAGGGGCTGATCCGGACCAGTGGGAGCAACAGCTCGGGCAAATCGACAGCCGGATCCAGCGTCTCGGGCCGATCAATCTGGCGGCCGTCGACGAATACCAGACCGAATCCGAACGCAAAAATTACCTCGATGCCCAGCACAGCGAGCTGGCGGATGCCCTCGCGACGCTGGAGGAGGCGATTCGCAAGATTGATCGCGAGACGCGCACGCGCTTCAAGGAAACCTTCGACCAGGTCAACAAGACGCTGCAGGAGCTGTTTCCGAAACTGTTTGGTGGCGGCCACGCCTACCTGGAACTTACCGGCAGCGATTTACTCAATACCGGTGTTACCATCATGGCGCAGCCGCCCGGCAAGAAAAATGCCACCATCCATCTGCTGTCCGGCGGCGAAAAAGCGCTGACCGCGATCGCCCTGGTGTTTGCGCTGTTTCACCTCAATCCCGCGCCGTTTTGCATGCTCGATGAGGTAGACGCGCCGTTGGACGATGCGAACGTGGTGCGGTTCGCGCGACTGGTCAAGGAAATGTCGGCGAAAATCCAGTTGATCTACATCACCCACAACAAGATTGCGATGGAAATGGCTCATCAGTTGATGGGGGTCACCATGAGTGAACCTGGCGTCTCCCGGCTGGTTTCCGTCGACGTCGATAGAGCGGTACAGTTAGCGCAGTCATAGGCCGATAGTGCTGATAGATGCTGTGCGGGTAGCTCTGTTGTTGGGCAAAACGCGGTATGGGCCGAAAGAGATTAACAAATTGCGAGTCGTGTTATACAGTTAAACAGCAGTATCGACTTTAGAGGGATAACCGTTCGAGGATGGTATGGGGCTAGGCACTAGGGAAATCCTGATTGCGCTGGGCATATTGTTGGTGGTCGCAATCCTTCTGGACGGTGTTCGCCGGGTGCGCAACGCCCGCTATGGCGATCTGCGCATGGGGCGCCGCAAACAGCCGGTGTTCGACGACGACGAAACCTGCAATGGC
>JBPPNE010000196.1:0-15762 GCA_051306415.1 Porticoccaceae bacterium
GCCGGGAGACAATATCCAGATCACGGTGACGCTGATCGCGCCGATTGCGATGGAAGAGGGTTTGCGGTTCGCGATTCGGGAAGGCGGTCGGACGGTGGGTGCGGGTGTGGTGGCAAAAATCATCGAATGAGAGCGGGGCCTCCCGCAGGCGAACGTGATCGTGGATCACGCCTGATGGCGAGACAAGGGATAGAGCAAGGAGTTTTTGTTGCGACAGGCCAGTAGTTCAATTGGTAGAGCACCGGTCTCCAAAACCGGGGGTTGGGGGTTCGAGTCCCTCCTGGCCTGCCAATTTATTGATCTTGGATCATGGGGCTGCCGGTGAGCGCAGTAGCTGATAACAGATCGCGCCAGCTCGAATGGCTGAAATGGCTCGCTGTAACCCTGCTGGTTGGGGGCGCGGTCTATGCTAATTACCATTTCAAAGCAGAGTCGCTACTGTATCGAGTGCTGGGCCTCTTGGTGGTGGCTGCGGTAGCTGCGCTAATCGCGCTGCGCACCGCAAAAGGAGAGGCATTTTGGGAGTTGGCAAAGGGCGCGAAGACGGAAGCGGCGCGAGTGGTTTGGCCGACGCGTCAGGAGCGGAATCAAACTACGTTGGTGGTGGTGGGTTTTATCTTGGTGATGGCGTTACTGCTGTGGGGGCTGGACTTGTTCTTTGGCTGGCTCACAGCCCTGATAATTGGCTAGGGGGCGGTAATGGCTAAGCGTTGGTATGTGGTACACGCCTACTCGGGGTTCGAGAAGAAAGTGGCGCTTACGATCAAGGAGCGGGTTGAGCGGTTTGCCATGCAGGAGTTGTTTGGGGAGATTCTGGTTCCGACCGAAGATGTCATCGAGATGCGTGGCGGGCAGAAGCGCAAGAGTGAGCGCAAGTTTTTCCCTGGCTATGTTCTCGTGCAGATGGAGTTGACCGATGAATCTTGGCACCTGGTAAAAGAGACCCCCAGAGTGATGGGCTTTATCGGCGGCAAAGCCGACAATCCCGCGCCCATCACCGAGCTTGAAGCCGAAGCCATCCTGCAGCGGGTACACGACTCCGAGGATAAGCCGAGACCAAAAACCCTATTTGAACCTGGCGAGCTCGTTCGCGTGGTCAGTGGCCCATTTAACGATTTCAACGCCACCGTCGAAGAAGTGAATTACGACAAGAACAAGATGCGGGTTGCGGTCATGATCTTTGGCCGCTCAACGCCGGTGGAGCTCGAATTAACGCAGGTTGAAAAAGCCTGATATAGGTTGCTTTGTCTTGGTCGGCAAGGCGGGGAGCCAATGACGGGCACATCAGTCCCGAGGCGCTAATACCCATTAGGAGACAGTCAAATGGCAAAAAAAGTACAGGCGTATATCAAGCTTCAGGTGGCAGCGGCGAACGCCAAACCCAGCCCGCCGGTCGGCCCGGCGCTGGGCCAGCATGGCGTCAACATTATGGAGTTTTGCAAGGCGTTTAACGCCCAGACCCAGGGTGTAGAACCAGGTCTACCGATTCCCGTGGTCATCACGGTGTATAGCGATCGCAGCTTTACCTTCATCATGAAAACGCCACCCGCATCGGTGCTGCTGCGCAAGGCGGCGGGCGTCGATAAGGGCAGCAGCCGCCCCAATACTGAAAAAATTGGCAAGGTAAACCGGGAGCAGATTGAAGCCATCGCGCGGCAAAAAATGCCCGATTTGACGGCGGCAGATCTGGCCGCGGCAGTGCGCACGATTGCTGGCACAGCCCGCAGCTCCGGCCTCGAAGTGGAGGGTTTGTGATGGCCAAGTTATCGAAGCGAGTAAAAGCCATTCGCGAAAAGATCCAGCCCGGCAAGCTCTATGCTATTGAGGAGGCCGTGGCATTGCTGAAGTCACTGCCTCCCGTCAAGTTTGCCCAGGGTGTGGACGTGGCGATCAATCTCGGTATTGATCCGCGTAAATCCGATCAGGCGGTGCGCGGTGCCACCACCCTTCCCCACGGCACTGGCAAAAGCGTGAGGGTTGCGGTATTCGCCCAGGGCGAGGTGGCTGATGCCGCCCGCGCGGCCGGCGCCGATCTCGTGGGTATGGACGATCTCGCGGCCGAGATCAAAGGCGGTAACCTCAACTTCGATGTTGTTATCGCTAGCCCAGACGCCATGCGAGTAGTGGGTCAGCTGGGCCAGGTGCTTGGCCCTCGCGGTCTCATGCCCAACCCGAAGACGGGTACGGTAACGCCGGATGTGGTCACCGCAGTCAAGAACGCCAAGGCCGGTCAAGTGCGTTTTCGCGCTGACAAGAACGGCATTATTCACGGCGGCATCGGGCGCATCACTTTTGACGCGAATGCCCTTAAAGAAAATCTGGAGGCGTTGATCGCTGACCTCGCCAAGGCCAAACCGGCTTCCGCGAAAGGCGTTTATGTCAGGAAAGTCACGCTGTCCACTACCATGGGGCCGGGCTTGAGTATCGATCAATCGTCACTGCATGGTTGATACGTTAAACAGACTTTGGGGTTCGGGTGGTGCTTTTTGTGCGCCACCCGAACCGTTGAAGACCGCAGGCACCTCAAGCGAGGTTTAATGGCAGATTGCAGGTTTCTCGTCGAAATGAAAAGCCTGTTATTGGCGCTACCTGCGCAAACGGTGTGACCCCGTTCGGTTTTTAAAGCTGGATGTGATCACCGGGACATTCTGGCTAGTGATTTTGGCCGGAATTCTAGGGGATTAGGTAAGTCCTAAGCCCTTGATCGTAAAATCAGGAGACAGTCTAGTGGCATTGAATCTTGAAGAAAAGAAAGCCGTTGTCGCAGCAGTTAATCAGACTGCCAGCAAGGCGCTGTCGTTGGTGATTGCCGATGCGCGCGGTGTCAATGTAAGTGCTCTCACGGCGTTGCGCAAGCAGGCCAGGGAGAACAATGTTGACCTGCGCGTGGTAAAAAACACCCTGGCGAAGCGCGCGTTTAAAGGTACCAGCTTTGAGTGTGTAGAGGGTCAGCTGGTAGGGCCGTCCCTGTTTGGATTCTCCATGGAGGATCCGGGAGCGGCGGCGCGCGTGTTCAAGGAGTTTGCCAAAACCAACGAACGCTTTGAGGTCAAAGCGCTGTCCATCAGTGGCAAGCTGCTGGACAAAGAGCAGATTGACGCGGTTGCCAGTTTGCCAACCCTGCAGCAGGCGCTGGGTCAGCTGGTTTCCGTAATGATTGCTCCGGTCTCCAAGCTGGTGCGCACGCTGAACGAGGTGCCCGCCAAGCTTACGCGAGCCGTGGCAGCCGTCGGCGACAAAAAACAGGCAGATGCCGCGTAAGCGGGGGTCTGGATTAAACCATTTAAACGGGAGATTGAGTCATGGCGTTATCCAAAGAAGAAATCTTGACAGCGATCGCTGAAATGACGGTGATGGATGTCGTTGAGCTTGTTAAGGCGATGGAAGACAAATTTGGTGTTTCCGCACAGGCAGCAGCGGTTTCTGTGGCTGCCGCCCCGGCTGCGGCCGCGGCCGTGGTGGAAGAGCAAACCGAGTTTGATGTCATTCTTTCCGCCACCGGTGATAAGAAGGTCAATGTGATCAAGGCGGTTCGTGCGATCACCAGCCTTGGCTTGAAAGAAGCGAAGGATTTGGTCGATGGCGCGCCGGCGACGGTGAAGGAAGGTCTGTCCAAGGCGGAAGCCGAAGATGCCAAGAAGCAGTTGGAAGAGGCGGGCGCCACTGTCGAGCTGAAGTAGGTTGGTTTGGTGTTTGGTGCGAATCGTCTGATTTTTGTACGCAAGACTGGCGGGCGAGCCCGCCAGTCTTTTTGTGCTTGGCGAGAGTTTAGCGCGGAACTGGACTGCTCAAGGGCGACAGTTGGGCGCAGTGTGTGACAATGCCGGGCGCTGATCATGCCGGACTGGGTAAATCTGCTGGAGAATACTGATGACCTATTCATACACGGAGAAAAAACGGATTCGCAAGGGTTTCGGCAAATTGCCGCAAGTGATGGATCAGCCGTATCTTCTCGCCATCCAGCTTGACTCTTACCGAAAATTTACCCAGACCGGTATTACCCCCGCCGAGCGGGCCAGTACGGGTCTGCACGCGGCGTTTAATTCCGTGTTTCCGATCGAAAGCTACTCCGGTAATGCCCGTCTGGAATACGTCGACTATCAACTCGGCAAGCCCGCGTTTGATGTCGAGGAATGCAAGCTGCGCGGTGCCACCTACGCGGTTCCGCTGCGCGTGAAGGTGCGTCTGGTGTTGGTGGATAAGGATACCGTCCACAAAACCATCAAGGACATCAAGGAGCAGGATGTCTACATGGGAGAGATCCCGTTGATGACGGATCATGGCACCTTCATCATCAACGGCACCGAGCGGGTTATCGTTTCCCAGCTACACCGCTCCCCGGGGGTATTCTTCGATCACGACAAGGGCAAGACGCATTCGTCCGGCAAGCTGCTCTATTCCGCCCGCATCATTCCCTACCGTGGCTCCTGGCTCGATTTCGAGTTTGATCCCAAAGATCTGCTCTATGTGCGCATTGACCGTCGCCGCAAGTTGCCGGCAACCATTTTGCTGCGCGCCATGGGCTACAGCTCGGAAGAAATGCTGGCGATGTTCTTCGAAACCAGCCGGTTTCGCATCAATGGCACTGGCACCTACACGCTGGAACTCCAGCCCTCGCGCCTGCGCGGTGAGATAGCGTCTTTTGATATCAAAGGTAAGGCCGGTCGCCTGATTGTCGAGGCGGGGCGACGCATTACTGCGCGCCACATTAAGCAGATTGAAGAGGACAACATCACCACATTGGAGGTGCCGCAGGAGTACTTGCTTGGCCGCACCCTGGCAAAGGATATCGTCAATCCTGAGACCGGCGAGTTGCTTCTCGAGTGCAACACGCTGATTACCGCCGAAGCGCTCGGCAACATTGATACGGCAGGGTTGAAGACGGTTGACATCATTTACACCAACGATCTCGACTGTGGCCCCTTCGTTTCCGAGACGCTGCGGGTGGATGCCAGCCGCACTCAGATGGATGCGCTGGTCGAAATTTACCGGATGATGCGTCCGGGGGAGCCACCGACCAAGGATTCGGCGGAAAATCTGTTCAACAACCTGTTCTTTAGTGCGGATCGCTATGACTTATCGACGGTTGGACGGATGAAATTCAATCGCCGCCTGGGCCGCGACCAAATCATCGGGTCTGGTACTCTGGCCAGAGAGGATATTGTCGATGCGATGAAAGCGCTGATCGATATCCGTAACGGTCGCGGTATCGTCGATGATATCGATCACTTGGGCAATCGCCGGGTGCGGTCAGTGGGAGAGATGGCGGAAAACCAGTTCCGTATTGGCTTGGTGCGGGTTGAACGCGCTGTCAAGGAGCGCCTGTCAGTCGCCGAATCCGAAGGCCTGATGCCGCAGGATATGGTGAATGCGAAGCCAGTAGCCGCGGCGATGAAGGAGTTTTTCGGCTCCAGCCAGCTGTCTCAGTTCATGGATCAGAACAACCCGTTGTCGGAAGTCACGCACAAGCGTCGGGTCTCCGCGCTGGGGCCGGGCGGTCTTACTCGCGAGCGCGCGGGTTTCGAAGTGCGCGACGTGCATCCGACCCATTACGGCCGCGTTTGCCCCATTGAAACGCCGGAAGGGCCGAATATCGGTTTGATCAATTCGCTGGCGAACTATGCGCGCACCAATGAGTACGGCTTTCTCGAAACGCCCTACCGCCGCGTCATCGACAGCAAAGCGACCAGCGAGATTGAATACCTGTCGGCGATCAACGAGGGTGACTATGTCATTGCCCAGGCCTCGGCCAAGCTCAACGCCAAGGGCGAGTTGACCGAAGACCTGGTCACTGTGCGCCACCAGGGCGAATTTACCGTCAAGCAGCCCGCCGATGTCCAGTACATGGACGTATCGCCTCGCCAAGTGGTCTCGGTGGCGGCGTCCCTGGTGCCGTTCCTTGAGCACGATGATGCCAACCGCGCGCTGATGGGCGCCAACATGCAGCGCCAGGCGGTGCCGACGCTGAAGACCGATAAGCCCTTGGTGGGCACGGGTATGGAACGGGTGGTGGCGGGTGATTCGGGCGTCTGCGTGGTGGCAAGACGCGGTGGTGCGGTTGAAAGCGCTGATGCCGCGCGCATTGTGGTGCGGGTAAACGACGGCGAAGTAGAGGCCGGTGATGCCGGCGTCGACATCTACAAACTGATCAAATACACCCGTTCAAATCAGAATACCTGTATTAATCAGAGCTCTATCGTCAACCAGGGTGATGTGATCGCTCGTGGTGACATCCTTGCCGATGGGCCGTCCGTGGATCTTGGCGAGTTGGCGCTCGGCCAGAACATGCGTATCGCGTTCATGCCCTGGAATGGCTACAACTTCGAGGATTCCATTCTCATCTCGGAGCGCGTGGTCGAAGAGGATCGCTTTACCACCATCCACATCCAGGAGCTCACTTGCGTCGCGCGCGATACCAAGCTGGGGACTGAAGAGATCACTGCCGATATTCCCAATGTTGGTGAAGCGGCCCTTGCGCGTCTGGATGAGTCCGGCATTGTCTATATTGGCGCTGAGGTCGGTGCGGGCGATATTTTGGTAGGCAAGGTCACGCCCAAGGGCGAAACCCAGTTGACCCCGGAAGAAAAGCTGCTGCGGGCGATTTTTGGTGAGAAGGCGAGCGATGTCAAAGACACCTCGTTGCGCGTGCCCGGCGGTACCAAAGGCACGGTAATCGATGTCCAGGTGTTCACCCGCGACGGCCTGCCTAAAGACGTGCGCTCCCTGAATATCGAAAAGGCGGCGCTGGATCAGTTCCGCAAAGATATCCAGGATGAGTTCCGGATCATGGAGAACGCCACTGTCGAGCGTCTGCGGGCGGCCCTGTTGGGGCGCGCGGTGGTCAAGGCGGTTGGCCTCAAGAAGGGAGCACCGCTCAGCGCGGAAGCTGTCGCCGACTACGACCGCGAGCAATGGTTCAAGGTGCGGATGGAAGACGAAGCCCTCAATGACCTCTTGACCAAGGCAGAAGAGCAGCTGGTTGAGCGACGCAAGTTGCTTGACGAGCGATTCGAAGACAAAAAGAGAAAACTGCAGAGTGGCGACGACCTCGCCCCCGGTGTTTTGAAAATCGTCAAGGTCTATCTCGCCGTCAAGCGCCGCATTCAACCGGGCGACAAGATGGCTGGCCGCCACGGTAACAAGGGTGTGATCTCGGTGATCATGCCGGTCGAAGATATGCCTTATGACGAACACGGCGAACCGATTGATATCGTCCTCAATCCTCTGGGTGTGCCCTCGCGGATGAATGTCGGGCAGATTCTCGAGACCCACCTGGGGCTCGCGGCAAGAGGGCTCGGCAACAAAATTGACCAGATGATCAAGGCGCAGCGGCAGGTGGCTGAGGTGCGCAAGTTCCTCCAGCAGATATATGACACCGGCGCGAGTGCCAACAAGGTCGATCTGAACTCCCTTAGCGACCGCGAAATCGGCGAGTTGGCGAAGAATCTGCGCGGTGGTGTCCCCATGGCGACCCCGGTGTTTGACGGTGCCGCAGAAGACGAGATCAAAAAGCTGCTGGTACTGGCGGGATTTTCCGAGAGCGGGCAGATGAATCTGTTCGACGGCCGCACCGGCGATGCCTTTAGTCGCCCAGTGACGGTGGGCTACATGTATATGCTCAAACTGAATCACCTGGTCGATGACAAGATGCACGCCCGTTCGACCGGTTCATACAGCTTGGTGACGCAACAACCGCTTGGCGGTAAGGCCCAGTTTGGTGGTCAGCGCTTCGGCGAAATGGAAGTCTGGGCGCTGGAAGCCTATGGCGCCGCCTATACACTTCAGGAGATGCTCACCGTCAAGTCGGATGACGTCAACGGGCGCACCAAAATGTACAAGAACATCGTCGATGGCGACCATCAGATGGATCCGGGCATGCCCGAGTCGTTCAATGTGCTGGTGAAGGAGATTCGCTCTCTGGGTATCAATATGGAGCTGGAATACGAATGACGGCAGGGTGTCAGGCAGTGCGGTAAAGCCCGCGCGAGCCCGCTGGGAGAGCCGGGGGTGACTGCCCCCGCGACCACGTATCCAATGGAGGAAAGACGTTGAAAGACTTATTGAATTTGCTGAAATCACAAGATCACCACAATGGCGATTTTGAAGGCATCCGCATTTCGCTGGCGTCGCCGGATATGATCCGCTCCTGGTCGTTCGGCGAAGTGAAAAAGCCGGAGACCATCAACTACCGCACCTTCAAGCCCGAGCGGGATGGTCTGTTTTGCGCCAAGATCTTCGGTCCAGTGAAGGATTTCGAATGTCTCTGCGGCAAGTACAAGCGCATGAAGCATCGCGGCATCATCTGCGAGAAGTGTGGTGTTGAAGTGACCTTCGCCAAGGTGCGTCGCGAGCGCATGGGCCATATCGAGTTGGCTAGCCCGGTTGCCCACATCTGGTTCCTGAAGTCGCTGCCGTCCCGTATTGGCCTGATTCTCGATATGACGTTGCGGGAGATTGAGCGGATCCTGTATTTCGAATCCTTCGTGGTCGTCGATCCGGGCATGACTAGCCTCGAGCGTGGGCAGTTGCTCACCGACGAGGAGTATTTCCAGTCGATGGAGGAATTCGGCGACGAGTTCGTCGCGATGATGGGCGCGGAGGCGATTCGCGAGCTGATGAAGTCGATTCATCTCGACGAAGAGATCGTGCGCTTGCGGGATGAAATCCCCGATACCCGTTCGGAGACCAAAAGCAAGAAGCTGTCGAAGCGCTTGAAACTCCTTGAGGCATTTAACAACTCCGGCAACAAGCCCGAGTGGATGGTGCTTGAAGTGCTGCCGGTGTTGCCGCCCGATTTGCGTCCGCTGGTGCCGCTGGACGGCGGTCGCTTTGCCACCTCGGATCTGAATGATCTTTACCGGCGGGTGATCAATCGCAACAACCGTCTCAAGCGGCTGCTCGAATTGAGCGCCCCCGACATCATCGTGCGCAACGAGAAGCGGATGTTGCAGGAGGCGGTTGACGCCCTGCTCGACAACGGCCGTCGCGGTCGGGCGATCACGGGTTCCAACAAGCGCCCGCTGAAGTCCCTCTCCGACATGGTCAAGGGCAAGCAGGGCCGCTTCCGTCAGAACCTGCTCGGCAAGCGGGTCGATTACTCCGGTCGTTCGGTGATCGTGGTGGGTCCGCGCCTGCGTCTGCATCAGTGCGGGTTGCCCAAGCGCATGGCTCTTGAGTTGTTCAAGCCGTTCATTTTTTCCAAGCTGGAAGGCCAGGGTCTGGCGACCACCATCAAGGCTGCCAAGAAGATGGTCGAGCGCGAAGACCCGGTGGTCTGGGACATTCTCGACGATGTCATTCGCGAACATCCGGTGTTGCTGAACCGGGCGCCGACGCTGCACCGCCTCGGTATCCAGGCGTTTGAGCCCACGCTGATCGAAGGCAAGGCGATTCAGCTGCACCCGCTGGTGTGTTCCGCTTACAACGCCGACTTCGATGGCGACCAGATGGCCGTTCACGTGCCCTTGACCATCGAGGCGCAGCTGGAGGCCCGCGCCCTGATGATGTCTACCAACAACATCCTGTCGCCGGCCAGTGGCGAGCCCATCATCGTGCCATCGCAGGATGTTGTACTGGGGCTCTACTACATGACGCGTCAGCGGGTAAATGTGCTGGGCGAAGGCATGGTCTTTGCCGATCTCAGCGAGGTGTCGCGCGCCTATCATGGCGACAAGGTAGATCTGCAGGCGCGCGTCAAAGTGCGCATTACCGAAGTCGTCTTCGCGGCAGACGGCGAGCGGCAGCAGACACGCACCCTGTACGACACCACGGTGGGCCGCGCGCTACTGTGGGAGATTGTTCCCGAGGGACTAACCTTCGATCTGGTCAATCGGGACATGAACAAAAAGTCCATTTCGCACATCATCAACCAGTGCTACCGCATTGTCGGGCTCAAGCCGACGGTGATTTTTGCCGACCAGTTGATGTACACCGGGTTTGATTTTTCCACCAAGTCCGGCTGCTCGATCGGAGTCAACGATTTTGTCATTCCAAACCAGAAGGCCGACATCATCGACCAGGCCGACGCTGAAGTGCTCGAAATCGAAGCCCAGTATGGCTCCGGTCTGGTCACCCAGGGCGAGAAGTACAACAAGGTGATCGATATCTGGTCGCGGGCCAACGACCTCGTCGCCAAGGCCATGATGGACTCCTTGTCTACCGAGGCTGTAACCAACCGGGATGGTGTGGAAGAGTGGCAGAGCTCCTTCAACTCGGTTTATATCATGGCCGATTCCGGTGCTCGGGGTTCGCCGGCGCAGATCCGTCAACTGGCCGGGATGCGGGGTTTGATGGCGCGCCCCGACGGCTCGATCATTGAGACCCCGATCACTGCGAACTTCCGTGAGGGTCTGAACGTACTGCAATACTTTATTTCGACCCACGGTGCGCGCAAGGGCCTCGCTGATACCGCACTGAAAACCGCCAACTCCGGTTATCTGACTCGCCGTCTGGTAGATGTCGCGCAGGATCTGGTGGTTACCGAAATCGATTGTGGCGCTACCGAAGGCTTGTTGATGAAGCCGGTTATCGAGGGCGGCGATATCATTGAATCCTTGGGTGATCGCATTCTCGGACGGGTGGTCGCGGAAGATGTTTACCAGCCCGGCACCACCGATCTGGCGGTATCCGCGGGCATCATGATCACCGAGAAGTGGGTGGAAGATATCGAGGCGATGGGTATTGACGAGGTTTTGGTACGCTCACCCATTACCTGCGCTACCCGCTATGGCATTTGCTCGTTCTGCTATGGTCGCGATCTTGCCCGCGGCCACCGCATCAATGTCGGTGAAGCGGTTGGCGTCATCGCCGCCCAGTCCATCGGCGAGCCCGGCACCCAGCTGACCATGCGCACCTTCCACATCGGTGGCGCGGCGTCTCGGTCAACGGCGGCTGATAATATCCAGGTCAAGACGGCGGGTAATGTGCGGCTGATTCACGCCAAAGTCGCCGAGCGCGCCAATGGCGAATTGGTGGCTGTTTCACGCTCCATGGAACTCGCGATAGCCGATGACAACGGCCGTGAACGTGAACGCTACAAGTTGCCCTACGGTGCGGTGATCAAGGTCAGGGATGGCGCGAAAGTCAAAGGTGGACAGGTGGTTGCGAGCTGGGATCCCCATACCCACCCCATCATCAGTGAAGTGGAGGGCTCCGCCGCCTTTGCCGGCATGGAGGAGGGGTTGAGCATCTGGCGGCAGACTGATGAGATGACCGGCTTGAGTAACATCACGGTCATTGACCCCAATGAGCGGCCGGCGGCGGGTAAGGACATGAAGCCGATGGTGACCTTGGTCGATGCCCTGGGTAAGCCCCTGTGTTTCCCCAACTCCACGGTTCCGGCCCACTACATATTGCCGGTCAAGGCGATCGTCACCATCAGCGATCAAGGCAAGGTTGGCGTGGGCGACATTATTGCGCGGATTCCTCAGGAGGGTACTAAAACCCGGGATATCACCGGTGGTTTGCCGCGGGTTGCCGATCTGTTCGAAGCCCGGCGACCGAAGGATCCTTCCATTTTGGCTGAGGTCACCGGTACCGTTACCTTTGGCCGTGAGACTAAAGGCAAGCGTCGACTATTGATCACGCCGAACGATGGTAGCGAGGCCTATGAAGAGTTGATCCCCAAGTGGCGGCAAATGAGCGTCTACGAAGGCGAGCACGTGGAGCGCGGCGAGGTGATTTCCGAGGGAGCCTCGAATCCCCACGATATTCTTCGCCTGAAGGGCGTAGACGACTTGGCCAAGTACATTGTCAATGAGATTCAGGACGTCTATCGCCTGCAAGGGGTGAAGATCAATGACAAGCATATCGAGGTGACGGTGCGGCAAATGCTGCGCAAGGTTGAAATCACCGAGATGGGTGACTCACCCTTTGTGAACGGTGAGCAGGTGGAATACAACCGCGTGCTCGACGCCAACGAAGCCCTGATCAAGGCAGACCGGATTCCGGCGAAGTTTCAGCGGGTGCTGCTCGGTATTACCAAGGCGTCTCTCGCGACGGAAAGCTTTATCTCCGCAGCCTCCTTCCAGGAGACTACCCGCGTACTCACCGAAGCGGCCGTTACCGGCAAGTTGGACAGCTTGCGCGGCCTCAAGGAAAACGTTGTGGTGGGGCGTCTGATCCCTGCGGGAACGGGTCTGGCGTACCACAAACAGCGCCGCAAGCAGCGGGAGGACGGGTTGGCGGAATCCATCGGCGTCACTGCGAGCGATGTCGAGGCGGCGTTGTCCGAGGCTTTGAGTGCGGGCGACAATGACTAAGGAGCGCGGCTCCGTGAATAATAGCGTGGCTCAGCGTCGTGCCGAGCTTGACGCTGTCGTGGTTGCTCATTAAAATCCCGCCTCCCCGAATTTCGACGCTACAGTCAGGTCGGCGGCGCAGTCTCCCTCAGGAAGGCTGATTGATTATCTGGAGTATTTGAATGTCTACGATCAACCAGCTGGTGCGCAAGCCGAGAAAGCGCAGAGTCGCCAAAAGCGGAGTCCCGGCTCTTCAGGGTTGTCCGCAGCGAAGGGGTGTATGTACTCGTGTCTACACGACTACGCCCAAGAAACCCAATTCGGCCATGCGCAAGGTTTGCCGCGTGCGGCTCACCAGCGGCTATGAAGTGTCGTCCTACATCGGCGGTGAGGGCCACAATCTCCAGGAGCACAGCGTCGTGCTGATTCGCGGTGGCCGGGTCAAGGATTTGCCCGGTGTGCGTTATCACACCGTGCGCGGCAGTCTGGACACCTCCGGGGTCGACAAGCGCCGGCAGCGGCGCTCCAAATATGGCGCGAAGCGACCAAAGGTTTGAATCCCTCCCTGTTAGCCCTGACGGTCAACTGCACCGGCAGGAGACCGCCTGGGTAAATATCCAGCACCGAGCGCGGTGAAAACGAGTAAGGCCGGGCAGAGCAATTCCGCCAGTCCCCGGAGCAACCTGAAAAGAGCTTAGACATGCCAAGAAGACGCGTCGTCGCCAAGCGTGAAATTTTGCCCGACCCCAAGTTCGGCAACGTCACCCTCGCCAAATTTATGAATCACGTGATGGAGAGCGGAAAAAAATCCGTGGCCGAACGCATCGTTTACGGTGCTCTCGGCTTGGTTCAGGATCGTTTGAAGAAAGATCCGGTGGGAACTTTCGAAGAGGCGCTTGAGCATATAGCGCCGATGGTTGAAGTCAAATCCCGCCGGGTTGGCGGAGCCACCTACCAGGTGCCGGTTGAGGTTCGCCCCTCGCGACGCACGGCTTTGGCGATGCGCTGGCTGGTTGATTATGCCCGTGGTCGCGGTGAGAAATCGATGGCTCAACGTCTCGCTGGTGAAATCATGGATGCCGCCCAGGGCAAGGGTGGCGCCGTCAAGAAAAGGGAAGACGTTCACCGCATGGCGGAGGCCAACAAGGCCTTTTCGCACTACCGGTTCTGATCTTGAGATCGCGCCGCGCCCGGGTATTCGTGGCGGCGGTGGTGGGTTGACGGCCGCAGACGGCGGTTTTTGTTTATTCAAATCATTTTCGCGGGGAAACCATCGTGGCACGCAAGACACCTATCAGCCGTTATCGCAATATCGGCATTGTTGCCCATGTCGATGCGGGCAAGACCACCACAACTGAGCGTGTTCTGTTCTACACCGGGCTGTCCCACAAAATTGGCGAAGTGCACGATGGTGCGGCCACCACGGACTGGATGGAGCAGGAGCAGGAGCGGGGCATCACGATTACCTCGGCGGCGATCACCTGTTTCTGGCGTGGCATGCAAGCCCAGTTTGACGAGCACCGCATCAACATTATTGATACGCCCGGCCACGTCGATTTCACCATTGAAGTAGAGCGGTCGCTGCGGGTGTTGGATGGCGCGGTAGTGGTGCTGTGCGGTTCTTCTGGCGTTCAGCCGCAGACGGAGACCGTATGGCGACAGGCCAATCGATACGGTGTTCCGCGCCTTGTCTTCGTCAACAAGATGGATCGCACCGGCGCTGATTTTTTACGCGTCGTCAAGCACATGAAGGATCGCTTGGGCGCCAATGCAGTGCCTTTGCAGATGACGATTGGCTCGGAAGAGAATTTCAAGGGCGTCGTTGACCTGATCAAGATGAAAGCCATCCTGTGGAATGAAGCCGATCAGGGCATGACCTCCCAATATGCTGATATCCCCGAGGATATCCTCGCCCAATGTGAAGCGATGCGTGAGCAAGTGGTCGAAGCGGCAGCGGAATCCAGCGACGAGCTGATGAATAAATATCTCGAAGGTGAAGCGCTCTCCGAGATCGAAATCAAGCGGGGCATTCGCCAGCGCACACTGGCTAACGAGATTGTGCCAGTGTTGGTCGGCTCCGCTTTCAAGAATAAGGGTGTGCAGGCAGTGCTGGACGCGGTGATCGAATACCTGCCGTCACCGACGGAGGTGAAGGCGATTGAGGGAACCCTCGACGATGACGTTACCCGGCAATCCCGGCTGGCAAAAGACGAAGAACCGTTCGCTGCGCTGGCGTTCAAGATCGCGACCGATCCCTTTGTCGGCACCCTCACCTTCTTGCGCGTGTACTCCGGCGTGTTGTCTTCCGGGGATGCGGTTTACAACTCGGTAAAAGGCAAAAAGGAACGCGTTGGGCGAATGGTGCAAATGCACGCCAACCAGCGTGAAGAAATCAAAGAGATCCGAGCCGGCGATATTGCTGCGGCCATTGGTCTTAAAGATGTCACCACGGGGGATACCCTGTGCGACCTCAACAATATTATTGTCCTTGAGCGCATGGATTTTCCCGATCCCGTCATCTCGGTGGCGGTTGAGCCCAAGTCCAAGGCGGACCAAGAGAAAATGGGTGTGGCGCTGGGCAAGCTGGCGCAGGAAGACCCCTCGTTCCGGGTCAAAACCGACGAGGAATCTGGGCAGACGATTATTTCCGGCATGGGTGAACTGCACCTCGACATTCTCGTTGATCGGATGCGCCGGGAGTTCGGTGTCGAAGCCAATATCGGCAAGCCTCAGGTGGCCTATCGTGAGGCGATTCGCAATACCTGTGAAGTGGAAGGCAAATTTGTGCGCCAGTCCGGCGGTCGCGGCCAGTATGGCCACGTCTGGATCCGCTTCGCCCCCCGTGATGGCGGCGAGGAGGGCCTTGAGTTCATCAACGAGATCGTTGGTGGTGTCGTTCCCAAGGAGTACGTGCCGGCTATCGAGAAGGGCATTGCCGAGCAGATGGTCAACGGGGTACTTGCTGGGTACCCGCTCCTCGGTCTCAAGGCTACCGTATTTGATGGCTCTTATCACGATGTCGATTCCAGCGAAATCGCGTTCAAGGTCGCGGCTTCCATGGCCACAAAACAACTTTCTCAAAAGGGCGGCGCCGTATTGCTTGAGCCCACCATGAAGGTGGAAGTGGTGACGCCGGAAGAGAACATGGGCGATGTGGTGGGCGACCTCAATCGCCGTCGCGGCCTCATTCAGGGCATGGACGAGAGCGCGTCCGGCAAAGTGATTTCCGCCGAGGTGCCCCTGGCGGAAATGTTTGGCTATGCCACGGATCTGCGATCCGCGACCCAGGGTCGCGCGACCTTTACCATGGAGTTTTTACGGTATTCCGAGGCGCCCAACAATATCGCCCAGGACGTCATCGCGAAGAATAAGTAACCGTTACGTTTAGCTAGAGAGGAGTATAGCCAGTGGCAAAGGAAAAGTTTGAGCGTACGAAGCCCCACGTTAACGTGGGGACGATTGGTCACGTAGACCACGGCAAGACGACGCTGACGGCGGCGCTGACGCGGGTTTGCGCGGAGAC
>JBPPNE010000197.1:0-3947 GCA_051306415.1 Porticoccaceae bacterium
ATCGGTCGACCCGGCATCATCACGCCTACGAATCCCGCCTCCTTGATACGGCGAAAATCCTCGATGGCGGAGTCCACCGACAGCACCGCGGTCTGGCCGAGCCCGAACAGGTTTTTCGGCGCGGCGCTGCAATAGCCTTCGAGCCAGCGGTTGTACGCCCTGAAGCAGGCGTCCTTGTAGAGCGGATCCTTGAGATTGCACAGCACCATGCCGACGGAGGCGTAGATGACCTCGGCATCGACGCCGTCGCGCTTCTGGTCCTCGACGCGGGTGCTCGGATCCCAGCCGCTCTGGTGCATGTCATGAAACTTGCGGTGCGGCCCCACCTTGGGCATGATCGCGTCGGGAATGCCGGCGGCGGACATCAGGCCGATCTCGAGAGGGCGCTTGTAGCCCTCGATGACATAGGACTCGCCGCCCTTGCCGTCATCGACCAGATAGGGAGCCCGGTCGCGGTAGGCCGGATCGATGAAATCCCGGTAACATTCGGGCGGCTCGACGATGTGGGAATCGGCCGAAACGATGGGTGTGCTCATGGTGCTCTTCTCCTTCCTTCAGTTCATAGAAATAATTTTCACCAGTGTACGCCAGTATTTGAGGCAGATGTGCAAGCTTGGGCAGGGGTGATGGACAGGAATGTACCGGAAACAAAAAGAGCAGGCAATGCCCGCTCTTTTTGTTTCCATCAAGAGCAATAGCAGAATCAGGCGGCGCGCCCGGCAAAGCGATCGCGCAGGACCGTCTTCAGCTTGCCGCGCATGCCGCGCAGGGCGGTTTGTGTCGTGTCCCAGTCGATGCAGGCGTCGGTCACCGAGCGACCGTATTCCATCTCCGCGCGGTTTGCCGATATCTTTTGGTTGCCCGCCTTCAGGTGGCTTTCGACCATCAGGCCGATGATGGACTGGTTGCCCTCGACGATCTGGTTGGCGACGTTGTCCATCACCAGCGGCTGCAACTCGTGGTTTTTATTGGAATTGGCATGACTGCAATCGACCATGACATTGGGCACGATGTTGGCGGCGCGCAACTGCTGCTCGCACATCGCGACACTCACTGAATCATAGTTGGGCCGACCATCACCGCCGCGCAGCACCACATGGGCATAGGGGTTGCCCTTGGTGGCGATGATAGCGACCTTGCCCTCCGAGTTGATGCCGAGAAAACTGTGCGGGCTCGCCACCGATTGCAGCGCGTTGATAGCGACACTGAGGCCGCCGTCGGTGCCGTTCTTGAACCCCACCGCGGACGATAGCCCACTCGCCATCTCGCGGTGAGTCTGCGATTCGGCGGTGCGCGCGCCGATCGCCGACCAGCAGATCAGCTCCTGCAAATACTGTGGCGAAATCGGATCGAGGGCTTCGGTCGCGGTCGGCAGGCCGACTTCGGCGATATCCATCAGCAGTTTGCGGCCGATGTGCAGGCCGTCGGCGATGCGAAAGGAGTCGTCCAAGTAGGGATCGTTGATCAGGCCCTTCCAGCCCACCGTGGTGCGCGGCTTCTCGAAGTACACGCGCATGATGAGCAGCAGGGTATCGCTGACTTCATCGGCCAGCGCCTTCAGGCGGTGAGCGTAGTCCATCGCCGCCTCGACATCGTGGATGGAGCAGGGGCCGACCACGACCATCAGGCGGTGATCGCGGTGCCGGAGGATGTTCTGCACCGCCTCGCGGCCCTCGACGATGGTCTTGGCGGCGGCATCGGTGAGGGGAATATGCCGCTTCAATTCCGCCGGCGGCAACAGGATTTCCTGCGACTGGATGTTGATGTTTTCAAGCGCGCGCTGAATCATGAAGAACAACCTGATCGGGCCGATCTGTGCAAAAAGGCTGCGTAGTTTACTGCAAATTTCGCTGTGATTGGATGACACCCAGCGCGGACTGTATTGATCAGCCGGCATCCGTGTTGAGATCAACGACATCAAGGTGCGGCAGCAGCGGATAGTAGAGCGCCACCCGCACCGGCGGTTTATCGGTGCCGGAGAACAGGCGCGCGTAACCTGCGAGTTGTTCGCGATACTGCTCGCGCTGCCGTGCCAGAAACGCGGCCTGCGGCTCGCCAGCGACGGGGGTGGCGCTCTTGTAGTCGATGATCCAGCGCGTGCCCTCGGCGACAAAGGTGCGGTCGATGATGGCGGTGCGCTGGCGGCCGTCGCTGGCGGCGTCATCGGCGACCTCAGTGGCGACATTGTTGTTGATGAGATAGCCCAGCGCGAGTTCGCAGGCGCTGTCCGGGTGCTCGTGATTCAGCAGCCACTGACCTTCAGGGTGATCGAGACAGCGTATCAGGGCTGCCTTGATGCGCGCCAGTGCACTCTCGATATCGGCGACGCCGAGTTCGCGCAACTGGATCGCCCAGGCGGGCTTTTGCCGTGCGATACGCGCGCCGTCCCAGCGCGCTACCGTGTCCAGCACCACCTGGCGCAGCGCGCGGTGGAGCACGGTGCCTATGTGTCGGGCATCCTGGTGTCGGGCATCTTGCTGGCGATCGCTTTGGGCATCGATATCGCGACGGCTATCGGCGATGCCTCGCGCCGCCGACCGCAGGTCGCCGGTGGGTGGCGGCGCGGCGAGCGCCGGATATTGCCAGCCGGCGGGCAGCCGCAGGCTGTGGGTCGGTAGCTGTTGTGCGTCGATGGTGTCGTTGTCTTCATCTACGTCCGCAATGTCTGTCGCTGACTCTGCCGTCGCTATTACCGGATTCTGGTGAATGCGCACCGCCGTATCCGCCGGTGGTGTGGCCAGTTCCTCGACCAATGCAGGCCACAGCGGCGCCAGTAGGCTGTTGCGGGCAGCCTGCTTTGGCGGTTCGTGGAACAGCAGATGCAGGCGGCGCACGGCGCGAGTGCAGGCGACGTAGAGCACGCGGGTGTTCTCCAGCCGGGTCTTGATGGCGCCCTCGCGCTTCAGATAGCTGTACAGCGGATCGTCCGCCTCGCCGAGTTTGTGTGGCGCAGCAATCAGCAGCTCCGCCTGGCCAGCGGCGGACACGCGCTCCGCCCACAGCAGCAATTCGGCGGCGTCGTTGCGGCCGGCCCGGTGCAGGCTGGGCAGAATCACAGTGTCGAATTCGAGGCCCTTGGCCTTGTGAATAGTCATGATCTGCAGGCGCGGGTCGGCGTCCGGCGCCGGTGCCGCGTAGAGGCGGTCGACAGCGGCCACGAAGGCCGGCCAGTCGTTGATCATGCCGGTGTCGGCGTGGCGTTCGAGCAGATCGAGATACTGACGGCAATCGGTCAGCGCGCCGGGGTCCACCAGCGCGGCGGGGCCGCCGAGGGCGATCCAGATGCCTTCGACCCAGGTGCGCAGGGGCTTGCGCTGGCGCTCGTGCCAGGCCGTGGCGAATACGGCGCCGGCACGGGCGAGGATTTGCCGGCCGGCATTGGATAAACCCGCAATGTCGCGGTGGTGAAGTATCTGCGTCAGCAGCAGCGGATAGCGGTCGCCAGCGTCGGGCGGCTGCTCGGTGGCGTGATTGGCGAGTGCATGCAGATCGGCGAGATTGAGCCCGCACCAGGGCGCGCGCAGCACCGCGAGCCAGGGGATGCGATCCGCCGGGCACAGCAGCGCGCGGGTCAGCGACAACAGATCGATCACCGGCATCCGGGTGCCGAGCGGATCGATGTCGGTCGCCTGCCACTGCAAACCCCGGCGGCGCAGCGCGGGCAGAATTTCCCGCAGATGCGCGCGCCCGCGCACCAGGATCGCGATCGTTCCCGTCGGGTTGTCCGCGCGCGCGGCGATCACGCAGTCGGCGACCGCTTCGGCTTCGGCAATGCTATCCGGCGGCCCGCGGAACAGGTCGATGGCCACTGCAGGTCCCGCCAGTTCGGCTTTTACCGCGCTCGACGACGCATAGGGCACCGCACCGCGGCTGGCATCGGCGATGGCCGGAAAGGCGCTGGCGAACAGGCGGTTGACCCAGCCGACGACGCCGGCCTGGGAGCGGAA
>JBPPNE010000198.1:0-2284 GCA_051306415.1 Porticoccaceae bacterium
CTGCCGGAACTGGTCACTGCCGACGAACTCACCGCCGCCAACGCGCTGATCGCCGCCGGCACCTTCCTCGCCATCCTGCTCGGCAATGTCGGCGGCGTGTACGTGGTGACCCATGCCGGCCCGGCCTGGGAACCGGCGCTGTGGATGGAACTGATCGCGCTGGCCGGCCTCTTCTGCGCCTGGAACATCCCGCGCCTGCCGGCGGCCGCGCCGGATCGCCCGCTGGAATTCCATCCCTGGCGCGAACTGAAATCCTCGCTGGCCTTCGTACGCGGCAACAAGCCGGCGCTGGCGGCGCTGCTGGGCATCAGCTGGTTCTGGCTGATTGGCGTCGCCTACCTCACGCAGTTGCCGGTGCTGGCGCGCGACATCGCGCACGGCAACGAAATCACCTACCTGTGGATGCTGCTCGCGTTCTCGGTCGGCATCGGCATCGGCTCGCTGGTCTGCGGCCGCGTTTCCCGCGGGCCGATCACCGCGGTAAGCGGCGCGCTGCTGATGAGTCTTTTCGCCGTCGAGCTGGTGCGGCTGTGCCTCGCCGGCAACCCGGATATTGCCTGGCTGATCGCGGTGCTGACCCTGATCGGCGCCGCCGCCGGCATTTACATCGTGCCGCTGTACACCGCCCTGCAACTGCACAGCCCCATCGACAGCCGCGCCCGCACCTTCGCCGCCGCCAACCTGCTCAATGCGCTGGCGATGGTGTTGTCTGCCGTGCTGGCGATTGTGGTGTTGAGCGTGTTGAAGCTGCCGTTGGCGGTGTTGTTCGGGATTTTGCTGGTCGGCACCTTGGGGGTGTCGGGGGTGTTGTGGGGGCTGTTGCGGAAGGTCGGCTAAAGCGCGTTAGATAAATTTGAAGTTCCCATCGATAAATCGGAAGAAGATCAATGAAGATCAGAGCTGTTTCGATCAAAGGATTTCGGGGATATTCAAGCCACATAAAGGTCGACATTAACGACCTGCTTGTTTTGGTTGGAAAGAATGATGTCGGAAAATCTACAATTCTTGAGGCTTTGGACATCTTCTTTAATGGCGCTTCCGGCTTCTCAGTGGGTCGCCGGGTAGAGATTCAGGCCACCGCAATGGAACAGGATTGCTGTTCTGAAGTTGTTTTCATTTCTGAACCCTCTCGCTTGCGTGATGATTTTCTGCACCTTGGAGTTGACGCCTTCTGCTTTCGCATTGGTGATTCCATGACGACAGAAGTTCAATATCCCTTCGAGATGGCGGCGTAGCATTCGTGCCGCCTCGATCATCGGTGGCAGTCGACTGTGCGTTGCCCAGAAGTACCATTTATCAAAAAACCTCTTCGCCCATCCGATGCTCCGATATGCCCAGAGCAAACGGATCTGTTCCTTCATGGCCCAGGCTCTGGCCGTCTTCAAATTCATGCTCTGCAAGACAGCAAAGCCGTCGCGATGCTTCTCCGGCAAATTTTCTTGCGCGTAAAGCCACTGGTACTTCGTACCGGTAAGTGTGTTCTTGCCATCACGCAGCAACGCGAAGTGTTCGCGCCGGCGTACTTTATCCACTGCGTCTCCGACCTTGCCCATGATGTGGAATCGGTCGAACACGATTTTTTTATCGGCATTCGGTATCGCTTCACGCGTCGCCCGAACGAAGGCCGGCCACATGTCCATTGCCACCGCTTCAACCGATTCACGCTCTTTTTCGCTCAATAATGCGTAATAACGGGCCAGCGACTCCGTCTTCCTGTCCGATTCCACATGAAGCACGTCACCCGAATCCAGATCCGTCACCAGCGTCATATAACGGTGCCCGCGCCGAAATGCTTTCTCATCGACGCCAAGTTTTGTGGCGGCTATCGTCGTGCGTCGGCTCAGGCCTCTCGCCACCGCCCGCTGCTTGATCGAGTTGGCCTCGTCCCACGTCAGGTGCAGCAGTTGCGCTGCAGACTGAATGTCGCACGCCTTGAGCACGTCAATTGCCAACCGCTCGAACAACAAGGTGAAGCGTGACCTCGGCTCTGCCCAGGACACCCGAACGGTCTTCACGCCGTGCTCATCGCAATGTACGCGCGGGATGCGCGCCTTCAGGTAGGTCTTGAACTGACAACTGTCCAGATGACGCCAGGTTCGCTCCGGAGCATGGTCGTAAACCGGAAGGGACTTGGCGCACTCCGGACACGCGAAATGATCGCCGTCCAGATGTTCTGCCCACACCTCAACCTGCTGGTTCGCAATCGACAGGTCAACGTGAGACACAAACCACGGCGAGGAAATGCCAAGAAGGTGCGTATAAAGTTCGGTATCGATCATGGGGT
>JBPPNE010000199.1:0-2426 GCA_051306415.1 Porticoccaceae bacterium
CGGTGATCTTGGTGTACAGCCCATACTTTTTGCCGACGGCACCGATCGCGATCAGTTTGTCCGGGGTGATCTCGCCACCCGGAATGCGCGGTATCACCGAGTAGGTGCCGTCCTTCTGCATATTGGCCAGATAGCGGTCGTTGGTGTCCTGCAGACCCTTGTGTTTGGGGCCCAGGATGTACTCGTTCCAGCACGAGGCGAGAATCGATGCCACCGCCGGCTTGCAGATATCGCAGCCGCGACCCTTGCCGTGGGCGGCAAGCAGATCGGGGAAGGTTTTGATCTGCTCGACGCGCACCAGGTGGTACAGCTCCTGGCGGGTATGGCGGAAGTGTTCGCAGATGTCGGTGTTGACCTCCATGCCGAGTTTGAGCAGCTCCGCGTTCAGCACCTGGCCGACCAGCGCGGAGCAGCCGCCGCAGCCGGTGCCGGCGGAGGTGGCGGCTTTTAGCTCGCCGAGCGTGGTGGCGCCGCCCGCGACCGCCTGACAGAGCGCGCCTTTACTGACCGCGTAGCAGGAGCATATTTGCGCGGTCGCCGGCAGTGCGTTGACGCCGAGGCCGCTGACGCTGGCGCCGCCGTGCTCGGGCAGGATCAGCGCATCCGGGTGTTCCGGCAACGCGATGTCGTTGAGCCTGATCTGGAGCAGATTGCCGTAGTCGTCGGCATCACCGATCAGCACCGCGCCGAGCAGGCGGTTGCTGGCCGCGTTGACCACGATCTTCTTGTACACCTCCCTGGTGCCATCGATGTAGGTGTACTCCCGGGCGCCGGGCGTATTGGCGTGGGCGTCGCCGATGCTGGCGACGTCGACACCCATCAGCTTGAGCTTGGTGCTCATGTCGGCGCCGCTGAAGACGTTGTCGCGGATATTCAAATGGTCGGCGGCGACCTGCGCCATCTTGTAGCCCGGCGCGACCAGGCCGTAGATGCGCCCGCCCCACAGGGCACACTCGCCGATGGCGTAGATATCCGGGTCAGAGGTTTGGCAGTGATCGTCGATGACAATGCCGCCACGCTCGCCGACATCGAGGCCGCAGGCGCGAGCGAGGGTATCCTGCGGGCGGATGCCGGCGGAAAACAGCAACACATCGGTTTCGATTTCACTGCCGTCGGCAAAGTGCATCCTGTGCAGATGCTTCTCACCGTCGCCAATGCTCTGGGTGTTCTTGCCGGTGTGAACATCGACACCGAGCGCTTCGATCTTCTTGCGCAGCATGGCGCCGCCGCCATCGTCCACCTGCACCGCCATCAGTCGCGGCGCGAATTCGACAACGTGGGTTTTAAGGCCGAGATCCTTGAGCGCTTTGGCGGCCTCGAGCCCAAGCAGACCGCCGCCGATAACGACACCCACCGAGGCCGTCGATCCGGCCGCGCGGATGGCTTCGAGATCCTCGATGGTGCGGTAGACAAAGCAGTTGGCGCGATCATTGCCCGGAATCGGCGGCACGAAGGGATAGGAGCCGGTGGCCAGCACCAGCTTGTCGTAGGCCACCACTTCGCCGCTGCTCGCGGTCACCGTCTTCGCCACCCGGTCGATGGCCACGGCCTTGTCGCCCAGCAGCACGCGAACACCGTGCTGGTCGTAGAAGCCGGGTTCGACCAGCGAGAGTTCCTCCGCGCTACGGCCGCTGAAAAATTCGGTCAGATGCACCCGGTCATAGGCGACGCGGGGTTCCTCGCAGAAGGTGACAATATCGAAGCCCGGCCCGGCGGCTCCGCCGATAACCGCCTGCACAAATTTGTGGCCTACCATGCCATTGCCAATGACTACCAGCTTGTTGTTCATCATACGATCCACTTCATGATTGCCGATGCTCGCGATGGAGCGCTCGATAGGGGTAGCAGGTTTTGTGCCATGCGCAAATCTGTCCTCGGCTCCAAGGCTGGCTATCTAACTTGTTGGGGTGTTGGAGGTTTCTGTGGGCGCCCGCTAAGCGGGCATGGCGGCTATGCGGGAGCGTGCGTTCTTATGGTGCGGATAGGCGGTCAGTCAGAGTAAAACGCATTGTTATGGTGCTATTCCCGTTCGTTAAATAAGGTAAAGCACTCCTAACGCAAGGGCGACGGTGCGCACTATTACTTGGCATTGGATGCTTCATTTTGGAATGATCTCCACTTACGGCCGTGGGTTGGTGCATTGGCACGCCCGTTGCTGTAGCTGTTGCCATGGCAGCCGCCAAACTCTCCAGTACCTGAATTCGGAGCCGCAACAACATGTCGGAAAAGCTGAATCTGTTGTCTTTCAAAGGGAATATGCGAATCCTGCATATCACCTGGTTCGCGTTCTTTATTTCGTTTGCGGTCTGGTTCAACCACGCGCCGCTGATGGTGGTGATCCGCCGGGTGTTCGAGCTGTCCGATCAGGAGGTCAGCGTGCTGCTGATCCTCAATGTCGCGCTGACCATCCCGGCGCGCATCCTGGT
>JBPPNE010000200.1:0-8863 GCA_051306415.1 Porticoccaceae bacterium
CCCTCGACGGCCTTGTCGAGAAACTCGTCATCGGCTGCCATCACGCTTTCGAGAAAAATATTGGGCGACTTGCCGCCGAGTTCGAGGGACACCGGAATGATGTTCTCGGCGGCGTATTGCATGATCAGACGGCCGGTGGTGGTCTCTCCGGTGAAAGCGATTTTCTTGATATCGGGATGTGTCGCCAGCGGCTTGCCGGCCTCGGGGCCGAAGCCATTGACGACATTGAGCACACCTGGCGGCAACAGATCGGCGAGTTTTTCCATCAACACCAAAATCGACACCGGGGTTTGTTCGGCTGGTTTGAGCACGACGCAGTTGCCGGCGGCAATGGCGGGTGCGATCTTCCAAACCGCCATCAGCAGGGGGAAGTTCCACGGGATGATCTGGCCGACGACGCCCAAAGGCTCGTGGATCTCCATCGATACGGTATCGGCGTCGATGTTGGTCACGCTGCCCGCTTCAGTGCGGATCACACCGGCGAAGTAGCGGAACTGGTCGATGGCCAGCGGCAGGTCGGCGCCCAGGGTTTCGCGGATGCCCTTGCCATTGTCACAGGTTTCGACGACCGCCAGCTCCTCGATATTCTGCTCCATGCGCTCGGCAATCTTGAACAACAGCGCGCTGCGCACCGCCGCCGGCGTCTTGCCCCAAGCGGGCGCCGCCTGCCAGGCCGCCTTCACCGCCAGGTCGATGTCCTTGGCGTTGGATTGGGGAATGCGCGTTACCAGCTTGCCATCGATGGGCGAGGTATCTTCGAAATACTTGCCGTCGACCGGCGCCACCCATTGGCCGCCAATGAAATTTTCGTACTGGGCTTTGAACTGCGGTCTTTGATAAGCCATCTTAACCTCCTGATCTGGATTGATGCGTGCCAGCCGACCACGGCGGGGAAAGCATGGCTCGGAAAGCACGGTTGGCGTCGTCTCAGCGCGACATTTCTTATGGTATCGGCGGCGGATTATGCGCCCCGCGCAATGGGTGTGCAAGGCAGTCACCGGGTGCGGCGGCGGTTCGCACCAAAACCGTTGGAGCCGTTGATTGCGTTGTCCTCGGAGTCGAACGACTTGATCCGCACCCCGCTAGAACAATCGCTGTGTCGGCTGCTCGTGAGTGGACAGCAGCTCCAGCAGATTGCCGTCCGGATCACGAAAATACACCGAATAACCCCAGACGCCATCCGCCGCCGGGCGCGGCGCCGGCCCCACTTCGATGGCGATACCGTGGCGCTGGAGCAACGCTTGCGCTTCAGCGATGGACCCGTCCCAGCGCAGACAAAGATCAGCGGAGCCCGCGGTGGGCAGACGCGCGTGCGGTGCCGCTGGCGCGGCGGCCGAATGCACGTTCATGCGGTTGGCGCCGATCTGCATCGATACCACCGGAATCTTGCCGGCGCGCCACTCGGCCTCCCACAAAATCTCAACGCCAAGACAATCCCGGTAAAACGCGATGGTCGCCTCCATGTCGGCAACGGTGATGGCGTAGTGGTCGAAGCCCCGAATCATGGCGTTGTCTCCCCTGTTTATTGTGACAGACTGAAGCGATAGTTGTTATGCGGTTACTGTGGTTGTGGGGATGGCCCTAATCGCGAACCCCTCCGCGCCAGCGCACGCCCACACTCACCGCCGCTGCGGTTGCGTGCAGCGCGAGTATAATCCCCCGCCCCATCGCGGATCGAAACCCGTGCAGCAGTTTGACCCCGAAAACTACGAGCGGCAACTGAATCTCAAGCTCGCCGACCTGCGCGCCGACTTTGCTCAGTTCAACATTCCCGACATCGCGTTGTTCCGCTCGCCGCCCCGCCACTTTCGCATGCGCGCCGAATTCCGCATCTGGCAGCGGGACGGGCAGGCACACTATGCGATGCACCGCCCCGGTGGTGGCGGCGATATCTATACCCTCAGCGATTTTCCGATCGGCTCCGAATTGATGAACCAGTTGATGCCGCCGCTGCTCGCCGCCATCAATGCCAATGGGATCCTCTCCGCCAAACTGTTTGCCGCCGAGTTCCTCACCACGTTGAGCGGCGAGGCGTTGGTCACGCTGATCTATCACCGCGTCCTCGACGACGACTGGACGCAAGCGGCAACCGCGCTCGCGGCAGATCTTGGCATCGCTATCGTCGGCCGCAGCCGCGGACAGAAGCGGGTCGTCGGCCGCGATCATGTCGAAGAGCTGATGAACGTAGCCGGCAGGACCTATCGCTACCAACAGGTGGAAGGTGCCTTCACCCAACCCAACGCCACCGTCAACACGCAGATGCTCGGCTGGGCGCTGGCGCAGACCACGGGCCTCGGCGGCGATCTGCTCGAACTCTATTGCGGCAACGGCAACTTCACGTTGATGCTGGCACAGAACTTTCATCGCGTGCTGGCCACCGAAGTCGCCAAGCGCTCGGTGGAATCCGCGCTGCTCAATCTGGCCACTAACAATATCGCCAACGTTGAGATCGTGCGCATGGCGAGCGAAGAGTTGACCCAGGCTATCAACGGCGTGCGGCCATTTCGCCGCCTCGCGCATATCGATCTGGCCAGCTATCGGTTCTCCACGGTATTGGTCGATCCGCCGCGCGTGGGTCTGGATGCGGGCACGTTGGAGCTGGTGCGCGGATTTGATCATATCCTCTACATTTCGTGCAATCCGGCGACCCTGAAAGCCAATCTGCTGGCGCTTGCGGACACCCATCGCATCGCCCGCTTCTCGGTATTCGATCAATTCCCCTACACCCCGCACCTCGAGTGCGGGGTGTTGCTCGCGCGCAGGGACTATTCGCGGTTAACTCACTCGTGGCGCAGGGCATCGATGGGATCGAGCCGCGCGGCCTTGCGCGCCGGGAAATAGCCGAACACCACGCCGACCGCGGCGGAAAACAGAAAGGCGACGACAACGATGCCGGGGTTGAACAGAAACGGCACAGCGAGAGCATGGGCGAGACCCAGCGACGTGGCAATTGCGAGCACGATGCCGATCACGCCGCCCAGGGATGACAGCACGATCGCCTCCACCAGAAACTGCAACAGTACCTCCCGCTCCAGCGCGCCGATGGCCATGCGGATGCCGATCTCGCGCGTGCGCTCGGTTACCGACACCAGCATGATATTCATGATGCCGATGCCACCGACGAGCAAACTCACCGCCGCCACCGCGCTTAGCAGCGCAGTTAACGTCCGCGTAGTGCCGGTCAGCATGCGGGTGATCTCCTTCATGTCCATCACCGTGAAGTCGCTCTCCTGGCCGGCTGACAGATGGCGGCGCTCGCGCAACAGGCGCTCGATGTCGCGCTGCGCCTTTTCGGTGGCGACCGCGGCATCGACGGAAATCTGAATCTGGTTGACGTCCTGATTGCCCGCGAGCCGACGCTGCAGCGCGCGCAGCGGTATCAGTACCAGGTCATCCTGATCGGTACCCATCGTCGATTGGCCCTTGGCATTGAGCACGCCGATCACTTCGCAGGCGAGCGATTGCAGACGAATGTTGGCACCGAGGGGATCCTGGTTCGCGAACAACTTGGCGCGCACCGTGGCGCCGATCACGCATACCGCCGCGCCGGCGCGCAATTCGGTGGCGGTGAACGGGCGGCCGGCGCCCACCACCCAGTTGCGGACAGCGAAATACTCGGCGGTGGTACCCACCACCAACGTAGTCCAGTTCTGGTTGCCATACACCGCGGTGAGCGGTCGCGTCGCCGTCGGCGCCACCACGGCGGCGCCCGGCACATCGCGGGCAATGGCAACGGCATCGTCCACCTTGAATGCCGCCGCGCCGCTGGTCTGACCGGGACCCATGCGCTTGCCTGGACTCAGGATCAGCAGGTTGCTGCCGAGACTCGCGATCTGCTCGCTGACCTGCGCCGTCGCACCACCGCCCAGGGTCACCATGACGATGACGGCGGCAACCCCGATGACGATGCCGAGTATGGTCAGAAACGAGCGCAGCAGGTTGCGGCGAATCTCGCGCAGCGCCAGTTGCAGGATATTGCCGAGCATCAGGACTCGCTCCCGCTGGCGCTGGCGTTATCACTGGCATTATCACTGGCGTTGGCGTTGGCGCTGTCGGACTCGATGAGCCCATCGCGAAAGGCGACGATGCGCCGTGCGTGTGCCGCCATCTCGGCTTCGTGAGTCACCATGACGATGGTAATGCCCTGCTCCCGGTTGAAGCCGCTGAGCAGCGCCATGATTTCCTTACTGCGGGCGGAATCGAGATTGCCGGTCGGTTCATCGGCGAGCAACAGTGTCGGCCGGGTCACTATCGCGCGGGCAATGGCCACGCGCTGCTGTTGGCCGCCGGAGAGCTCGCCCGGTGTATGGCTCTCGCGGCCATCGAGTCCCACCGCCGCGAGCGCCGCCCGCGCCAACTGCCGCCGCTCCGCTGCCGGCAAACCCCGGTAGATCAGTGGCAGCTCGACATTTTCAAGCGCGGTGGTGCGGTTCAACAGATTGAAACCCTGAAACACGAAACCGAGGTAGTGGCGGCGCAGGCGGGCGCGCTGGTCGCGATCCAGACCGCCGACCTCGACGCCGCGAAAGTGATAACTGCCCGCCGTCGGCGTATCCAGGCAGCCGAGAATATTCATGCAGGTGCTCTTGCCGGAGCCACTCGCCCCCATCACGGCGACGAATTCCCCCGCCGCGATATCGAGATCGATGCCCCGCAATGCCGCCATCGCCGCCGCGCCCGCGCCATAAATCCGGGTGACACCGCGCAGGCGGATCACTGCTGACTGCGAGCTCGCCGCGGGTGCGTCCATACTCAGGGCTTGGGTGCGACCAGATCGACAACCACCGCGGTGCCGACGTTGAGCACGGGTTTGGTCGCGGCATCCGGTGATTGCGCCTCTGTGTTTTCTGCGCGCTGCGGCATCTCCGTCAACTTCATTTCAGTGGATTTTATGTCAGTGGATTTTATTTCGGTCGCTTTTATTTCGGTAAAGACGCCATCGCTCGCACCCGTGGTGACGGCTACCGCCACCAGCTCGCCGTCGCGGACAATGAATACCCGCTGACCCTTGTCGCGACGCGACTTGTCGGCCGTTGAGCCACCACCCCGGCGCGCAAACAGCCTGCCGAGCAGGCCGGCATTGGCATTGCTCTGGTTGGCAACGGTGGCTGGCGGCGAGAAGCGCAGCGCCGCATTGGGCACCAGCAGCGCATCCTCCACTTCATTCACCGCGATACTCGCGGTCGCCGTCATGCCGGGCAGCAGCAACAATGCGGCGTTATCGACCCGCAACAACGCCTTGTAGGTGACGACCCCCGCCACTGTCTGTGCGCCGAAACGCACCTGCGTCACCTCGGCGGGAAAGCTGCGATCCGGATAGGCCGCCACCGTGAAGGTCGCTCGCTGCCCCGCCCGCACCTGCCCGACATCGGCTTCGTCGACATCCACTTGCAGCTCCATGCGCGTCAAATCCTCCGCCAAGGTGAACAGTACCGGGGTCTGGAATGACGCCGCCAGCGTTTGCCCCGGCTCGACCGAGCGCGCGAGCACCACGCCGTCGATGGTCGAGCGCACCGTTGCCTTGGCGAGATCGGTCTGGTTGGCGCGCAGCGTCGCCTCCGACTGGGTGACCGCCGCACGCGCACTCGCCGCATCGGCCAGCGCCCGCGTGGCGTCCGCCTCCGCCGCATCCAACTCCTGTCGCGACGGCACCTTGCCGCCACTCAGCTTGCGGACGTCGAGTAACCGATCGAGGCGACTGCGCGTCTCCCGGATAGTCGCCTGCGCCTGCTGCACGCGCGCATGCGCCGCCTCCAGTGCCGACGCGGTCTGGCGCATCTGGGCATCGAGCTTGGTGGTATCGATCTGCGCCAGCACCTGGCCGACGCTGACGTGGTCGTTGTAATTCACCGCAACGGTTTTGATAGTGCCGGAGACTTCGATGCCCACCTGCACCTGGTTGGTGGGTTGCAAAGTGCCGGTGGCACTCACCACCACCCGCAGGTTGCCTTGCTGAACCGGCTGGGTAACGTAGCGCGGCGCGTTGTCGCCGGCGGGGAAAAATGCCATCGCGATGATCGTTATCACCGCGAGGGCAATCACCAGAGCCATAGCGCGCCGGCGCCAGGGCTGTGCGGACGCCCTCAATCCCAGCCGCGTCGCCATGTTGTCGGACTCGGTGTCGATCAAGGTCGGCCCTCCGTCGCGGTGAGTTCTGGTGGCGAAATTGTCGTCGGCGCGGGCGATGGCGGCGCGGAGAGCGATCCGGCTACCGGAGTCCAGCCGCCGCCCAAGGCTTTGAACAGCCGCACCAAGTTGGAGCTCACCAAGGCTTCGCTAGTGGCGAGCTGATCCTGAATTGTCTGCAGCGAGCGCTGGGTGTCGAGTACGGACTGGAAATCGGTCAGACCCGCCGCATACTGATCCTGCGCCAGTGCGAGGGCACTGGCCGCGGAGGCGTTGGCGGTAGCCAGTGCGGACTGGCGGTTCTGCTCACCGGCATAGGCGACGAGCGCGTCTTCCACTTCCTGCAGCGCGGCGAGTACGGTGGCTTCGTACAAACCCAGCGCCTGCTCTTGCACCGCGGTCTCAATTTCGATGTTGCGGCGAACACGGCCGGCATCGAACAGCGTCCAGGCACCGCTGCCACCGACATTGAAAGTGCGCGAGCTGGCCTGCAACAGCGTGTTGGAGGCCAGCGATTCCAGACCGATGCTGCCGATCAGTGACAGGCTCGGATAACCCGCCGCCGTCGCCACCCCGACTTGTGCCGTCTGCGCGGCCAGCTCGCGCTCGGCGCGGCGCACATCGGGCCGGCGTTGCAGCGTCTGCGCCGGTATGCCAACAGCGACCGTGCGGGCGGCGTGGGGGATCGCGCGGGGATTCGCGACCATTGCCGCCACCGCGCCGGGCTGGCTGCCCAGCAGCAACGCGAGCCGATTGCCAGCCTGTTCCACCCCGGTGCGCAGTGCCGGCAGTTGTGCCTGGGTCTGGGCGACGCTGGTCGCGGCCTGTTCGACATCAAGGCGGGTCGCCAGCCCGGCCTGCTCGCGCCAGCGGGCAAGATCGTAGGACTGCCGCTGAGTGGCCAGACTGGCCTCCGCCACCTGTAGACGGGCTTGGCCTGAACGCAACTCCAGGTAATTCAGCGCGGTCTCGGCGGCAAGGCTGACCAGCACATCCTGTAGATCCGCGTCACTCGACGCAACGCGCGCATCGGCGGCTTCAAGGGCGCGGCGCTGGGCGCCAAACAGATCCACTTCCCAGCCGGCGTCAAAGCCCAGCGAGTAGAGCTCGCTGACGCCACCCACCCCACCGCGCGCGCCAACGCGACTGCGCGCGGCTGAGCCAGCCAGCGACAGCGTCGGGAAGCGGTTGGCGGAGGCCAATCCGCGACGGGCCCGCGCCTCGCGCAGGCGCGCCTCGGCCTGGCGCAGGTTGCGGTTTCCCGCCACCGCGCGGGCGATCAGCTCGGATAACAACGGGTCGTCGAAATTGCGCCACCAGTGTGCGAGACGGGCCTCATCATCGGTGTTCCATGACTGAGCTTCCGTGGCGGCACCACGCCAGGCCGCTGGCGAAGCCACCGGCGGCGGCTGGTAATCCGGCCCCACCGCGGAACAGCCAACCAACTCAGCAGCCACAGAGATCGCGATCATCATCGCGGTGACCGCGCGACAACGGCGCGCCAGCTCGGGAACAAAATACGTCAGCGAATTCTCCATTTTCCAGCGCCAGAGCGACCACTCCCCAACATCGCCAAATCGGACAACGATAACGCACGCCGGGTTCCTTCGACATCGGCCCCACGGACAATGACCGTGATGGACTATGGCCGTGACGGACTATGGACAAAAGCGACCATGACCTGCGCCGATCCGCCGGCATCATAGCCGACTGCGGCCCCCGCGCCATGCAGCCGGATGAATCCGCCGGATCACCAGCGAAAACCGATTTCGCCGCGCCTGGCAAGCCAGCGTCGCCCGCCGTTGCACTGGCGAGCTGAATCCGCGGCATTTACTCATCGAACCCGTCTGCCACGGTGAATGACGCTGCCGGCGGCGACTTGTTGGGCAGGAGTTGGCATAATTGAGCGCTCCCCCGCGGACGTCGCACACATGACAAGCACGCTCTTTGAAGATCATCGACAGATTTCCGTGCATGCCCTGTTTCTCGGTCAACGTCTCGACTTGCGCGGATTCGAGCACGCCGAGCTTGTCAACAACTCACCGCCCAGCGTCAAGGCGGGCGACGCTGGGCTGGCGGTTCTGTTCCGCTATGGCGTTGTCGTGCTATTCAATATCCAGCCCGCCGAGCAGGTTGGTTTTCTGGAAGCCATTCGCCACATCATTGTCGAGCCACTGGATGAACCAGAGCACGAAAACATGGTGATTCGGTGCGATGGCGAGCACGCGGAAAGTCTGGAAGCCGGTCAGCTGTATCTCAAGGAATTCGATATACAACGCATTCATCTGGTGGCACATGTGCTGGCGAAGAGTGTCGTGCTGGCCTATTACGAAACCAGGCTGACGGCACATTTCAACCGCATCGAGCCATTGGCGGACAGGCTCAGCCAACAGCAACGGATTGGTTCGCGTAGCAAGCAACTGATGCAGCACATCGGCGAGAGCTTGCTGGTACAGAGCAAAATGACAGGCCGTGTCGAAATCAGCGAAAAACCGGATCTACTTTGGGACTACCCAGAGCTCGAACGCCTGCACTTGCGTCTGGGTGACGAATTCGATCTGAGCGAAAGGCACGTCGCGGTGGAAAGAAAGATAGACCTGATTTCACGCACCGCCGAGACTCTGCTCTCCATATTGCAGAATCAACGCACGTTGCGCGTGGAGTGGTACATCGTGATGCTGATTGTGGTTGAGATAGCCATCACCCTGATTGAGAAACTGCTTTGATCATTGCCGGT
>JBPPNE010000201.1:0-4578 GCA_051306415.1 Porticoccaceae bacterium
GAGGCTGCGGCGATGAATCAGGCGCCCGTCGCCGTGGCCCATTCGGTGTGGTCGCCGTTGAAATTTCCGCTGTTCCGGGTGATGTGGGTGGCGATGACCATCTCCAACATCGGCACCTGGATGAACGAGGTTGGGGTGACCTGGTTGATGGCGACGCTGGCGCCATCCAACCTGATGATCGCACTGATCCAGACCGCGACCACGCTGCCATTCTTCCTGCTCGCCTATCCGGCGGGCACCCTGGGCGATATCTTCAATCGCCGTGTTCTGCTGGTGGTGCTGCACCTGTGGATGCTCGCCAGCGCCGTATTGCTGGCGTTGCTCACCCACCAGGGCATGGCCTCTGAATGGTGGTTGCTCGCGCTGACGTTTGCGCTCGGTGCGGGCAACGCGATGATGCGCCCGCCGTGGTCGGCGAACATCCCCACCTTTGCGCCGCCGGAACAGTTGAGCAATGCGGTCACGCTGAATTCGTTGAGCACCAACATCAGCAAGGCGATCGGCCCCGCCATTGGCGGTGTGCTGATTTCGGCGTCGGGCCCGGCACTGGTGTTTGCGCTGAACGCGATTTCCTTCGTGTTCGTGATTCTCGCGCTGGTCTTCCGCCACCCGAAAGTCGCCAATCACCACAGCACCTTGCCGATGGAGCGGTTTGTCGCGGCAACGAAAGCCGGCGTCCGCTACATCGCCAATGAACCCGATCTGCGCGCGGTGCTGGTACGCTGCAGCGCCTGTTTCGTCTTTATCAGCTCGTACTGGTCAATGATGCCGGTAATCGCAATTCGTGAGATGGGCGCCAGTGCCCAGACCTATGGCCTGCTGATCGGCGCCACCGGTCTGGGGTCGATCATTGGCGCCACCGCGCTACCGGCCATGCGCCGAAATATCACCCACAATCGCCAATTCGATGTCGGCTCCCTGGTGTTTGCTGTCGGGCTGTTGGCTATCGCCGTCGTCCGCGACTACTGGCTGCTGGCGCTGCTGTCGGTGCTCATCGGCATCTGCTGGATCGTGTTGTTTTCCACCATCGTGGTGACCGCGCAGTTGCTGACACCGAGCTGGGTGCTGGCGAGAATCCTGTCCATCGTCATGCTGGTCTACGGCGGCACCACTGCCGCGGGCAGTGCGCTCTGGGGGCACCTGTCGGATATCTTCAATGTCCGTACCAGCCTGTTCATCGCCGCGCCCGGACTCTTGCTCTCGTTATTACTGAGCCGGAAGTTCCCGATTCCGCAGGAGCGCAGCCGCGATTTGAGCGTCTTGCTGCCGTCGCCAGAGCCGGAGTACTTCACCCGCGTCAGCCCCGCCGCCGGCCCGGTCATGGTGATCCTGGAGTACTGCGTGGAGATCGACCGGCAGCCGGATTTTCTTGTTCTGATGGACCGGGTTCGGCCGCTGCGCAAACGCAACGGTGCTTTTTTCTGGGCGCTTTTTCAGAATCCGGAACAGCCCGATTGCTTCCAGGAAACCTTTCTGGTGGAGTCCTGGCTCGACTACCTGCGCCAGCGCGAGCGCGCGACCGCCAGTGATCGCGCGCTGGAACAAAAGGTCGTCGCCAGCGCCGGCCAGCCGCTGGTCCGGCATTACGTGGCGCGCGAGGCGCGGGGTTTCTGAGGTTGTGCGCTCCATTCGCGCTTTCCGGTCGCGGTCGCACAGGTGGATGTCGTCTCGGCCGTGATCTCGCGAGGTGATGTGATAAAGACCTCCGGCCAGCTCAAGTCTTGGTGGGCGCACCATGCCGGGAATAGGGCAGGAATGAATGTGTTAATGCAAGACTTGACCCCGGGGGCGTTTCAAGACTTGACCCCGGGGGCGTTTAGCCTTAAAACGCAGTAGAGCCGCCACCAATTTCTTTAATGTTTGTGCCTGCAGAAAAGCGGCCGGCCTCAAGGAACCGTATTGAGGACGCTACATGCGTATAGATAAGCAAGCTTTCCTCGTAATTTAGGATTCTATTGTCATGGGCAAGGCTTTGGTCATTACGGACCTTATTAAAGGCCTCAAGCGTTGAGATGCTGGACTTTAGAATACGTTCGGTCATTTCTGATTCCAGATGCCCATGCTTCCTTAATGCTTTTACGTACTCACCAACCATACTGTGCAGAGGCTTATCTTTATCTGTTGATATTCCACGCTGCTGGCAAAGCACGCGAAGATACTTAATCGTAAATGTGTGCAGCCTGTCCAAGCCAACCTCAGGCTCGTTTCTTTCAATGGACTCCCGGACAGCCCGGGCCAAAACTGCAAACTCCCGTTCAGGACTATTTGGGGTTAATGCCACTACTTCTGGCATTCCTGCTCCACCCGATAGTCTTGCTAATGCCCGACTACACTCATCGTACGTCTTTTGGATTTCCGGGCTAGCGGATTCCAAGGAAACACACTGCATTAGGTCTGCGAGCAGCTTGGCAACAACATGATTAGATTCCAACGTCCAAAATGCTCTAAGGCGGTTTGCTTTTGAACCGCTGCCGGAGTTGTACTTCTCCTCGAAAATACTGAATCCGGTACTATCAATGACGAATTCATCGAATGTGCGGTTGGAAAAATCTAGCACGTACCCGCTTCCCATGCCGAAGAGCGTCTCAAATTTCCGCTTTTCAATATTCGTTAGGTCAGACATGAGTTCCTACGCATAACGTGGAGCTCAGGGGCGCGGCGCGGCTTTATCGCGCAGCGTCCCCTGGAGCGTAGGGTTATGGGTGAGCAGCTCTTCAACTGAAAGAGGCGGACGCTGTTTATGAAGCATGCGATGACAGTTTGCGCAAACTGGCCTTAAGTCTTTGATGGGATCAATCAAGTATTCCTCGCCGATGTCAGCAACGGGTTTCAAGTGATGAACCTCTATGTAGTTTGCACCTAGCTGACCATATGCATTTTCAAAGTTGAATCCGCATATGCAACAGGTATGGCCGTAGCGCTCGATGCACGCTTGGCGGGCGAGAGGGCTTCTGTCATAGGTCTTGATCGTGACTGTTTTGCTCTTCCCTTCCGCGTATAGGCGAACCTCGTTTGCCGAGGGGATTGAAAAGCCAAACGCTGGACTCTCTTGGATTTGAGCAAATAGTTCGCTGGCGATGGGTTCTGGAACCGATAGGCCACTAGCTTGCGGCGACCAGTTATAGGCGGGATACCGCGCCTGTAACTGTTCAATGGAGATAATTGGCGTCTCGGAGAATACCTTGAACAACAGGTCGGTTCGCAAAGCGGTTAAGCCTTCCTTTGCCTTTTCTTCGTCCCAGTGCGGGAGGGGATAAGGCGGTGAAGACACATAGCCACAGCCAATAATTCCTTTGGGTTCTACGCCAAGCTTGATCAGGAAAAAGGTATCGCCGACAGAAATCTTTTTGGTGTTACCGCAACTCCAGTACATGTCGTACTGCTCACCGTCCCCAATACGACAAATTGCCTCTGGTTGATCAACCCATTTCCAACGCTTCGGATTCCATGTGTAAAGGTAGGTGCTCATCTATTTCTCACGCATAACGCCAAGGTAAGGGCCGCGCCGCGTGCCGATGTTGAGCGAAGCCACCGTGCGAGCCGAACCCAGCAAACTGCAAAGGTGCAGCGTCGCGGCATGTCCCCCTTGACCGCGCTGCTAGACCGGCACCCGGTTTGAACTGGAATGGCTTGAACCCGCAGATGCAAAGCAGGCCGGTTGCCAGCGGCGCGCCTGGGGCTGGGACGCTGCCTGCGGCTTGCACCCAGTGCGGCGTACCGAATTCGGCTTTATGTGCTGAACTCCACCCGCGCGGGTGCAAACGCATTGCGCGGAAGGGCGCAGGGCGTGATGCGTCGCTGAAGCTGTTGACCACGCCGAGCCCTCTTGCTTTTACAGCCTTGCACGCACGTCTAACGTTTGGGCTCAGGCCGCGGCCCGTCAGGGCCGTGCGCCTGAAGCGAATGGTTAGGCCGTTGCTTGCTGAAGCGGCGCTTTGAACGGCCTGATGCGCGTCAACGAGCGCCCGACTTCTGCCTGCGCGCACTCGATGTCGTAATGACACTGCAAATTCATCCAGCTCCGAACATCAGTTCCGAAAAAGCGAGCCAGCCTCAATGCAGTGTCTGCCGTAATGCCACGGCGCTCGCGGACTATCTCGTTGATACGAGCGGGCGTGACTCCAACCGCACGAGCAAGTGCGTTGCTTGAGATACCAAAAGGAAGCATGAACTCTTCACGAAGGATCTCGCCGGGGTGAACAGGTTTCAGTTTCTTTGCCATGTGCCATTACCTCAGTGGTAATCAACTATCTCGACATCCTTCGGGCCGGCGTCTTCCCAGACGAAACAAACGCGGAATTGGTCATTGATCCGAATGCTGTGCTGCCCGACCCGATCATCTTTGAGGGCTTCAAGTCGGTTACCCGGCGGTACGTGAAGAAAATCAAGCGTTGCGGCCGCATGTAATTGAACCAACTTTCGCCGTGCCACCGATTCAAATGCAACGAAGCGCGAAATCCTGCTCCCCTGAAACAACGCCTCGGTGTCTTTGCATCTGAAGGACTGAATGGCCATACGCTGAATTCTATATCGATGAACGATATAGCGCAAGAACGAGTTATCTCAATGGCCTAACGC
>JBPPNE010000202.1:0-6464 GCA_051306415.1 Porticoccaceae bacterium
TCACCGCCCAAATGGCTATACAGGTTGTAGAGGTTGTTCGCCAGCGCCCCCATCGGTGTGCTGGAGTGGCTGGCGAGTGCCGCGCCCATCGCCAGGCCCAGATCCTTCTGCATCAACTTGACCATGAAACCACCCTGATAATCGCGGCTGGCGGGCACGTTGTCCATCACGCCGGGATAGGGATTGTATTTTTCCAGCGACCAGTTGCAGCCCGAGCTTTTCAGCATGATGTTGGACAGCGCTTTGGGATCGAGGCCGTTGTCGACGCCCAGTTGCAGCGCCTCGGCGGTGCCGATCATGTGGATGGCGAGCAGCATGTTGTTGCAGATCTTGGCGATCTGGCCCGCACCGCTGGCGCCGGCGTGGAAGATGTTGGCGCCCATGTGTTTCAGCACTTCGCGCGCGGCCTCGACATCGGCGGCCTCGCCGCCGCACATGAAGGCGAGCGTCGCGGCCTGGGCACCGGCGACGCCGCCGGAGACTGGCGCGTCCACTACGCGGATGTTGCGCTTTTTGCCCTCGATACCGATGCGCCGCGAACTCGCCGCAGCGATGGTGGAGCAGTCGATCACCAGCGCGGCCGGGTTGACGAGATCGAGCAGGCCGGCGCCGTCGATGTAGAGGCGCTCGGCAATGGCGCCGTCGGGCAACATCGAGATGATGAAATCGGCGCCCTCGGCCGCCGCTTTCTCGGTGGCGGCGGCAATGCAGCCATCCTTCACCGCCTGCTGCACCGAGGCCGGCACCAGATCAAAGGCGCGCACCTGGAACCCGGCCTTGACCAGGTTGGCGGCCATGGGGCCGCCCATGTTGCCGAGTCCAAAGAACGCCACGGTCTTGTTCATTAGAGTCATCTCCCGATAACAGTCAAAGATTGGCCAGCGGGTGGGGCACGTTGTCCCGCGCCGCGTCGGTTATTGTTGTCTGATGGCCGGCGTCGGTGCGCCGCATCTTGCAGGAATACGCAGGGTCGGCGGGTGTGCAAGCAGCGTGTTTGCCGGTTTCAATGTTCAAGTTCAACCTCGTGCGGGACGTCCCGCGGGGCATTGCTTGCCGCCCAGGGCTTGATGTTGTCGAGTTTGGGGCCGAGCGTGCGTTCGGCCACTTCCGTATCGTAGGCAGCCTGGGCGCGCAGCCAGTAACCGTTGGTCAGACTGAAGAAACGACACAGGCGCAAATCGGTGTCGGCGGTAATGCTGCGTTTGCCAGCGACTATGTCGCCAATCCGCTGCGCCGGCACGCCGATTTCCTTGGCAAGACGGTATTGGGTTAGCTCCAAGGGTTTAAGGAACTCCTCCGCGAGCAGCTCTCCGGGTGTAATGGGCTTGAGTTTTTTCATGACAGCCTCCTGTCAGTGCCTTTTTCAATGGTAGTCCAGGATTTCGACATCCTCGGCGCCTGCTGCTGTCCAGCGAAAGCAGACGCGCCACTTATCGTTGACGCGAATGCTGTGTTGGCCCGCGCGATCTCCCTGTAACGCCTCAAGTCGGTTACCGGGCGGAACCCGTAAATCCTCAAGCCTCCCTGCGATTTCAAGCTGCCTCAGTTTGCGGCGGGCAACCGGGGGGATGTTCGCGAACCGACGCACGCGGTCGCCATTGGCAAGCGCCTCGGTGTCGGGGCATCGAAACGACTTGATCATGCCGCATAGTAACGCGTGGCATGATTAAAACAAGAAGCTGCTATATCGGCCCAGGCAATATCGATCCAAGTAATGTGGCCCAATCAATGGCTGCCGTATCCCGATGGGTGTCAAAGATCCGCCAGCGGATGGAGCGCATCGCCCCAGGGCGGCGTCAGGTATTGTTGTTGTATCGTCGGGGTAAGCTCGCCCAGTGTCGCCGGCACGAAGCGCGGTGCGTTGTCCTTGTCGATGATCTGGGCGCGCACGCCTTCGCGGAACACGCCGTATTTGGAGCAGTTGAGCGCAGCCACCAGTTCGAGCCGGAAGGCATCGGCGAGCGGCAGGTCGCGCCCGCGTCGATTCAGTTCGTAGGCGAGAAAGATCGACACCGGGCAGCCGCGCTGGTGAGTGGCGACCGCGCGCTGCGGCCACTTGTCGTCGCCGGTGTAGGCGAGGATGGCGGCGGAAGCGTCCGTCAGCGTTGCGCTTTCCGTCACCGTCGCGATCCAGTCCGCGTGGACCTCCAACTGAGGCACCGGAAGCTGGTCGTGAAATTCACGCAGGAGCCAGCGCAAAGCGCCCGCGATCTGCGCGTTCCGTTCGCCCGGGTCCGCCGACCATTCGAGCATCGCCAGGCGCTTCAGCAGCGTCGCTTTCCCCGCATGGGGCGCGAAGGTGTCGGCGAGCCCCACATAGAGCGCATCGCTCGCGTTCAACTGGGCGCCGGTGAGGCCAAGAAACAGCCCGGTGTTGTCCCGCGTGCGGTTCAGGAACCAGGTGCCGCCCACATCGGGGAACAGGCCGATGCTGATCTCCGGCATCGCCAGGCGGCTGTGCTCGGTGACGACGCGGAAATCGCCGCCCTGGTAGACGCCCATGCCGCCGCCCATGACGAAGCCGTTGCCCCAGGTGATGATGGGAATGCGCGAATTGTGCAGGCGATGGTCGAGGCGATATTCGCGGGAGAAGAAATCCTGCGCGTAGGGATTTTCGCCCTCGCCGTGTTCGACCATGGATTCGTACAGCATGCGGATGTCGCCGCCGGCGGAAAACGCGCGGTCGCCGACGCTGTCGATCAGGATCGCGACGATGCTGGGGTCGGTTTCCCACTGGTCGAGCCGCGCACTCAGCAGATCGACCATTTCCAGACTGAGGGCGTTGAGGGCTTTCTCCGCATTCAGCGTCGCGATGGCGATTTTTTTGCCGCCGGTGCAGGCGCGCTCGGAAAAAATGACGGATGGTTCAATCACGCGAAATCTCCCGCGCCGATCAGCGGTTTTTCCACTCGGGCTTGCGCTTCTCGACGAACGCCGCGACACCCTCTTTTTGATCCGCCATGCCCCACAGATCCATGAAGCGGTCGCGCTCGAATTGAAAGCCGCTGTCGAGGGAGCGGTGGCGCGCGGACATGATCAGTTCCTTGCAGACGCGCACCGAGCTCGGGCTCTGGTTGGCGACCTTGGCGGTCAGCTCCAGGGCTTTCTCCAGCGCCTTGCCGGTGGGCACCACTTCCTGCACCAGGCCGATTTCCAGCGCCTTGTCCGCCTTCACCCGCTCGCCCAGCAGGATCATGCGTTTGGCCCAGCCCTCGCCGATCAACCAGGGCAGATGCTGGGTACCGAGACCGCCGGGCAACAGGCCCACGGTACATTCCGGCAGCGCCATCTGCGCCTGTTCCTCGGCGACGCGGATGTCGCAGGCCAGCGCGCATTCGAGGCCGCCGCCCATGGCAAAGCCGGTGATGGCGGCGACGGACACGCCTTGGTAGTTGGCGAGCGCGGTGAAGGCCACGCCAAACGCCTTGATGAATTCGTAGGCGGCGCCGGTGTCGTCGTGGTGAAAGCGGGTCAGATCGGCGCCGGCGCTGAAGAATTTTTCGCTCTCGCTGGCGAGCACCAGCGCGTAATTCTCGCGGTCGGCGTTGAGTTCGGCGATCACCTGTTGCAGATAGCTCAGGCTTTCCGGCGTCCAGGTGTTGGCCGGCGGGTTGTTCATGGTGAGGATGGCGGTGTGCCCGCGTTTTTCCACTTTCAATTGACTGCTCATCGAATCGTCTCCGTTGCCCCTGCTTCAAGAATGCGGCGCGCGATGATCACGCGCATGATTTCGTTGGTGCCTTCCAGAATCTGATGGACTCGCGCGTCGCGAAAAAACCGCTCGATGGGGTATTCGCGCAGATAGCCGTAACCGCCGTGCAGTTGCAGCGCCTCGTTGCACACACGAAATCCGATGTCGGTGGCAAAGCGCTTGGCCATCGCGCAATAGGTGGTTTTGTCCGGGTCGTCGCGGTCGAGCTTGCTGGCCGCCAGCCGCACCATCTGCCGCGCCGCCACCAGTTCGGTGGCCATGTCGGCGAGCTTGAACTGCAACGCCTGAAACGCGGCGATGGGTTTGCCGAACTGGCGGCGCTCCTGCACATAGACTTGGGCGATATCGAGGGTGGCCTGCGCCGCGCCCACCGAGCAGGACGCGATATTGATGCGGCCGCCGTCGAGGCCTTTCATGGCGATCTTGAAACCTTCGCCCTCTTCGCCCAGGCGATAGGCGGCGGGCACGCGCACCGCGTCGAACGCAATCGCGCGCGTCGGCTGGCTGTTCCAGCCCAGCTTGGTTTCGTTCTTGCCGTAGTCGATGCCCGGTGCATCCGCCGGCACCGCGAAGGCGGTGATACCGCCGGCGCCCGAGTCCGCCGCGCCGGTGCGGGTCATCAGCACCAGCACCTCGGTGCTGCCGGCGCCACTGATAAAGGTCTTGCCGCCGCTGATGAGGTAGTCGTCGCCGTCGCGCACCGCGCGGGTGGCGATGGACGCGGCGTCGCTGCCGGCGTTGGGTTCGGTGAGGCAGTAGGAGGCGAGCTTCTCGCCGGTCACCAGTTGCTGGCAGAATTCGTCCTGTACCCGCTGCGTACCCCAGGCGCAGGTCATCCAGGCCGCCATGTTGTGGATCGAGATAAAGGCGGCGGTCGAGGTGCAGCCGGCGGCGAGTTCTTCCAGGATGATGGTGGCGTCGAGCCGGGTCATGCCCATGCCGCCGACCGCCTCGGGGCAGTACATGCCGCAGAAGCCGAGCGCGCCGGCGGCGGCGATGGTGTCGCGGGGAAAGACCTTGCCCTCGTCCCACTCGGCGGCGTGGGGCGCCATCTCGCCGCGGGCAAAGGCCCGCGCGGCGTCGCGAAAGGCGCGCTGCTCCTCGCTCAGCTCAAAATCCATCGCGCCGACCTTCTGCTGCTATTTCAGGTTGATGGACATATTGGGTCCGCCGGCGCCCGGGATGGTGTCGTCGAACCAGCGCGCGGTAATGGTCTTGGTCTCGGTGTAGAAGCGCACCGCCTGCTTGCCGTAGGCGTGCAAATCGCCGTGGAAGGAGCCGCGCCAGCCGGTGAAGGAAAAGAACGGCAGCGGCACCGGGATGGGCACATTGATGCCCACCTGGCCGACCTGGATCTCGTGCTGGAATTTGCGCGCCGCGGCGCCGGACGCCGTGAAGATGGACGTACCGTTGCCGCGAAAATCATGGTTGATGAGGCCGATGGCCGCATCCAGCGTGGGCGCTTTGAGGATACACAGCACCGGACCAAACACTTCGTCGCAGTAAAACGGCATGTCAACTTTCAGATCGGTAAAGATGCTGGGGCCGATCCAGTTGCCGTTGGGGTAGCCCGCGACGGTGCAGTCAGAGCCGTCGAGCAGGCAGGTGGCGCCGTCTTTTTTCGCCTGCGCGATCATCGCCAGCACACGTTCGCGCGCCACCGCCGTGGTCAGCGGGCCATAGGCGGCGCTCCTGTCGGTCCAGACGCCGGGGTGAATCTTGCGCGCAGCGGCGACCAGGTCATCAATCCAGTTCGCGGCATCGCCCACCAGCACCACATTGGGAATCGCCATGCAGCGCTGGCCCGCCGCACCGAACGCGGAGCCGATGATGTTGTTGACGACTTGCGCGCGGTTGGCGTCCGGCATCACCACCATGTGGTTGTTGGCGCCGGTCATGCACTGCATGCGCTTGAGGTTTTCGGTGCCCTTGCGGTAGATGTGCTTGCCCACGGGCACCGAACCCACGAAGGACCCGGCGCGGATGTCCGGATGTTCGAGCAGGTAGTCCACCTGGCTGGCGCCGCCGTGCACCACTTGCAGCACACCGGGCGGCGCGCCGGCTTCGACGAAGAGTTCGGCGAGGCGGGTCGGTGCCAGCGGGTCGCGCTCCGACGGCTTCAATATGAAGGTGTTGCCGCAGGCGATCGCCATCGGAAACATCCACAGCGGAATCATCGCCGGAAAGTTGAACGGCGTAATCCCCATGCAGACGCCGATGGGCTGGGTATAGGAGTAGGTGTCGATACCGCCGGCGACGTTCTCGACGGTCTCGCCCATCAACAGGCTGGGGACGTTGGCAGCGTGCTCAACGACTTCGATGCCGCGCCAGACATCGCCCTTGGCATCCTCGAAGGTCTTGCCCAGCTCGCGGCTGATGATCTCGGCCAGTTCGTCGTGGTGTTCCTTGAGTAGATGCTGGTAGCGCAGCATCAGGCGGGCACGCTGTGGCACCGGCACTTCTTTCCAGCTCTCGAAGGCGGTCTTCGCCGAGGCCATGGCGCGCGCCATCTCGGCATCGGTGGCGGCCGGCACTTCGGTTAGCACCTCTTGAGTCGCTGGATCGATCACCTGGGTGCGCTGTGTGCTGGCGCTCTGGATCCACTCGCCGTCGATGAACAGCGGCACTGTCGCGGGAAATTTCATTGTCTGCCTCGTTGAGGATTACTGGGGTCAGCTTGTTCTGGGCCCGAACGCTAGCGGCCCGATCGCCGGCCCGTTCTACTGCTCACTATTCAATTTTTTCTCATCCG
>JBPPNE010000203.1:0-5954 GCA_051306415.1 Porticoccaceae bacterium
CAGCTGATTGAAGTCGAGCTTCGGCGGCGATTTGTGGCTGGTGCTCGACACCATCACGACGCGGAGTGTACCCGCAGCGAGCAGCCGCGGCATCAGCAATCGCGCAAGCAGGAAGTGGCCGACGTGGCACACGCCGACCGTCTTTTCGAAACCATCGGTGGTTTCTTCATAGGCCATCAGCGCGAGGCCCGCGTTGCAGATCAGCGCATCGATTTTGTCGGTCTGCAGACGCTTGGCAAAACGGCGCACGCTCGCGAGCAAACCCAAATCGAGTTCGGCGAACTCCGCTTTGCATCCGGGAAACGCCGCGCGCGCAACCGCCGCTTCGCCGGTGCTCGCCTGCCGGCACGCGAAGATCACCCTGGAGCCTGCGCTTGCGAGCGCCGCAGCGGTCGGTTCACCGATGCCGGTGTTGGCACCGGTGACGATGATCGTTTTGCCGGAAGGTCACGTCCCGCGACAACCTCGTACTACGCGTTGGTGTTCGAGCCGAATCGTTCTTCTGCGTTGCGTACGGCCGCCATGAATAGTTGCACTACATTGCGCCACATTGTGACGGATACAGAAAGATCGTGGAAGACTAAACCTGCCGCTCAGGGCTGAGCGGCGAGCCAGAGCTCCGGCGCGATAGCGCGCCGGTTACTCATCGAAACCGAGAAAGGTGGCGAAGCCCTCGACCGGCTCCCGCGTCATAACGGCCTGGTTGGCAGGGTGCTCTGTATCGAGATGGCCGAGTGCCATGCCGTTGTAGACATGGTATTCGGGCGCGATGTCGAGCACCTCATGCACGGCGGGGCTGACGTCCTGCCAGAAGCCCTGTGAGCAGGTATGCAGGTCGAACTCGCGTGCGGCCAGCATCACATTGGCCATGAAGATACCCAGATCGCCCAACTGACCCGGCAGTAATGAGCGGTGAATGCTGAAGATGATTCCCACCGGCGCGCCGAAAAAATAAAAGTTGCGCAGCAGTTGCCGCTCGCGCGCCTCGCGGTCGCGGCGATCGATGCCGAGCGCTGCATACAGACCCATGCCACACTCGAAGCGGCGCTTTTTGTAGGGCTGCGCAAAGCTGCCGGGATCGCCGCGCAGCGCGCTGTCGCCACTACCGATGGGATGTTCCTGCGCCCAGGCGAGCGCGCGTTCTATCAACTGCTCGCGCACGCCACCGGTCACCACATGTACCCGCCAGGGCTGCATATTGCTGCCGGAAGGCGCCAAGCGGGCGAGATCAAGAATCCGGTAAACGGTTTCGCGGGCTACCGGTGTGGACAGGAACGCCCTTGCGGACAGGCGGCTGCGGATCGCTTCAATCAGTTCCATAGCGGCGACTCAGCCTGTCGCCCGCAGCATTTTGACGCCGTCCGCACCGCCCAGCAACAGAACATCCGCCGGGCGCGCCGCGAAAATACCGTTGGCGACCACGCCGGTGATTTTGTTGAGCTGCTCCTCCAGCGCGCGCGCCGCGCCGATCGGGTGCAGATTGTGGATATCGAGAATCACATTGCCGTTGTCGGTGACCACACCCGCACGATACACCGGGGCGCCACCCAACTTGACGATCTGGCGCGCCACATGGCCGCGGGCCATCGGGATCACTTCCACCGCCACCGGAAACACGCCGAGGTGGCTGACCCATTTGCTCGCATCGGCGATGCAGACAAACTCCTGCGCCACCGCCGCGACAATTTTCTCCCGCGTCAGCGCGCCGCCACCGCCCTTGATCAACTCCAGGTGGGGATTGACCTCGTCGGCGCCATCGACATAGATCTGCACCGCGTCCACCGTATTGAGGTCGCAGACCGGAATGTGGGCGTCGCGCAAGCGCTTCGCCGTCGCCGCCGAACTCGCGACCGCCGCTGTGATGCGCGCGCGGTGCGGCGCCAGCAATTCGATGAAATGGTTAGCGGTGGAACCGGTGCCAACACCGATGACGGCGTCGTTGCCGATCCTGGCCAGACAGTAATCGACGGCGGCCTGAGCCACCGCGCGCTTGAGCTTATCCTGGTTCATGGTTCGCATCCGCCGTTAAGAGCGGCGATTATAAGCTAGCCGCTGTACGCGGGGGCTAGCCTGCACCCGCCGAGGCTGTCCCTTTCGCGGGAACTGTTATCGACGGGGGATTATCCGGTGTGCTTGAATGAGTGATAGGGCATCCGACGTTTGCGTAACCATGCCGGGTCTAGTGCGCTACGCACTTCGCATCGAAGCAATCCCACACAAACCAGCTCAGGTAGGAGATTAATTTAATGAATGAAAACACGTTTTCGGAGCAAGTCCCCTTCGGAACGGATAGCTTCGCGGATAATCCGGAGCCCCGTTGCCCCTGCCTGTTACTCCTTGATACATCTGGCTCAATGAGTGGAACACCGATTGCCGAACTCAATGCAGGCTTGGTTGGGTTCAAGGATGAATTGTCTTCTGACTCTTTGGCCGTAAAGCGAGTTGAAGTCGCCGTGGTCTCCTTCGGCCCCGTCAGCATCGAGAACACATTTCACACCGCCCCGAATTTCTTCCCTCCCAACCTTTCTGCGAATGGCGATACCCCTATGGGAGCAGCCATCAAACAAGGGCTTGATCTCGTCCGCCAGCGTAAAGACGAATACAGGGCAAACGGCATTTCGTACTATAAGCCATGGGTGTTTCTCATCACTGATGGCGGCCCCACCGATGAGTGGCAATCTGCCGCAACACTGGTGCGTGAAGGTGAAAGCTCGGGGGCGTTTGCTTTTTTCGCTGTAGGCGTAGCAGGCGCAAACATGGATGTGCTTAAACAGATATCGGTTCGTGACCCACTGAAGCTACAGGGCATGAAATTTCGAGAACTCTTCCAGTGGTTGTCCAATTCCATGAAGTCCGTATCCCAATCAGTTCCAGGAACGGCTGTTCCGATTCAGCCACCACGAGGATGGGCTGAGGTCTGATGTGGAAGGTCATTCGAGCTTCGGTCGTTGGAACCTCCCATACAGAGTCAAACCTTCCTTGCCAAGATGATTGCTATGCGGATGTCATGCACATTGCTGATGGGCTGGATTATCTGGTTTGTCTCGTGTCAGACGGGGCTGGCAGCGCGAAGGAAGGTGGGAAAGGTGCCGAGTTGGCTTGTATTACGGCCAGGTCAAGTATTGAGGCCAGTCTTTGCAATCTGGGATTGTCCCCTCTCGATGGGGCCTTGGTCGAAGAGTGGATTAACGATATCCGGCGCGCCATCTATAAAGTAGCCGATGCGAACGCACTTACAGCCAGGGATTATGCGTGCACTCTCTTGGGTGCTGTAGTGAGTCCCCACAAGGCGGTTTTCTTACAGATTGGCGACGGGGCTATCATTGCGTCTAGCGGCTACGCACAAGGGGTTGTGTTTTGGCCAGACTCCGGGCCATACGCGAACATGACCAACTTCGTTACCGATGAAGATGCGCTGGCACATCTGCATGTCTCCGTCACGAGCGCTCGCATCGACGAGGTGGCCCTGTTCAGTGATGGCATTCAGCGCTTGGCGTTGTCATTCGAGCAACGCACCCCCCACACGCCGTTCTTTGAACCCATGTTGAAAGTGCTCAGAAGGCAAAACCCGGTTGAATGCGAGGCATTAGATGAGCAACTAGCCCGTTTCCTGAACAGCCCTCAAATTAACGAACGCACAGACGACGACAAGACGCTTGTGTTGGCGACCCATAGAGCACCATGATCGACCTGTTCGACAGCACAGGACGACGGGTGCCACTGGGCAAGGAGATCGGATCCGGCGGTGAAGGTGCAGTCTATGAAGTCCCCGCCTTGGGAAACAGCATTGTTGCCAAGATCTATAAGAAGGGTGCATCCCCTGAAAAACAGGCAAAATTGCGGGGCATGGTCAAGGGGGGTGATGAATCGCTAAAAAAGATTGCGGCGTGGCCATTGGAAACTTTGCATATTAGCGCGGGAGGCCAGATTCGCGGCTTCCTGATGCCAAAGGTGGCTGGCTACGAGCCGATACATCACCTTTATGGCCCTAGCCACCGAAAGCAGCGCTACCCCGACAAAGACTGGGCATTTCTGGTCAACACTGCTCGAAACACATCCGCTTCGTTCGAAGCCATTCATAGCCACGGCCATGTTATCGGCGACGTTAATCCGAATCTCGTATTTGTCGCCGGAAACAGCATAGTCAAGCTAATCGACTGTGATTCATTCCAAATAGTCGCGGACGGTAAGCACTACCTATGCGAAGTTGGAGTTCCGCACTTCACGCCGCCAGAATTGCAAAGCCATTCCACTTTCCGCGGCGTCCGCCGCACAAAGAACCACGACAATTTTGGGCTAGCCCTCCTCCTATTTCATATCCTACTGATGGGACGGCATCCCTTCTCCGGCGTCTTCTCCGGGGCTGGAGACATGCCGTTGGAGAAATCAATCGAGCAATTCCGTTATGCCTTTGGCCGGAACGCAGCAAACAAGGGGATGACTCCACCGCCGAATAGCGTGACGCCCACAATCTTGCCGGGGGCAGTCGCCCAACTCTTCGAGCGCGCCTTCACCGAACAAGGCATCCAGCCAGAGGGCCGCCCAACCGCACGAGATTGGGTTGCGGCACTCGACTCGCTTAAGGGGCAACTACGCACCTGTGGCCAAGAGTCGGCTCACAAATACTTTGGTGGCTTGTCCGTCTGTCCATGGTGCTTACAAGAACAACGATCTGGAAACTACTTCTTCATATCTCTTGCCACCGCGACGGCTGGAACAAGCAGTTTCGACTTGGCACGGGTATGGACTCGAATAATGACCATCGAGTCTCCTGGGCGGGCTCCAGAGATTAGCGTGCTCGGCTTCGACGTCCAACCAAGACCGTTGCCTGAATCAATAAAGAGCGCGAGAGATGCCGCCGTGTTCAAGAAAATTTCTGCTGTTGGACTTGTGCTCGGCTGCTTAGTTATTGTCCCAGCGCTATTTGTCTTTGCATTGATTATTGGTGCAATTTTGTTCTTTTCCGGGGCTAATGATTCTACAGAGCGGAGAGCACGACAGGATGCACTCAACACTGCACGAAGAAACATGGGCGCCGCACAGGAACGCTGGAACCGTGAAGCTGGTGACGGTAAATTCCAAGTAGAGCTCAAGGAATTGTCGAGCTTGCGGAGAGAATACGAAAGCTTGGCTAATCAGCTTACGCAAGAGAAACAAAAGTTGCAGCAGAACCTTCGCAATAGTCAGCTTCACAAGTTTCTCGATAAATTATTTCTGGAAAACTACAATATTCCCGGTGTTGGCCCTACGCGAAAAGCCACGCTTGCCTCGTTCGGTATAGAAACGGCTGCCGATGTCAATCGGAACAAGATAATGAACATCAATGGATTCGGGCCTCAGCTCACAAGTGAACTGATCGATTGGCGAAATCGATTGGAACAACAATTCGTATTCGATCCATCTAAAGGCGTTGATCCTGCAGATATTGCTGCCATCAATCAGCGTTTTGGCCAGAAGCGAAGACAGATCGAGAGTAACCTTCTGGCTGGGCCGGAACTGTTGAATCAAGTTCGGGGACAAATATTGCAGCAACGTACTCAGATGCTACCGATGATTCGAGCTGCAGCTCAGCAAGTCGCACAGGCTGAAGCGGATTTAGCATTAATGGGATGAACGCAACTTACGATAACGCTGATTCAAAGATACACCACAACACTGCGGTCAGCGTTCGACAGCTGTCTCCAGATCACCAATCCAACTAGCGTTCAAAGTACTGAAAACTTACTATGCGCGCTTGCCCATATCCGGTCGGAATCCCCGCAAATGCCTGAAAGCTACGTCAAGCGCATCCTCGATGCCCGCATCTACGATCTCGCCGAGGAGACGCCGATCGACGACGCGCCGCTCCTCTCCCACAAGCTGAAGAACAAGGTGCTGCTGAAGCGCGAGGATTTGCAGCCGGTGTTCTCGTTCAAGCTGCGCGGCGCCTACAACCGGATGCTGAAGCTGAGCGA
>JBPPNE010000204.1:0-10822 GCA_051306415.1 Porticoccaceae bacterium
TGCAGGTGCAGGTGCAGGTGCAGGTGCAGGTGCAGGTGCAGGTGCAGGTGCAGGTGCAGGTGCAGGTGCAGGTGCAGGTGCAGGTGCAGGTGCAGGTGCAGGTGCAGGTGCAGGTGCATCGGCGCGGGCGAGCCAGGCTGAGAAAATTCCACTGGGGTCATTGGCATAGCCGACCACCACCGACCCATCGGCATTCACATCTTGGGCTTCAGTTAATTCCCAGCCAGTGGGCACCGTCACCCCTGCGCCAGCGAGCCAGTCGGCTATCGATTGCAGGCCAGTCGCCTGATTCCAGCGAAAGGCCCGATCAGCGACATCACCAGCGATCTTGCTAGTACCTACGACGACACTACCGTCCGCTGATACTCCGCGCGCGCCACTGGTACTACCGCCCAGCGTACCTAAATCCGTCATGCCGGTAGCACCGGTCCAACGAAACGCGTGGTAGGGTTCAGCGCCACCCGCGACACGACTATCACCGACAACCACGTTGCCATCAGCGGAGACCGCCCAGGCATCACTGTCGTTACCGCCGAGTGTACCCAGATCAGCCATACCTCCAGCGCTGGTCCAGCGGAAGGCGTGGTTGGCGAAAGAGGCTAGGCTGCTACCACCGACGACGACACTGCCATCCGCCGATACGCCGAGGGCAACGCTGATAAAGCCCCCCAAGGTGCCGAGGTCTGTCATGCCGCCTACAGCCGTCCATCGATAGGCATGGTAAGCCGTATCGCCGGTAAGGTCGCTGTCTCCGACCACGACACTCCCATCCGCGGAAACATCGGCGGCAACGCTCTGGCTGCCACCGAGAGTACCCAGATCCACCATGCCCCCTGTAGTCGTCCAGCGAAAGCTGTGAACGCTAGTATTGCCCACGACTAGTTCACTTTTGCCCACTACGACGGCACCGTCGGCAGAAACCGCATTGGCGAGGCTTTCACCCCCGCCGAGCGTGCCCAGATCGACCATGCCGGCGCTGGTCCACCGAAAGGCATGAGAAACCAGGTCGCCGGGGAGGCTGCCGAACCCCACCACAACGCTACCGTTGGCCGACACATCATTGGCGCCACTGAAACTACCACCCAGCGTGCCGAGATCGATAAATTCGGCGGCGGCTGAAACGGACGACCCGATAATGAGCAGCGCGGCCGCAGCCAGTGATCTCCGGCCCACTCGGGTAACCGGCTGCTCTGGGCCTTGTGTGTTTTGAATAGCTTGAATCGGGATCACGACTCACTCCTTGTAATCATTGACTAAATATGAACTTACGGCGGTACTGGGGAATTGCCGCCATTATTACTCATTCTTCGACTAGGTAAAACTCTACATCATGGATCAAATCCAACCCGCCGCGGTCAAGCCGGCGCCAGCACATCTTCAACATCGTAAAGCTGAGCCAACGCGAGCAGCGAACGGGGAAGGTTGATAAAGGTAAGCAGTTTTTTCTCGGCCACGGCGCGGCGCTTCAACGCCACCAGAATCGCGACGGCGGCGGAGTCCGGCGCCCCCCCGATGCCTGCGCAGTCGATCACGCCGGATGCCGGCAACGGCAGCTCTCGTGTGGCTGCAAAGACGGCGGCAACCGTGGCAAAGGTGAAGTCTCCGACGCAACACCAACGCTCGCCATCGATGGCGAAACCGGCGGCGGCATCAGCCACAGCGGGTTTGGATGACTGGGGTGCCGTCACGATGCCGGCGTTCCCTTGTTCTTCTCCGCGAGCGTCGCAATCAGCCCGTCGATGCCGCCGCTCTGGATTTGCGCGTTGAACTCTTCACGGTAATTGGTCACCAGGCTGACACCGCCAACAATCACATCGTAGGCTTTCCAGCCTTCCGGGGTGCTGGTCATACCGTAGTCAATCTCAATCGGTGCGCGTCCCGGCTTCAATACGGCGGTACGCACGGTGACATCGGTATCGCCCGCATTCGCCCGCAGCGGTTTGTAATCCAACTTTTCATCGCGATACTGGTTGAGTGCTCCGGAATAGGTGCGCACCAGCAGCGTGCGAAATTCATTCACCAGCCGCTGCTGCTGGTCAGGGCTGGCGGTTCGCCAGTTGCGGCCCATCGCCAGCGCCGTCATCCGGGTGAAATCGAAACTGGGTAACAGCTTGGATTCGACCACTTCATGAATCCGGGCCTGGTCGCCGGCCTGAATCAGAGGGTCTGCCTTGATCAGTTCGATCACCTCCTGGGACACCCGCTTGACCATCGCATCGGCGGCCTCTTCGGCGCCGGCCAGTGCGCCCTGGAGTGTAGCGACCAGCGTCAGCGCCATCACTGCCACCCAGTGGCAAGCCCGAGCTGGGCCATGTATCCGCGTCTTCAGGTACATAGGCTATCCCTCATCGTTATTTGCCGCTTATTCATCGTCATCCAGCCGTGGCGGTTGGCCGTCATACACCAGGTAGAGCCGTCGTTGCAGGTAGGAACCGCGAATGAACCGGTAGCGATCGAGCGCTGCCTTGTCGACGATATTGAGGATATCGTCCGCCTGCGAGCGTTGATCCACCACGCTCAACACCTTGACGCCATTGCGGACGCCTTCGTCATCGATATAGTTGACCGGATCGGTATAGATACGTACCGCAGCACCCGTTCCATCGCGAATGGTGGTCGGGCCAAGTAGTGGCAGAAACAGGTAGGGCCCCTGACCGAGGCCCCAATAACCCAGGGTCTGGCCGAAGTCTTCTTCCCCGCGTACCAGACCCCATTTCGAGGCAACGTCGAACAACCCCACAACTCCCACCGTGGTATTGACTGCAACCCGCCCGAAATCGTCTACCGCCTTGCGCGGTTTTGCCTGTAACAGGTCGTTGACGCCAGAGTACAGATCGCTGACGTTGCTGAATACATTGGAGACACCGGTGCGCACGAATTGCGGCAGTGCCCCGGTGTAGGCCTTGATCACGGGCTTGACCGCGTATTTGTCGAGAACTTCGTTGGCCTGATAGAGCTTGCGGTTCATTGGCTCCAGCGGATCCACCGACGATGGCGAGGACGCGCAGCCCGTCAGAACCGCCAGCAGCAGCCAGCTAACGATGTAGGGGGAATGCCGAAAGTACCTAGTCATGGTCACCTCTGTCGCAAGTCGGATCGGAGTTATGGCTTGCCAGCGGATTCAGGCCCCGATGACGCCTTGTTGAACAGGAATTGACTGATAAGTTTTTCCAGCACGATCGCCGACTGCGTCTTGGTTATGCGCCCACCAGTCTCGATCAGTTTGCTGTCGCCACCCACATCCAGTCCGATATAGACCTCACCCAGAAGACCGGAAGTGAGGATTGAGGCAATGGTATCGGCCGTAAACTCGTAAGCATTGTCAATTTTGAGTTGAACTGTCGCCTGGTAGGTCGTCGGATCCAGCCGGATCGCCTCGACCCGGCCAACGGTAACCCCCGCCGCCTTCACCGGCGCCCGCAGCTTGAGCCCACCAATGTTGTCAAAACGCGCTTCAATACGGTAGCCGGGGGTCGATTGCAGGGATACCAGATTGCCAGCCTTGAGGGCGAGAAAAACGACGGCGGCAATACCCATGGCGACAAACAGGCCGACCCAGAGGTCGATGGTGGAGCGATTCATACGCTGAGGCCTCGGAACATGAACACGGTAAGGATGAAATCGAGAGCGAGAATCGCCAGCGAACTTTCGACAACGGTGCGGGTAGTCGCGCTCGACACCCCCTGTGCCGTCGGTTTGGCATTGTAGCCCTCGAACACGGCGATCAGCGAAACCGCGACGCCAAACACCGCGCTCTTGATAATGCCGTTGGTCACGTCGGGCCAGAAATCGACACCAGCCTGCATGTTGCTCCAGAACACGCCGGAATCGACGCCAATCAGCCGCACCGTGACCAGGTAGGCGCCGAAGATGCCAAACGCGGAAAACAGCGCCGAGAGCACGGGCATGGCGATCACCCCGCCCCAGAAGCGCGGCGCAATCACCCGCGCCAATGGATCCACCGCCATCATCTCCATCGCCGAGAGTTGCTCGGTGGTCTTCATGAAACCGATTTCCGCGGTCACCGCACTGCCGGCCCGCCCGGCAAACAACAACGCCGACACCACTGGCCCCAACTCCCGCGACAGCGACAGCGCCGCGAGAACCCCGATGGAGTCGTCGGCACCGTATTTGATCAAGATGTCATAGCCCTGCAACCCCAGCACCATGCCGACGAACATGCCCGACACGACAATGATGGTGAGGGACAACACACCGGTAAAATAAATCTCCCGCAATGTCAGTGGCAGGCGTCGAAAGGCTGCCGGCGTGTTGCGGACCACCGCGGCGAAAAAGCGCGCGAGAAAGCCGAGCCAGCAGACGCCAGTTCGCGTGCGTTCACCGAGCCAACGGAGAAACTCCGCGCTACTTTGCAGCAAGGTGCCAATCATGGCGTCAGCAGCTCCGTGGCAAAATCCGCCGCCGGGTAGTGAAAGGGCACCGGGCCATCCGGCGCACCATCGACGAACTGGCGCACGAAGGGGTCATCGGAAGCGCGCACCTGGTCAGGCGTGCCCTCGGCAATAATCCGGCCCTCGGCGACAAAATAGATGTAATCGACGATCTGCAGCGATTCATGAATGTCGTGGGTGACCAGCACCGAGGTGATCCCCAGGGCGTCATTCAGCTTGCGGATCAACTGGCCAATGATGCCGAGCGAAATCGGATCCAGGCCAGTGAAAGGTTCGTCGTACATGACCAGCAGCGGATCCAGTGCGATCGCCCGCGCCAGCGCCACGCGGCGAGCCATGCCACCGGACAGCGACGTCGGCATCAGCTCCGCCGCGCCGCGCAAACCGACGGTGTGCAGCTTCATGAGCACGAGATCGCGAATCAATTCCTCGGGCAGATCGGTGTGCTCGCGCATCGCGAATGCGATGTTCTCGAAAACTGTCATGTCCGTGAACAATGCGCCAAATTGAAACAGCATGCCCAGTTTGCGGCGAAACCGAAACAATGCATCGTTATCGAGATCGGGAACCGACTGCCCCGCCACCAGCACGCGCCCGCGCTGCGGCCGCAACTGGCCACCGATCAGGCGCAGAATCGTGGTTTTTCCACAGCCCGAACCGCCCATGATAGCGACCACCTTTCCCTTCGGAATGGTCATCGAAATGCCCGACAAAATGATGCGATCGTCATACCCGAAGGTGACATCCGCGAGTTCGACAGCATTTTCCGGGGGGCTCACTGGGGTTGCGGTAGCCGAGTTGGCAATCGTGCTAGACAGTTGAAATTCCTTTTGCGTACAAGCCGGTGTTATGTCCCGCGATTCTATCCCATCGCTATTTCGGTCACAATCCGGTCACCGCGGGCATGATCCGATGCGGGCTCCAGACTGTCTGCAATCCACACGCCTATTCGTTCTCATGGCGAGCGCAAATGACGGGTTCGCCGTCGTCATCGACATTCACCACAAGGGTGATGGGACGACAACAGACCGAACAATCCTCGATATAGGCCTGCTCGTCGACGGAGCAATCGACCACTACATCAATCATCTCGCCGCAGTAGGGGCACTGCATATCCATCGTTCGCAATAAAGTCATAGCATCAGAATCCGGTAAGGTTTGTGTTGGACGCCTCAACGCGCAGGAGCCGCGTCACCCGGGGTCTCGGTGCCGTCGCCCTTGCCGATATCCGAGCTGCGGACGCGAATATCCAGTTGCGGATAGGCGATTTCAATGCCCCTTTCGCGGCAGAGTTCAGCGATGCGTCGATTGAGCTCGTCGATGCCCGGTAGGCGATCCGCCAGCTCCCGTACGTGGGCACGCAGCTCGTGATCCAGCGTGCTCGCGCCAAAGCTGAGGAAAAGGGCCACTGGAGCCACTGCCGCCGGCTCCTTCATGACGCGCGGATTTTCGTTGGCGACATCAAGCAACACCTGTTTGGCGCGACCAAGATCGGTGCCGTAGGCGAAACCCACCTTGATCACCACCCGGGTCACGCTGTCGGTGAGCGTCCAGTTGATCAGCCGGTCGGTGACGAAGCCCTTGTTGGGAACGATAATCTCCTTACGATCAAAATCGGTGATAGTCGTAGCGCGAATACGGATACGGCTGACAGTACCGGTCAGATCGCCGATGGTGATCACATCGCCGATGCGAACCGGGCGCTCGAACAGAATGATCAGGCCGGAGACGAAATTGGCGAAAATCTCCTGCAAGCCAAAACCGAGGCCGACGCCCAGCGCGGCAACCAGCCACTGCAACCGGTCCCAGGGCGCACCGAGAACGGACAGCACGGCGAGCGCGCCAACGGCAACAATGGCGTACGACAACAGCGATGTAATCGCGTACGTGGAGCCGACGGGCAGTTCCAGACGAGCCAGCACCATGACTTCGAGGAGGCCGGGCAGGTTGCGCGCCAGCATGGCGGTTATCACCAGCATCACCAACGCGACCAGCAGATCGCGCAGACTGGTGGTATCGATGCTCGCCACGCCGCCCTCACCGACGATCCGCTCCCACAGCACGATAGTGTCGGTGTAGGCGAAAGCGCCGATCAGATCCGACCACACCCAGTAGAGGATCACGCCAAAAACGATGACCAGCATCAATCGCGTCAGACGCAATGACTGACTGCCAACCTGTTGCATGTCGAGGGGCGGTTCCGGCACCACCTCGACGGCCTCGGCACCCTCTCTCTGGGTCTGCTCCGCCTGCATCTCCGCCTCGCGCTGGGCGATTGCGCGACGGTAGTTGAGGCGACGGGCGGCGACGGCAAGACCGCGCAATGCGGTAGAACTGGTCAGAATCCACAGCAGCAGCAGATAGAAACTGTCGACTAGACGCGATGCCAGTTGAATCGCGGTGTAGTAGTAGCCCAGTCCGGTTAGCACCGCCAGCACCAACAGGACACCGGCGAGCGTTAGCGCCGTACCGTTGCGTAACATGCGGTTGCCCGCAGCGATCCCCAACAAGGTACCCTCGCCCATCGCATCCAGGCGCTGGCGCGGGTAGATGAGACTGGCACGGGCGACCAGCAGCGCGAGCAGTGGTGTCAGCAACATCAACACCAGCTGACCGATGCGGTCGTTGGCGAGCAAAACCGGCGCGCGGGCGCCGAGCGCGATAACAATAATCAGCGGAGCCAGCACAGCGCCGATGCTGGTGATCAGGCGGCGCAAACTGCGCACCGACTCCGCTGGCCAGCTGAAATGGCTACCGGCGACGCCGTGAGTTCTGAGCAGACGCCGACATAAACCGATGACAACACCGAGCACAGCGAGTTTGAGCAGCACCGCGCTGGCAAGGCCATAGTCAGCGGCCCGCGCCAGCAAACCAGCGCCGGCGAGCACCAATGGACCGGGCAGCGCGAGCAGCAGACACAGCAGAATCGCGAACGGCGTGTGGCGCTGACTGTCGTCGCGCAACCGGCCGATCTCCGCATTGAGCGCATCCAGCCGCGCGACGATTCTGCGGTGGCGAAACAGCAACAGCCCCGCAATAAAAAGGGGTGGCGCCAGAATGCTCCAATAGGCCGCCGGCAGCGCGGTCACCACCTGCCAAGCCTTGACCGGAGCCAGCGCGCGCACCTGATCATAGACCGCGACCGGCAGCGAGAGCAGCCAGATTTCGCCGATGCGGCGGGCACCGGGAATCCAGAACATATGCTCCTCGATGGTCGAGCGCACCGAGCGACTGATATCGAGTAACTGATCCTGGTTGATCTGCACATTGATAGCGAGATTGAACAGGCGGTTGAGCTCGGCGTCGAGTTGACTCAGCAAGTCCTGACGAATCGCGAGGGTCGTCAACAGCGCCTCGCGCAACGCCGGAGTGCGCTCCTCCTCGGCAACGCCCACGAGCAGCCGCTCGGCGCTATCGGCGGGATTCAGCAGCGCATCGCGCTGACGCGCCAGGCGGAATTGCTCAAGTCGCAGATCGCCGATTTCCTCCGCCAGCTGTTGCTCGATCCTGACGCTGGGCAGCGACTGATACTGTTCGTACAGCACTTCCGACAACAGCAGGCTACCGGACAGCGCGCTGATCTGATCTTCCAGCAAACGGGCGGTTTGCCGCGCCTGTTCGAGATCGCTGGTCACTGTGATGGATTCGCGCAGCAACTGGCCATTGCGATCCGTGATCGCCAGCAAGCGTTCGCCGAGCGTGCGATTGGCTTCCTGTTCGCCGGCGAGCAGCGCGCTGTTCGGCAGCACCGCGGCGCTGTTCGTCGTCGCCTCCGCCAATGCTTTCTCGGTATGCTCCCGGCGCTTGCGATTGAGCGCTTTCTGCAGCACATCAAGCACCAGCTCCTGATCGGCGATCTGCCGCCGCAGCAGCTCCCGCTGCGCGACCGCGAGTTCCTGCAGCGACTGGTTGGCCTGCAATTCGAGCTGGCGCAGCGCAATGCTCGCGGTCAGCAGGGCCATCTCGGCGGCCATCTTCTGCTGGGCGGCATCTGTGGTCGCACCCGTCGCCGAATCGCCCGGCTCGCCGGCACGGTCAAGCTCGGAGCGAATGGCCTCCATCCGCTTCAAACTGGCGCCAAGATCACTCTGGGCGCGCTCCGGCAGGGTGCTGGCGAGGGCCAGTTGATTGTTCGCGTCGGCGAGATCGCCTTGCAATTTTTCGAGGGCGTTGATGTCGTCGCTCAACTCGGCGGTGAGCGTGGCAATGTCCTTGCCGTCAGCGCTCGCCGTCAGCGCGGCGCTGTCGATCGGCGCCAGATTCGCCAGCGTCTGCTCGGCCCGCACAATGCGCGCCGGCGCCTGACGCCACTCCTGCTGCAACAACTTCAACCGCTTGCGACTGCGCTCTTCGTCATCGAGAAAACCAATCGCCGCCTGCAAGTCCTGGCGCTGGCGGGCAGTTTTATCGCCACCGTCCGCCTTCTGTTCGAGCGCAACGAGGCTGCGGTTCAGGCTCGCACGATCCGGCGTCTCGACCGCCGAGGCACAGAGCGCGACCGCGACCAGGCAGCACGGCAAGGCCCAGCGCAACACTGTGGGCGCCCGCTGGGCGGTCAACAGATGGGCGACCAACAAACGAGTGGGCAACCAGTAGGTGGACAACAACATAGATTCTCTGCGGGGGCATTTCAAAGCAGTCATGCCCGGGGATTGTTATCGCGGGGCATTATCCACCATCCATCGTTGCGCAGTCCAAATTTCGGGCCAGTACGGTGCCCTGCAAAACACCGTAGCCCGGCCGCAGGGACGGCGACGCTGATCCGCTGTGATAAGCTCGCGCCGCCATAATTCAGGCGATACTCTTGACCATGTTCATCATCAGCCGTTGCACCCGGCGCGACCGGAGCGGGATTCAACTTGACCACTGATGCGCCGCCGGCCGGCGACGATCCCCGGTTGCTGACCCGCCTGCGGGCCGGTGATCGCGACGCCTTCGCCAGCGTCGTCCGCGAACACCACCGCAGTCTGCTCGGACTCGCCCGCACGCTGGCCAGTGCCAATGATGTTGAGGAAATCGTCCAGACCGCCTGGATCAAGGCATTTCAGGCCATCGCCGGCTTCGAGGGCCGATCCAGCCTGCGCACCTGGCTGTCCCGCATCGTCATCAACGAGGCGCACACGCGCCTGCGGCGACGCGGCCGCGAGGTGTTTCTCGACGATATCACCGCCGATGGCAGCGATCCCCTGGCTAACCGCTTTGCCAGCGACGGCCACTGGTCCGTCCCGCCGGCGGACTGGTCCCAGGGCGAGGGTCCGGAGAGCTTGTTAATGGCCGATCAATTGGCGGAGTGCCTGGATCAACTGATGACCGCAATGCCCGCCAACCAGCGCATCCTGCTCGAAATGCGCGACGTTGGCGGCCAGTCCTTCGACGCTATCTGTAATGATTTGGCCATCTCCGCATCCAACGCCAGAGTATTGCTGCACCGCGCCCGCCAGCTCGTCTTCAAGCTGGTGGATCGCTATCAGGAGACCGGAGAATGCTGATGCCGTCATGCCGGGAGTTGGTGGAGCAGGCCGATGCCCTGCTCGCCAGGGAACTGCCGTGGCGGCGGCGCCTGTCCCTGCGTATCCACCTGCTGATTTGCGAGCACTGCCGCCGCTACCTGCGCCAGCTCGGCTGGCTGATCACGGCCATCTTCCACCATCATGGCCCGGCCAGTGACGAAGAGGTGAACCGCGTGGTGGCGGGATTGCCGGATGTTGGGGACAGGCAACGGGATACCTAACCCCCGCCGAACAGCGCGGCAGCGCAATCTATAGCGATGGCAAAAGATAGCGTTCGAAGCGCTCGACTCCCGTCTGAAGCAACTCAGGGCTGGAGCCAGACGCTGGATTCAGTGAAGTTGCCGCTCATCTCTTCTGATACCGCCACCGACTGGCGACAACCCCCAATTGCGCGGTTGAAATACCCGCGTTCTGCCAACCTTTGTCAAAGTCGATGTCGTTCGACTTTGGCAGCTGGTCATCCGCCAAGTTTCTGATCATTATTCGCGATGGCAGCATGGCCGCCTGACCAACAAAAATCGCCTCCTGCCGACGAAGTCCAGAGAGCATTTTCGTGAGGCCAGCCATCGAGTCAGGAAGAATCCCCTTGACGTGTTCTCTGTCAGCCTCATTCGTGATGCGAAGCACGATCCACGAATTACATTGCGACAATACGGTCGCCTCAACCTCACTTGGGCGCTGTGATACCAGCATCAACCCAATGCCGTACTTGCGGCCTTCCTTCGCGATTCGCCTGATCGCACCCTGAGCAGCGCCGTATTGCGCCTCACCACTATTCGGCACGTATCGGTGAGCTTCTTCGCACACCAGCAAGACCGGACTCATGGCCCGCTCTTCAGTGGTCTGCCAGACTTTTAGAGAAAAGAGTGTTCGAGCTATCGCGGCGCTCGCAGTCCCTGC
>JBPPNE010000205.1:0-9276 GCA_051306415.1 Porticoccaceae bacterium
GAGGGACGGGGCGCTTTTGTTGCGATCCAGCGTTGCGCCTCGCTTTTGCACGCCCGGCGCACTGCACTCGGCGCGTCTGGACTCGCAAAAAATAGGCTCGCAACAAAAGCGCCTCCGTCGCAACTGCGCGGGTAGTGTTAACAGGCCCTAGTCCAGTCAATCCAGTCTTTTAATCCAGGTACTCAAACACCTTCACCACACTCTGTGCGCCGGCGGTATTGCTGGCCACCGAGGCGACGCGATCGCCTTCACGGCGGGTGACGATACCCATCAGATAGACCACCCTGCTTTCGGTAATGACTTCGATATTGTTCGATTTGATTTCCGGGTCGTTAATCAGCTTGGTCTTGACCTTGGTGGTCAGCCAACTGTCACGGGTGCGCGACAACAGGCCTGATGATCCCCGGATTTGCAACTCATTGTGAACCTGGCGGACGCCGCGCACATTGCGCGCGGTGGTTCCCGCGAGCGTGCGCATTTCGTCGGTGGGGACTTCGCCGGTGAGCAGGATGACCCGGTTGTAGGCGTTGACATTGACGTGGGATGAGTTGTCCAGCAGCGAGTTGGCCTTCTTGATGTTGACCCCGATCACGGTTTCCAGCTGGATGTCGTCGATGTGAGTGCCGACCGAGGGCCGGCTGCGATCCGGGTTAATCGGGCGCTCGCTGACGGCGCTGATGGTGCTGGTGCACCCCACCAGGATGATACTGCTCGCTATTAATAGGCGTGGCCAGAGCTTCAGCATGATCGGGTTCCTCTCAAGGGTTGTCTTGTGTAGGGGGTTGGCGGTCAGGGCGAGGGTCGAAAGGCGTCGCGGATCCATTCCAGTTGGTAGTCGCCGGAGCCGTCCGGGGTCAGGCAGATGGCGTCAAACCGGCAGGGGCGCGTCTCGCCCAACCCTTCTGCTTGCAGATAATGCGCGCTGGCATAAAACAGTTTCTGCTGCTTCCTGGCGTCGATGGTGGCCGCGGCGCCGCCAAAAGTCGCGTTACTGCGTAACCGCACTTCGGCGAACACCAGGGTGTCGCCATCCTCGGCGATGATATCAATTTCGCCCCGCGGCGTGCGGTAGTTCTGCTCGCGAATGCGCAGACCCTGGCGTTTGAGTAGATCACGGGCCAATCGTTCCGCCGTTTTGCCGTCACCGGCGAGGGATTTTGTCGTCACTGGGGGATATCCGCTAGCTGTCCGACCGGGATCACTCGGCCGTCGCGAAATTGTGCCCAGGGTTGCTCGCGGAGGATTCGCCCTGACGGCGCCATGGTCAGCGTGCCGGTGTAGCCGTGGATGGAAGTCTGTGGCGAATTGCGCATGACCGACAGCCACTGGTGAAGCTGAAAGGCATCTACTCCGAGCGCAAACAGGGGCCGGTAAATCGGTTGCAGTCCAGCCTCCGGCTTGAGTTTATCGGCACCCTGGCCGGGTAGCACCGAGGGCATCGCGGTAAAGCGTATGGAGTCGAGATCCTGATTGCGATCCTGATTGTTGACGCCGCCGGCGTAAATAAACGAGGTGGCGTAAACCGGCAGGTCTCGCGCAAACAGAAAGTCGAGCGATGGTTTGATCTGGCGGCCCTGCTCGGGATAGGCAATGAGCAACACCATGTCGATATCCTGGCGTCGCTGCGGCGCTGGCCCGGTATTCTTGGCCGCCGCTCGCGCCATTCTGGCAACGTCCGGCGCGCTCAATCCGGGCAGCAGAACTGGCCGCAGCAGCGAGGTAAAATCCTTTTGCTCCATCGCATAGGGCGGCGCGACAACGAGAGTGCCGCCACGGCGTTGCCAGTCGCTGCGAAAAGCCTCCAGCGCGTTCTTGCCCCAGGGTGTCGCGGGGGTAATCGCGAGGGCGGCGCGATGGCCTTCGCGCCAGGCGCGCTCGGCCACCTGTACGGCCTCATCGGCAACTGAGAGTCCAAATTGAAAGAAATTGTCCGGGGCATGCTGGCTGGCGTCGAGTTGGTTCAAGCCAAGCACCGGCACCGGCAACACCGGTTGTGCTGCGAGACCTTTGATTTCTTCCTCCCGCAACGGCCCGATCACGATGCCCGCGCCGTCGGCCACGGCGCGTTGATAAACCGTGGCGATAGCGGCGGTGGAGGTGTCGTAGAGGCGCAGCGGAGGAATGCTTTTGTCTCTGCTGAACTGGTCGTACCAGGCGGCCAGAAAACCGTTGCGGATGGTGGTTGCCGCCAGCGCGTGACTGCCACGCAGCGGCAGCAGCAGGGCGATCTGCTTGGGCAGGTCGGCGCTTGCCTGCGCCAACTGGTTGAAACTCGCCGGTGGCCGCTGTGCCGCCGGGTGCTCGGGCCACTGAGCCCGCCAGGCGTTGAAATTGCGAATTCCCTGGCGGATATCGCTACCGCCGCTGCGACTCGCCAGCGCGAGTTGATACCACCCCTTGAGCTCGTTATCTCGGGTCTCGGCGCTCAGTTGCCGTAGATCGCGGTCGCCGATACGGTTGAGCAGCCGCCAGATGGTCTCGTGAACATCGGCGATCTCGGCGGGTTCTCTCAGCAGGTGGGCGAGGGCGACGTACTCCGCCACGCCGGCGCCTTCGTCGCCGAGTAGCGCAAACAGGTCGCCCCGCGCACGGCGCCAGTTCACTTGCACGGGCTGCGGCAATTGCGGCCACTCCGCCGTCAGCCGCGGATGGGTCAGCAGGGCGCGGGCGCTGGCGTACTCGTCCTGAACCATCGCCAAGGCGGCGTAAGCCAGGCAGAAATCCGCCAGCGCATCGAGAGAGAGAACCTGGGTATTGATGCCGCGAAACACTGCCTCGGCACGCGAGTAGTCCTTGAGCTGATAGTAACTTTTGGCGGCGGCGAGCTGATGCTGCTCTTTTTCAGGCGACGGGCTCTTGAGTGCGATGGCCAGCTCTTGCTCCGCCTGCGTCTCGGATGTGGCGGGCTTCGTGTATGCTGGCGAAGCTGGCTTGGGTAGGCTGCCGCATCCGCCGAGGATGAGCAGTACGACGACCAAGCTGAGGCGCAACCGGAGCAATAGGGGCATCGTTTACTCTGATGGCAGGGACACTTTACGTGGTGGCGACGCCGATCGGCAATCTGGCCGACATGGTACCCCGCGCCGTCGAGATACTCCAGACGGTTGACCTGGTGGCGGCGGAAGACACTCGCCACAGTGGCCGCCTGCTCGCCCATTTCGCGATCGAAAAGCCGTTGCTGGCCTACCACGATCACAGCGATCCGGGGCAGGAGCAGCGCATTCTCGTTGCTCTCGAAGCAGGCAAAAGCGTTGCGCTGATTTCCGACGCCGGCACTCCCCTGATCGCCGACCCCGGCTACCGTTTGGTGCGCGCGGCGCGCGCTCGCGGTTGTGTGGTCCAGCCTATTCCCGGCCCCTGTGCGGCCGTCGTTGCCCTCAGTGCCGCCGGGCTACCCAGCGACCGCTTTGCCTTCGAGGGGTTTTTGCCGGCCAAGGCCAAGGCCCGGCGCAACCGTCTGCAAGACTTGGCGAGTGAGCCACGCACCTTGATTTTTTACGAGGCGCCGCACCGGATTGCGGATGCGCTGGCCGACCTTTGTGACCTGTTCGGCGCGCAGCGGGAAGCGGTGGTGGCGAGAGAATTGACCAAGACCTTCGAGACATTTCTGACTGGCACCCTGGCGGACATTCAGGCCAGGATCGCCGCCGACCCCAATCAGCAGCGCGGCGAAATCGTCCTCATCGTGCACGGCGCCGATGCGAGTGAAAACGGCATCGCCGCTGCCGAAGAGGAACGCGTGCTGCGCTTGCTGCTCGCGGAGTTACCGCTTAAACAGGCTGCGGAGCTCGCCGCGCGTATTACCGGTGGAAGCAAGAATCTGCTGTATCAAAAGGCGCTGGCCTGGCAGAAATCCTGAACCGCGGAGCACTGGCCCCGAGCCCGCCATTGAGGGCCCTTGCACATTTTAATCGCACTGAATGACATTGGAGAGTGCAATCCATGACGCCAGACAAAATCCGTGCAGATTCGCGGTGTTAGAATGACTAAGGAAGTGGATGTGGACACGCCGAACCCGTGCATCTCCGCAGCGCCCTGCGCCTTGTGGGACTTCCAGAACGGTAATATCCTTGCGTGGTCAATATGTTCGAACGTTAGTTCGCGGCTAACTACAGCCAACAGATCAAAATGCCAATGCCGATCAAGGAAGGGCTCGGCCGTGCTAGCGCGTAGAACACCAGGTGACGAAGGAGACCGCGCGGGGAAACTGACGGCCACAGGCAATAAGCGCAACCAAGTCGTGGCGCCCGCCGCCGTTAAAAAGGCGTCAGAAACCAAACAAGTCGTGATGCTGCGCCCAGCGAAGGGTAGCCCGCTGACGCCTCTTCCCGACTTCGCAATCTGGAATGGCGATGTCGAGAAGTTCCTATACGCACTGCCGAGCGAGCCGATCTTCGATCTCATCGTCTCTTCACCCCCCTACAACATTGGAAAGTCCTACGAGAGCAAAAAGGCCCTTGAAAAGTATCTCGAATGGCAGGAGCGGGTAATCGACCTGATGATCCCGCGCTTGAAGGACACGGGCAGCCTCTGCTGGCAGGTCGGCAACTTCGTCGACAACGGGCATATAGCCCCGCTCGACATCGAGTTCGCGCCGATCTTCAAGAAACATGGCCTACAACTGCGCAACCGGATCATCTGGCACTTTGGCCACGGCCTGCACAACAAGCGCCGCTTCTCCGGGCGCTATGAGACCGTCATGTGGTATACGAAGAGCGACGACTACGTCTTCCACCTCGACGCTGTCCGCGTGCCGGCGAAGTATCCGGGAAAGAAGCACTTCAAGGGACCGAACGTGGGCCAGCCATCCGGCAACCCGAAGGGCAAGAACCCCGAGGATGTTTGGAGCATCCCGAAGGTGAAGAGCAACCACGTCGAGAAGACTGATCACCCTTGCCAGTTCCCCGTAGGCCTGATCCAGCGTCTGGTGCTGTCGATGTCCGAGCCGGGAGCTGTGGTGTTCGACCCCTTCGCGGGTGTGGCTTCCGCGGGCGTGGCGGCCGCTGTTCACGGCCGTCGCTTCATCGGCTGCAGGTTGATTCACTAAAGCTATGGCAAACGACTACAAAAAAGAGCTGCTGACAGCGATAGAAAGACGCTACGGGTTGATTACAACGCTATCAGGGAGCCGATCTCTCATAGAACTACAAAGCGGTGTCCGAGTTTACTTACGCTACTCGAAGATACATGGCAAAGGGGTTGCGTTCTATGGTCTTCGACAAGTTGATCTCAATGCGCTTGATGGGCATCACTCGTACCTTTGCTTCTTCACTGACCGAGAGTCGCCACTGTTTATCCCTTACGGCGATTTTGAGGCAGTAATCCGGCAATCTCCACTGGCTTCCGACGGTCAGTACAAGGTCCAAATTGCTTACAGCCCAAGCACGAAGGAGTTATACCTGCCGAGGGTAGGACACTTCAATGTTGACGCTTTTGGCGGTATTGATGCCCTACCCTCGGTCGGCGATCGAGACTCAAATGTCATCGTGCAGAACATAACCCACTGGCAAGCACAAACCCTATTGGGCGGCATCGGGACGATGAAGGGCTATGGCGTCTACGTTCCACGGAACAATATTGAACTGCTCGACTGGGGATTGGTGCGACCATTTCAGCCAATCAGCGAGCTTCCAACCCACGTCAAAGAGAGAGCGCGGTTTGTGTCCGAGATTGATGTGATCTGGATAGATCATAAACAAGATGCTATTGCCGCCGCCTTCGAAGTCGAACATTCAAGTTCGGTTTATTCCGGCTTGCTGAGATTCAATGACTTTCTGCTAACCTGTCAGGGAGTAAGCCGCTTTTTCGTCGTATCGAACGAGTCCCGACGTGACTTGTTTACACGTCAGCTTCAGCGTCCTACTTTTCAGCGTAGTGGCCTCAGTGAACTTGCGAGTTTTCTGGATTATTCAAATGTTTTCGATTGGCACCGTCGCCTCTCTGCCGCAGCGTAATCGAGGAAAAACACAACACAATTCCTAGACAGACCGCCGAGGCTCTCTCGAGCTTCTTCAAGGCCAAGGACGACGAGCGGCTTCTGGTCATCGCCCCGAAGAACGCCTTCGCCGCGTAGGACGAACAAGTTGGGGATTGCATGCCCTCTATCAAGAAAGGATTCATCCGGCTACGTGGCGGCCGGGATAAGATCGCTAGAGCATTGGACGATGACTCGGTTCATACTCATCACCTACCAACAACTGGTTCGCGTCGCCGACTTGGTAGCTGCCCATTGTGCACAATTCAGGGTGCATGTGTTCCTGGATGAGAGCCATCGGATCAAGAGCGGCTCCGGAAAGCAGACCGCGCGCGCGGCTTTGAACCTCGCCCACCTTCCCGTCGGTAAGTTGATTATGTCCGGCACGCCGATGCCGCAATCGCCGGCGGACCTTATCCCGCAGTTCCAGTTCTTATACCCGGAGATTCCCGCGACGGCAGAGAGCGTGGTCGAACTCATTCGTCCCGTGTATGTGCGCACCAACAAGAGGGAGTTGGGCCTACCGCCATTCACGCGGCAAATGGCGCAATTGCCGATGGCTCCGATGCAAGCGGAACTCTACAAACTCATGAAGTTCGAGGTTGCTCGCGAGGCCGCGAGCGCGTTGAACATATCCAGCAAGCAGGCGTTACGTTCCTTGGGACGCTCCGTGGCCCGACTGTTGCAGTTCGTATCCAATCCGTCGCTGTTGTCAGCGGAAATCGGATTCGCCCATCCAGACCTGCTTGGAGCCGTGCTGGCGGAAGGTGATGGCCCCAAGATGAAATATGTCTTGAAGAGGGCTCGTTTTTTGGCCCGCAAGGGCCACAAGGTTCTCGTCTGGTCCTCGTTCGTGCACAACGTCGAATACATCTCTGAGCGTTTGGCGGACCTCGGAGCCGTGTTTATCCACGGCGGCGTGGACACCGGCGATGAGGACGATGACGAGACGCGCGAGGGCAAGATCAAACTGTTCCACGACGACCCGACGGTGCGCGTCATGGTGGCCAACCCCGCGGCAGCAAGCGAGGGCGTCAGCCTTCACCGCGTTTGCCACCACGCCCTGTATCTCGACCGGACCTTTAACGCCGCCCATTATCTCCAATCGGAGGACCGTATCCATCGTTTCGGCCTGCCGCCAGACCAGGACACCATGATCGAGATTGTAGAGTGCATGGACAGCGTGGACGAGACAGTCCGGGAGCGCCTTGGCTACAAGATCAACCAAATGGCCGAGGCATTGGACGACTCATCGCTCAAACCGGATCCGATTCCCATCGACCCGAACGACATTGAGGATGCGGAGGATTACAGCACTGGCCTAGCCCGCGAGGACATCGATGCGTTGCTGCGCGATCTGTCCAAGGAGAGGCGATGACAGCGTTTTCTCCTGGACTCGTGCAAAGTTGCTTTGAACTGCTAGAAATGGCGGTCCGACGCAAGTTGCCGTCCGCGCAAATCTCGGTGGAGTTTTCCAGGATCGGCGTGATGCCGTCCGCTAGGGTCGTCGAGTTGGCTCAAATCCTCAACTGGCTCCAGGCTGGCGCGGACGGCTCGGCCGTCGTGACGATCGGCGGCGAACGCGTTATGTCGTTTGGGGGCTATGAGGGGAGGATTCGTCAGGCGTTGCTCGACTATATCGACATCGTGCGTCCTCCTTGGATACAAAACGCGACCTTCGGTCGGGCCCGAGTGCTTAGCTTCGCAGGTTCCGACATCGCACAAGTGTTCGTCGAGGCCGGCCTCGCTCACGGGTTCGGCGATGAAATCGTCGCGTTTTGGGACGAAATAGCTGCTCGGGCCCGCGGCCAGAAAGGAGCCAGATTGACCGGTATTGGCAGGGCCGGGGAACGCCTGACCATCGCGTACGAAAGAGAGCGCACTGGTCGCGAGCCCAAATGGATTTCCGTCGAAAGCAACGAGGACGGATACGACGTCCTCTCTGTCGCTGGTCGGGAAGACGAGCGGCTGCTGTCAATCGAAGTAAAGGCTACTACCGTCGGGATCGGCGGCGGCTTTCACCTTACGACCAATGAATGGGATCGAGCCGTGTTCAACGACATCCATGCGTTCCACCTGTGGGACATCAGCCGGCCGGTTCCGAGCCTCGCGGTTCTTTCCAAAGTGGAGGTCGATCCGCACGTCCCTGCCAATCGAGGCGGAGGAGCTTGGGAATCTGTCGAGATTTCTTTTGGCGCGTTCGCTGACCAGTTTTCGGCCCAAATGTATCTGCGGGTTATCGGAGGCGCATAGGCGCGGCTAATCCAACCGGCCAACTGAAGCGATTAAAGCCCAATATTGTCAGTAAAGTTTTAGTTTGTCCGCCTGACTCACGCTGCCATCAAATCATAAACAGGAATTAACAAAGGGCGCCGCGCGGGCGCCCTCTGGTGGTGATCCTGGCTGGCGGCGCGGGCGCGGAATCAGTAAGCACCCTGGCGGGAGAAAATCTTTTTCGGGTTCTCGATCGTCATGGTGTCGATATCCGCCTGGCTGACGCCGGCCTCCAGCAACGCTGGCAACACGTCCTTGGGCACATGCTCATAGTGCCAGTGGGGAGCGAATTGCTCGATGTACTTCTGGTCGAAGAAGTCCTGATAGCTGCAGGCGTCGTGGGACACCACCATCTGCCCGGCAAAGCCCTTGGCGCAGAGTTTGGCGACGGTCTGCACGCGCTGGTCGGTGGGCAGCATGGCTTCGAGGCCGAAGCGATCCATGCCGATGAAACTGCCGCGGTCGAGGATACTTTGCAGGTAGTCGAGGTCGGTGGAATCGCCGCAGTGGCCGATGACGATACGGGTGAGATCGACACCAAACTCCGCAAACGCAATTTGCTGGTCGCGCGCCGAGGTGTTGGCCACCGTGGTGTGGGTGGAGATGGGCACGCCGGTTTCGCGGTGGGCGATCGCCGCCGCCTGCAACAGCTTCTTGTTGAAGGCATCGACACCGGGGTTGTCGGTGGCGCACTTGATGATGCCGGCCTTGATACCGGTGTCGAGGATGCCGTCGCGGATGTCGCGGATCATGTAGTTGGCGATCGCCTTGGCGTCCCAGCCGTGCATCACCGGCTCTTCGGTCCAGTAGAAGCCGGTGGGCGCGATGACATTGACGCCGCTGGCTTCGGACACCCGGCGAATGGTGTGAATGTCCCGACCGAGGTTGACCGGGGTCAGATCGACGATGGATTTCACGCCGTGATCGCCGGCGCGCTTGAGCGCCGCGATGGCCTTGGGAATCTGCTTTTCGGCATCGTAGTAATTCGTGTAATTTTGCCGCATCGACCAGTTGGCAACGACGATGTG
>JBPPNE010000206.1:0-4606 GCA_051306415.1 Porticoccaceae bacterium
CGCTTCTTCGCGGTCTTTCTGTTCGAGGACCTGCCGGCCCGCGACCTGCGCGCCGACCAGGCTTACCTGGCCGAGCTCGATCGCAGCGACCTCTATCTCGGCCTGTTCGGCAACGACTACGGCTTCGAGGACGCCGCCGGCGTCGCGCCCACCGAACGCGAGTTCGACCAGGCCACGGCGAACCGCAAGACGCGACTCATCTTCATCAGGGGGGCCACCGACGACGCGCGACATCCGAAGATGCGCGCGCTGATCGCCAAAGCCGGCGCGCAACTCGTCCGCCGCCGGTACGCCGCCACCCCCGAGTTGATCGGCGGCCTCTATGCCGCCCTCGTGCAGCATCTCGAAGACCGCGAATTGATCCGCACCGGCCCCTTCGACGCCGCCCCCTGCCCGCGGGCGACGCTCGACGACCTGGACGCGGAGCGCATGACCGCGTTCATCTCGTTGGCGCGGCGCACGCGCGGCTTCCCGCTGCCCGAAGAAGCCTCCCCCGCGGAGCTGCTCACGCATCTGAACCTGCTCGACCGCGGGCGCCCGACCCATGCCGCCATGCTGCTCTTCGGCCGCCAGCCGCAGCGCTTTCTGATCTCTTCCGAGATCAAGTGCGCGCACTTCCACGGCACCGAAGTCGCCAAGCCGATGCCGTCGTATCAGGTCTACAAGGGGACTGTCTTCAACCTGGTGGATCAAGCCGTCGACTTCGTCATGGCCAAGCTCAATCTGGCCGTGGGCACGCGGGAACACAGCAGCCAGGCGCCCGTCGCCTACGAGATGCCCCTCGAAGTCGTGCGCGAGGCGATCGTGAACGCGGTGGCCCATCGCGACTACACCAGCAATGGCAGCGTCCAGGTGATGCTGTTCGCCGATCGTCTCGAAGTCTGGAATCCCGGCGCCCTGCCGCCGTCGCTCACGCTGGCGATGCTGCGCGGGCCGCACGGGTCGGTGCCGGCCAACCCGCTGCTGGCCGAGCCGCTTTATCTCGCCAAGTACATCGAGCGCATGGGCACCGGCACCCGCGACATGATCACCCGCTGCCGGGCCGCCGGCCTCCCGGAGCCGCAATTCGCCCTGACGGACGGCTTCGTCACCACCCTTCGCCGGCGGCCGGCGCGCGCCCTGGAGACCGTCACCCCGGAACTCACCCCACCAGTCACCCCGGAAGTCACCCCGGAAGTCACCCCGGAAGTCACCCCGGAAGTTCGCCTGGCGCGCATGCTGGTCGGGGAGATGGCCCGCCAGCAACTCCAGAGCGCGCTCGGCCTCAAGGACGACGAACACTTCCGCCGCGCCTACCTGCTGCCGGCGCTCGAAGCCGGCCTCGTCGAGATGACCGTTCCGGATAAACCGCGCAGCAGCCGGCAGAAATACCGTCTCACCGCCAAGGGCCGCGCGCTCCTGGCCTCGATCCCCGGCAAGGGTGATGCATGATTGCCGACCTCAAGCCCTATGCGGACTACAAGGAATCGGGGTTGCCGTGGCTGGGGCAGGTGCCGGGGCATTGGGAGACCCGGCGGTTGCGCCACGTCTGCGACATGCGAGTCAGCAACGTCGATAAGCACACGAAACAGGGCGAGACACCGGTTCGGCTGTGCAACTACGTGGAGGTCTACAAGAACGAGCGCATTCGCGAATCGACACGCTTCATGCAGGCAAGCGCCAGTGAGGACGAGCGCATTCGATTTGGTCTTCGCAAAGGCGATGTTCTCATCACGAAAGACTCGGAGCAGTGGAATGACATTGGCGTGCCGGCGCTAGTCGAGTTTGAGGCACCGGACTTGGTCTGCGGATACCATCTTGCGATTCTCCGCTCGCGACCCGGCTTGCAAGGGCCGTTTCTTCATCGAGCACTTGAGTGCCACTTCATTGCCGCACAGTTTCACGTCGAGGCGAATGGCGTGACGCGCTATGGGCTGTCACACGGGGCAATTCAGGGCATAGCTATCCCCGTTCCACCCCCCGCCGAGCAGGCGGCGATTGTGCGGTTTCTGGACTGGGCGAACGGGCGACTGGAGCGGGCGATCCGGGCCAAGCGCAAGGTGATCGCGCTGCTCGACGAGCAGAAGCAGGCCATCATCCACCGCGCCGTTACGGGGAAGGATGAAGTAAGAATGATGAAGGATGAAAACGGAAATTCATCTTTCATACTTCAACCTTCATCCTTGCCAAGAAAGCCCTCCGGCCTCCCCTGGCTCGGCGACATTCCTCAGCATTGGCGAATTGTGCGAAATTTGGCCCTGTTCTCACACAGGGTTGAGCAGGGAATTCCAGGTTTGCCTATTCTTCAAGTTTCACTTCGTTCCGGTATCACAGCAGAAGACCTCGATCAGTTCGGGCGCCCAAAGCGACTCATTGCGGACCATGCCAAGTACAAGCTAGTTCGTAAGCACGATCTTGCGTACAACACCATGAGAATGTGGCAAGGAGCAGTTGGAGTCAGCGCGACAGATGGCTTAGTCAGTCCAGCCTATGTAGTCATCAATCCGCGTGCAGGTGTCGACGCCGAATTCTACGAATTCATGTTCAGAACAACTGTCTACAAGCAACAAGTGAATCGATATTCGACTGGGATTGTTTCCGACCGGAACCGCTTGTATTGGGAAAGCTTCAAGCAGATGCCGAATGTCCTATTGTCCTTGGAAGAACAAGAGGCGATTTGTCGCAGCATTCGAGAGCAGACGGGCACGCTGAACACCACCATCTCCCGCCTCAACCGCGAAATCGAACTGCTGCGCGAATACCGCACCCGCCTGGTCGCCGATGTGGTCACCGGCAAGCTGGACGTGCGCGCGACGGCGGCGCGGCTGCCGGCTGAAACCGACACGCCAGCGCCGCTCGACGACGCCGAGCTCGAAGAGCTGGCCGACGATGAGGCCAGCCCGTGAGCGCCGACCGCAGCGCCGACTATCTGGCCGGGCTGGTTCGCGAGCTGTGCAAGCTGCCGCACGAGACTGAATGGGTGGAGTTCAAGGTCAACAACGCCGATCCGGCGGAGATTGGCGAGTATCTCTCGGCGCTGGCCAACGCGGCAGCCTACAACGGCAAGGCGTTCGCCTATCTGGTTTGGGGTGTGGAAGACGTAACCCATCGCATCGTCGGAACCCGCTTTGCGCCCGCTGCCAGCAAGAAGGGCAACGAGCCGCTGGAGGCCTGGTTGCTGCGCCTGCTGGCGCCGAAGATTCACTTCCACTTTTACGAGCTGACACTGGACGGCCAACCCCTGGTGCTGCTAGAGATTGGTCGGGCCTTCTGTCATCCAGTACGTTTTCAGAACGAAGAATTCATTCGCATCGGTTCAGTCAAAAAGCAGTTGAAGGAAGTCCCTGACCGCGAGGGCGAGCTGTGGCGGATCTTCGACCAGACGCCTTTCGAGGCGGTGATTGTAGTCGAGCGCGCGAGGGCTGATGAGGTGTTGCGCCTGCTCGACTACCCCGCCTACTTCGACCTGCTGGAGCGGACACTGCCGGCTGATCGCGAAGGCATTCTTCAAGCCCTCGCGGACGATGGCCTGATCGTGCCCTGCGAGGCCGGTGGCTGGAACATCACCAATCTTGGTGCGATCTTGTTTGCCAAACGGCTCGACGACTTCGCCAGCCTGCGACGCAAGGCGGCCCGTGTGATTCAGTACCGGGGCCGCAGCCGTATCGAAACACTCAAGGAGCAGGTGGGGACCAAAGGCTACGCCAGCGGCTTCGAGGGCCTGATTGGCTATGTGAACGGACTGCTGCCTTCCAACGAAGTCATTGGCCAGGCCCTGCGCAAGGCTGTGCCGATGTTTCCGGAACTGGCGATTCGTGAGCTGGTGGCCAATGCGCTGATCCATCAGGACTTTTTCGTAACCGGTGCGGGGCCGATGGTGGAGATCTTCGACGACCGCATCGAAATCACCAACCCCGGCGAGCCGCTGGTCGACACCCAACGCTTTGTAGACACGCCGCCAAAGTCCCGTAATGAAACCCTGGCTTCGCTGATGCGGCGGTTCCGTATCTGCGAGGAGCGCGGCAGCGGCATCGATAAGGTAGTGTTCGAGGTGGAGCTCTACCAGCTTCCGGCGCCGCTTTTCGAGGTGCCGGAGGGCTTCACCCGATGCGTGCTGTTTGCCCACAAGCCGTTGACCGAGATGAGCAAGGTCGATCGCATCCGCGCCTGCTACCTGCATGCCTGTCTGCGTTGTGTGACCCGTCAGCCCATGACCAACAGTTCGGTGCGCGAGCGCTTCGGGATTGCTGAAAAGAACGCTTCGCTCGCCTCGCGCCTGCTGAATGAGGCCGTGGCGGCTGGCCTGATAGTGGTCGAGGACCCAGAGGTCGGCACCCGAGCGCGTACCTATCTGCCGTTCTGGGCGGCTGCAAGGGCACAGCCGGGAGAATTTGCTTGATGGCCGATCTGCCACCGAAGGCTTCCGATTCGCTGCCGCTATCTAACAGTTTGATTTTTAATGACTATCGCTCCGAAAGTTTGCTTGATGGTTGCTTGATCGGCAGGGCCTGCAAGCGCGTGAGGGAGACTGAATGACCACCGACACCACCGAAAAAGGCCTCGAAACCCTGATCGTGCGGCATCTGACCGGCAGCGACGGCTTGGCCGTGGCGCCGGGCGTGGCCGA
>JBPPNE010000207.1:0-14100 GCA_051306415.1 Porticoccaceae bacterium
GTAGTCAATAGTGCTTCCGCCGCCGGGTTGAGGTAGGTGATAGCCAGATCCTCATCCAACAGCACCACCACGGTATTGAGATTGTCCAGCAACAACTGGTGGGCTATGACTGGCATTACTGGAATTGCCACAGGTGGGATTTCTCATTAAAAGATAAAACACATTTGCTGGAGAGCAATTAGTGGGCCAATGACCGGATGGCCCGGGGTTGTCGAGTGGCTGGAGGCTAGCCTAGCAGATGCCCTGATCAATCGCACCGAAACGGTGCGATCACGGTTTCTTCGCGGGAGATACTGGTGCCTGTACCGCGTTGGGATGATTGACGGAGTGGCGTTTGACATGGATCGCCACCGCCGCGGTGGCGGCAACGACCTGGTTATCGGTATCGATCACCTCCGCAATAATCTGGTGCGTCCCCCTGACCAGGTTGCTGAGCTGGAACGCCGTCGCGGTAGCGGGCTTGCCCTGGGCCTTGCCGTCCAGCATCACCCGCACGCGGTGGCGCTGTTGCAATGCGGGCTTCAATTCAACCGCAACCGCGACGCTGAGCTGCCCCGGCGGGATCGTACTGTCATTGACGGGCGACAGGATTCGCGCCTGGTACTGGATCGTGTTGGCGGGCGCTGGGGTTGGGTTGGGCGTCGGTGTCAGTGCGGGTTGGAGGTTGACCTGCGGGACCTCGATTTCCTCTTTGCGCTTGCCAGCCTCGGGGGCGTCGGTATAGGTGATGTTGCCCTGGGCATCCACGACCCGGTAGACCGGTCCGCCAAAGCAGGTCGGAGCGATCAGGATGCTGGCGAGAAATGCCGCCAGCAGTTGTGCGCATATCCTGGTCATTTGTCCTCCGGATTGATGTCAGCGGTGCGCCATCACGCCGCGCTTGTCCAAGGTTACTCTTGTGGGTACTGCGGAAACAACCTCGCCGATATCGCTCGGTGTTCCCCAGCGCGGTGGGGCCGCCGCGGTTTCAGTTCGCGGTGGTGGCGGCTTTCCAGGCAGATGCCGCGAACCAGTCGCGCAGCGACTCGCCGGTGAGCGGCTTGCTGATGAAATAGCCCTGGGCCTGATCGCAGCCGAGGGCTTTGAGCGCATTGAGCACGACCTGGTTTTCGACCCCTTCGGCGACCACCTTGAGACCGAGATTGCGGCCGAGATCGATAATCGCGTGCGCCATGATCGAATCTTTCTTATCGGCGAGCATGTCAGTGATAAACGAGCGGTCAATCTTGATTTCGTCGATCGGCAGGCGGCGGATGCTGGCGAGGGAGGTATAGCCGGTGCCGAAATCATCGATGGAAATACCCACGCCGAGTTGACTCAGGGCGACCAGGCTCTCTTCCGCCCGCTGTGGGTCGAGCACGATCGCACTTTCGGTGATTTCCAGCATCAATTGTTGGGGCTGTGCCGCGCTGGCGCGCAGTGCGTTGCCAACCCAGTCCAGCAGATGCGGATCGTGCAGTGAACGCGCCGACAGGTTTACGCTTACGCGAAGCTCGATGCCCTGGCCACGCAAATCTTGGCAATAGTTCAACGCGGCGGCGAGAACCCAGCGGGTCAGTGGGGCCATCAGTCCGGTGTGCTCGGCGGCATCGATGAACTTGTCGGGGAATAGCAGTCCGCGGCGTGGGTGCTGCCAGCGCACCAGCGCCTCCATACCGATCACTTCCCGGGTGTTCAGGTCTATTTTCGGCTGGAAGTGGAGTACGAGTTCGCTGTTGTCGATCCCCGCGCGCAACTCCGCCATCAAGCCGAGGCGCTCGGGACTGTAGGGATCCCGATCGGCGGAGTAGATGGCGTAGCCGCTCGCCATCTGCTTGGCGTTGTACATCGCGATATCCGCTCTTTGCAACAGCGTGTTCGCATCGTCGCCGTGTTCCGGCATGGTCGCCACGCCGATGCTGGCCTCGACCACGATGGGCACCCCGTCGATGACGAAGGGCTGGTGGAGGCAGTGCTGAATCTTGTTGACGGCGTGGCTGACATCACTGGCTTCGGCCAGATGGGGCAATAGAATGCCGAACTCGTCGCCACCGATTCGCGCCACCACATCCGGTGTGAACAAGGCTTCGCGTATGCGCAATCCGACCTTTTGGAGCAGGCGGTCGCCGCTGTTGTGGCCGAGGGTATCGTTGACTTCCTTGAAGTGTTCGAGATCGATCAGCAACAGACCCACCGATCGGCGTTGGCTCTGGGCCATTGCTATCGCTTCCTGCGCCAGCTCCTGAAAGCGAGTGCGGTTGGGTAGCCCGGTAATGAGATCCATGTAGGCGAGCCGATGAATGGTCTCCTCCGCTTGCTTGCGCGCGCGGATATCGCGCACTACGGCGACAAAGTCGGACGTGCCGCTCCTTGACTGTACATACTGAAGCCGGGCCTCGATCGGGATATCGTAACCGTCCTTGTGGCGGTGGGTAGACTCCACTGTCGAAGAGGTCTGTTCACCTTCGATCAAGGGTTTGACGAGGTGGCGAAACCCTTCCTTGCTGAAACTGAGATCAATGTCCAGGGCGGTCATCTGCAGTAGCTCAGCTTCACTATAGCCGCTCTGTTGCTGCGCTCCAAAGTTGACATAGGTAAATTGCAGCGTATCTTCGCGCCAGATAAAGATGGCGTCGAGGGTTTGGTTGAGGGTGTCCTTGAAGCGATACAGCTCGGCATTGAGCAGGGCGATTTCAGCAGCCGCCTGCCTTTGTTCCGCGCGCACGCGCGCCTCCCGCAACTCGCGCTCGATGGCTGGCGTCAGTCGCCTCAGGTTGTCCTTGAGGATGTAATCGTGGGCGCCCGCGCGCATCGCCTTCACCGCGTAGTCCTCCCCGATGGTGCCGGAAACGATGATGAACGGCAGGTCGAGCCCGGTGGCGTGCAATAGCGCAAGCGCCTCAAAGATATCGAAGTGAGGCATGGAGAAATCGGATACCACGAGATCCCAGGTGCGCGCCGACAATTCCGCGCGCATCGCTTCGGCGCTCTCTACCCGCGCCCAGATGGGCTCGTGGCCAGCGCGTTGCAGTTCCAACAGCAGCAGATCGGTGTCATCCTGCGAATCTTCGACGACCAGCAGGCGCAGCGCTTTCGTCATGGCTGCCGCTCCGGGCTGGGGGCGGGTTCATTGAGCACCAGCCAGTACAGCCCGAGCTGGCGGACTGCTTTCATGAACTGGGTGAAGTCCACCGGCTTGCGGATGTAGCTGTTGGCGCCGAGGCGATAGCTGCTGACGATGTCCTGCTCCTCCAGGGAAGAGGTCAGGATCACTACCGGTTGCAGATGGGTGCGCGGGTCGGCGCGGATGCGCTTGAGCACGTCCAGGCCGTCGATCTTGGGCAGCTTGAGATCCAGCAGCACCAGGGTCGGCGCGGGATGCGTTTCCGCAAAGAGGTAGTCGAGAGCCTCTTGGCCATCGCGCGCAACCGTCACTGCGTTCAGGATATTGTTGCCTCTGAGCGCCCTCAGTGTCAGTGCTTCGTCGTCGGGATTGTCTTCAACGAGCAGGATGGTCTTCTGATTCATGGGCTGGCTCCGTAACCGCGTGATGCAGGCAGGGTGAAATGGAAGGTGGCGCCCTGTCCAGGGGTGCTTTCGGCGCTGACCTGGCCGCAGTGGCGAATAAGGACGCGCTTTACTGTCGCCAGGCCGATACCGGTGCCGGGGAACTCGGCGACACTGTGCAGGCGCTGGAAGGCGCCGAACAGCTTGCCGGCGTGAGCCATATCGAAGCCGACGCCGTTGTCGCGGATGAAAAACTCGATGGTGTCGGTGTCGGTGTCGGTGTCGCGTCTGGCGCCGAACTCGATGCGCGGCTGCGGTTGCCGGCCGGTGAATTTCCAGGCGTTGTCGAACAGATTGACGAGCGCCACCCGCAACAGGCGCGGATCGCCCCGCGCGCGCAGTCCGGGTTCGATCCGCCAGTCCACCGTGCGTCCGGGGTTGGCTTTCTGAAGGTCGGCGACAACATCGGTAGCGAGCGCGCTCATATCGACAGTCTCGGCCCGCAGGCTGGCCCGGGTGACTTGCGCCAGCGCCAGCATGTCGTCAATCAACTGCCCCATGCGCTGCGTCGCCGTGCGCACCCGGCTGAGATAACCCTTGGCCTTGTCGTCGAGCTGAGCGGCGCAATCCTCGACCACGGCCAGGCTGAAGCCGTCAATGGCGCGCAGCGGCGCCCGCAAATCGTGGGACACTGAATAGCTGAAGGCCTCGAGCTCCTGATTGGCGGCGTGCAGTTCGGCGGTACGCTGCTGAACACGCAGCTCGAGGTGGGCGTTGAGGGCGAGAATTTCCGCCTCCGCCTGTTTGCGCGCGCTGATGTCGCGCAGGAACACGGTGAAGATCAGTTTGCCGTCCTCGGTTGCCCGCGAGATGCTGGCCTCGGCCGGGAACTCGCTGCCATCCTTGCGCTTGCCGACAATATCCGGCCGCCGATCCATGTACCTCGGCGTCGACGGCACCCGCGCAAACGCGCGAATGTGCTCGCCATGCGCCGCGACGAAACGTTCCGGCAGCAGTCTGTCGAGTGGTTGGCCAAGCATTTCGGTTGTCGAGTAGCCGAAAATATGTGCCGCGCCCTGGTTGAAGATGAGCACCCGCTGCCCCTCATCCACGCTGATGATCGCGTCAGCCGAGAGATCGATGATGCTGGCGAAGCGGGCTTCGGCGCGCGCGGCCTCGGACTGGCGCAGTTGCAGGGCGTCCGCCATGTCGTCGAAGCCGCGGGCGAGTTGGCCGAATTCATCTTTGCTGTGCGCGCGGCCGGTGCGTGCCCCCAGGTCGCCCTGCCGCAAGCGCCGCGCCGTCCCCATCAAGGTTGCCAGCGGCCGCAGGATCAGCGTGTTGGTGCCGATCCAGGTCGCGGCGAGCGCCATGGCCGCGATCAGCGTCATCAGCAGCAGGGCGCGGGCAAAAAGCCGCTGGCTGTCGGCGAATACGGTGGCGGTGGGGATGCCGACCACGGTGTAAATGCGGTTTGCGTGGCTCGATTGGACTGGCGCGAACGCGTACAGCCGCTCCACACCGTCAACGCCCATTTCCCGCGCGGTGCCCGCTTCCGGGTGCGCGTGAATGGTCTTGACCAGGGGCGCGTTGGGCCAAGCGCGGCCGACCCATTTGTCCGCATCGGGTTGGCGCGCGAGGACAGTACCGCGATCGTCCACCAGGGTTATTGATAAGCTTTCAGGCAGGATCGGGTTTCCGGGCAGGGTGGAAGTTTCCACCAGTTTGTTGACCAGGGCGTCGAAATCGAGGGCGATAAACACCACCGCAAGGGGCTTGCCCGGCTCATCCAGTACCGGATAGGCCAGACTGACTGTACCCCGGCCGGACAAGGGGCCGATCTGGTAATCGCCAATGGCAAAGTTGCGTTGCTCCATCGCCGCGAGAAAACAACTGCGGTCGGAAAAATCAACCTTGCCGGTAAAAGGCAGCGCGCTGCAGCGCAAGGTGCCGTCCGGGTCGATCACCCCGAGGTTGAGATAGAGTGGATTCTGTTTGCGGATCTCCGCGAAGGTCTGGCTGCACAGCACCGCCGAGTCGGGCCGGCGCACGATGGGAAGCTGGGCCAGGGTGCGCAGTTGCTGGTGCGCGGTCTCGACCATGGCCTCCTGCTGCGCGGTTATCAGCCGCGTGAGCCAGGTCGCGTTTGCCAGCGCGTGCCCGGCGGCTTGCTGGCGGGTTTCGATCGCCGAGTAAACAATCAAACCAAAGGCTGGCAGCAGCGTGAGCGAGAGTAGCAGCAACAGCCTAGACCGCAGGCTCGAAAATCGCAGCCGGGCAATTTGCTTGTCAACGTATTCCTTGAGGCTCCGAGCCACCCGTGCACCCCATCTTCCCGATGGCAAATGAATAATGCTGTAGTTTGAAAGTGAGTAAAGTTAAGAAGTTCGCGCGCTGCGCCAAAAGGCGTCGGAAATATCCAGCTACCGCGCCTGAAGTAGCTTTTTTATCAGGGTTAAAAACTGATCAGAGCCGAATGTAGCAGCTTTCGGCGGGTTTGCCCAGCATTGCTCTGACCAAAAAAACGGCAGCTCAGGGGATTAGCCTGAACTGCCGTCGGATACGGTCTAAGAGACTGTCTGATTCAAATACTGTAGTACATCGCGAACTCGACCGGGTGGGCGGTCATGTTCAGGGTCTGGACATCCAGTCGCTTGAGACTGATATAGGCGTCGATCATGTCGTCGTCCATGACGCCACCGACGGTGAGAAACGCGCGGTCGGCGTCGAGGCTATCCAGCGCCTGCTCCAGTGAAGAACACACGGTGGGAATGGCTTTGGCCTCTTCCGGCGGCAGATCGTAGAGATCCTTGTCGGCGGCATCGCCGGGGTGGATCTTGTTCTTGATGCCATCGAGACCGGCCAGCAGCATCGCGGTAAACGCTAGATAGGGGTTGGCGCTGGGATCGGGGAAGCGAACCTCGATGCGCCGCGCCTTCGGATTGGCGACAAAGGGAATCCGAATCGACGCCGAGCGGTTGCGGGCCGAATAGGCCAGCATGACCGGCGCCTCGAAGCCCGGCACCAGGCGCTTGTAGGAGTTGGTCGACGCATTGGTGAAGGCATTCAGCGCGCGCGCGTGCTTGATGATGCCGCCGATGTAAAACAGCGCGGCTTCCGACATGCCGGCGTAGACGTCGCCGGTGAAGATGTTGACGCCGCCCTTGGACAGCGACTGGTGGACGTGCAAGCCGGAGCCGTTGTCGCCGATCAGCGGTTTTGGCATGAAGGTCGCGGTTTTGCCGTAGGCATGGGCGACATTGTGGACGCAGTACTTGAAAATCTGCACTTCGTCGGCTTTCTTGGTCAGCGTGTTGGGGCCGACGCCGATTTCGCACTGGCCAGCGGTGCCGACTTCGTGGTGGTGCACCTCGATTTTCAGGCCCATCTGCTCCATCGCGTTGCACATGGCGCCGCGCAGGTCGTGCAGTGAATCCACCGGCGGTACCGGAAAGTAACCGCCCTTGATACCGGGGCGATGGCCCATGTTGCCGTCGGGAAAATCCTTGCCGGAGGACCAGGCGGCCTCTTCGGAGCCGATTTTGTAGAACGCACCGCTGATATCAGCGCCCCATTTGACGTCGTCAAAGACGAAGAACTCGGGCTCCGGGCCAAAGAGCGCGCTGTCGGCGATGCCGGTGGAGCGCATGTACTCTTCGGCGCGCGTTGCAATGGAGCGGGGATCCCGCGTGTAGCCCTGCATCGTCGTAGGCTCAAGCACGCCACAGCGGATGATCACGGTGGATTCATCGGTGAAGGGGTCGGCCACGGAGGTGGAGTCGTCGGGCATCAGCACCATGTCCGATTCATTGATGCCGCGCCAGCCAGCGATGGACGAACCATCGAACATCTTGCCGTGTTCAAAAAAATCGTCGTCGATCTCGCTGGAGGGCATGGAGACGTGCTGCTCCTTACCTTTGGTGTCGGTAAAGCGCAGATCTACCCTACGGGCTTCTTTCTCGTGGATCAGGTTCAAGGTTTGGTTGGACATTGAGCGATTTCCTCCAGGTCGAGATGCCGATGTTGGTCTATCACCCAGAGCACAGTCCACTTGGGGGTGCATCAAATTCGGACCACATCGGGTTTGTTGTAGGGCAAGGACGAAAGAGCAAAACCTGTGCCAGTGATGGGTTAGCCGAGAATATCAGAACGCCGAGTTGTTCCGGAGCTGGTCATGGCGGTGGCTGCACTCCAATTGTGCAACTTCCGACCATGCAGCACCGCTATGGTGCGCATGAGGTTCAGGCTAATCCGCGGCTATTGTGCCCTATTTTCCTCCGTGGGCAAGACCGGTTCGTCGCCAGACGTGCCCAAATCGGCGCTCTCCATCTCTGATCACCCAGGCGCCGCTGGCTTGGGAACGACGACAGTGGGATTACTCAGAGTATCAATGGGTCAATGCGTTGCGAAAACTCTCTGGCGGGGCGGCACCGCCGATATAATGCCCGCCCCTGAGTCGCCGGAAGCCGCTGCGTAATGCACTTCATCGTCAAGTTATTCCCCGAGATCATCATCAAGAGCGCTCCCGTGCGTGCGCGCTTTATCCGCCAGTTGCGCGACAACCTGCGCCGGCTGATTGCCAGCCGTGACGCGGTCGCCGACGTCAGAAATCATTGGGACCATATCGAAATTATCGCCCCCGGTGATGCCGCCGAGCGCGACCGCACGATCGCCGATATTCTCGCCTGTACGCCCGGCGTCGCCAGCTTTTCCGCCGTTCATCACTATCCACTGCACGACTACGATGATATGGCGGAGCGGGCGTGGTCGCACTACGGTGAGCTGCTCCGCGACTGCACCTTTTGTGTGCGCGTCAAACGCATGGGTCGCCACGGCTTCAGCTCCACCGACGTTGAGCGGGAAGTCGGCGCACGGCTTTTCCGCCGCGTCGAAACCACCAAAGTGAAACTGATCGATCCCGATATCACCGTGCGTCTGGATATCCGCGATGACAAGCTTTACGTCGTCGAAAGCACCCGGCGCGGCCTCGGTGGCTTTCCTCTCGGCACCCAGGACGCTGTGATGTCGCTGATTTCCGGTGGTTTCGATTCGACGGTGGCGAGCTTCCTCACCATGAAGCGCGGCCTGCGCACCCACTTCTGCTTTTTCAACCTCGGCGGGCGCGCCCACGAGGTTGGCGTCAAGACCGTTGCCCACTATCTGTGGAGCAAGTACGGCGCGTCGCACATGGTCAAATTCATCACCGTGCCCTTCGAGGATGTCGTTGCGGAGATTCTCACCAAGGTCGATCAGGCCCAGATGGGTGTCGTCCTCAAGCGCATGATGCTGCGCGCGGCCACCCGCGTGGCCCATGAGTGGCAGGTCGAGGCACTGGTCACCGGCGAGAGCGTCGCCCAGGTGTCCAGTCAGACGCTCGCCAATCTCGCGGTCATCGACGCCGCCACCGATATGCTGGTGCTGCGGCCACTGGCGACCACCGACAAAAGCGACATTATCGATACTGCCCGCGCCATCGGCACCGCCGAGTTCGCCGCCAACATGCCCGAGTACTGCGGCGTGATTTCGGTGCGACCGACCACCCGCGCGCGTCCTGATCGTGTCGCTCACGCCGAGGAGCGCTTTGATTTCGCCGTGCTTGAACGCGCGATTGAGCGCCGCCGGGCCGAAAATATCGATACTGTTATCAGCGCAATGATGGACGGCCCGGGTATTGAGATTTTTAGCGCACCGCAACCAGACGCGATCATTCTCGATATCCGTCATCCCGACGAGATTCTGTGCGCGCCGCTCAACACCGGCGCGGCAGCAGTGCAGCAGATGCCGTTTTACCGGTTGCAACAGGCGTTTGCCGAGCTGGATCAGCGCCACTGCTATCTGCTCTATTGCGGCAAGGGCATCATCAGCCGCCTGCACGCCGAACTGCTGCATGAGCAGGGGTTTACCAACACCGCGGTGTATCGGCCATAAGATGGGGGATGCGCTGAGTCAGCTCTTCGATTCGTTGCCAGGCTCAGGACAGGCGGAGTTCACGCGCCGGCCCGGTACCGATTTGCGGTGACTTACCGCGGTCGAGTGCCTATAATGCCCCGCCTCAAAACTCCCTTGGTTCACCCATGTCGTCCCCGCTGTCCGTAGACAAGCTCCGCAATATCGCCATCATCGCCCACGTCGACCACGGCAAGACCACGCTGGTGGACAAGCTGCTGCGCCAGTCCGGCATGCTCGACCGCAAGGACCAGGATGCCGAGCGCATCATGGATTCCAACGACCAGGAGCGTGAGCGCGGTATTACCATTCTGGCCAAGAACACCGCCATCGAGTGGAATGGCTACCATATCAACATCGTCGATACCCCCGGCCACGCCGACTTCGGCGGCGAGGTGGAGCGGGTGCTGTCGATGGTCGATTCGGTGCTGCTGCTGGTGGACGCGGTGGACGGCCCGATGCCGCAGACCCGTTTTGTCACCACCAAGGCATTCGAGCAGGGCCTGAAGCCGATTCTGGTCGTCAACAAGGTCGACCGCCCCGGTGCGCGGCCGCACTGGGCGCTGGATCAGGTGTTCGACTTGTTTGATCGCCTCGGCGCTACCGACGAACAGCTGGACTTCCCGGTCATCTACACGTCTGCGCTGAACGGCGTCGCCGGTCTCGAGCCCGATCAGCTCGCAACCGACATGACGCCGCTGTTCCAGATGATCATCGACCGCGTGCCGCCGCCAGTGGTCGACCGCGAGGGCTCGCTGCAAATGCAGATTTCAGCGCTGGATTACGACAGCTATGTCGGCGTCATCGGCATCGGCCGCATCACCCGCGGCAGCCTCAAACCCGGTCAGCAAGTCGTCGTAGTCGATCACGAGGGCCGCGAGCGCAAGGGGCGGATCATGAATGTGAAGGGCTATCGCGGCCTTGAGCGGATAGATACCGACCTGGCCTATGCGGGCGATATCGTCTGCATTACCGGCATCGACGGCCTCGGCATCTCCGACACCCTGTGCGACCCCGATAACATCGAGGCGATGACGCCGCTGTCAGTGGACGAGCCGACGGTCAGCATGACCTTCAGGATCAACGACTCGCCCTTCTCCGGACAAGACGGCAAATACGTCACTTCGCGCAATCTCAAGGATCGCCTGGAGCAAGAGCTCATCCACAACGTCGCCCTGCGCGTTCAGCCCGGCGACACCCCCGACTACTTCAAAGTGTCCGGGCGCGGTGAACTCCATCTCGCCGTACTCATCGAGACCATGCGTCGTGAAGGTTTCGAACTCGGCGTGTCGCGGCCACAGGTGATCCAGAAAGAAGTCGATGGCGTTATCCACGAGCCCTTCGAGAACGTTGTCATCGACGTCGAGTCCCAGCACCAGGGCGGCGTCATTGAAGAGATCGGCAAGCGCATGGGCGACCTCCTCAACATGGAGCCGGATGGCAAGGGCCGGGTCAAGCTGACCTTCATGGTGCCCTCGCGCGGCCTGATCGGCTTTCGCGGCCAGTTCATGACGCTGACCTCTGGCTCCGGCATCATGACCAGCATCTTCGATCACTATGGCCCCGCCAAGTCCGGTGAAGTCAGCGGCCGGCAGAATGGCGTGCTGGTGTCCATGGTCTCCGGCAAAACCCTCGGTTACTCCCTGTTCAATTTGCAGGAGCGCGGGCGCATGTTTCTCGGCCACGCGGTCGATATCTACGAAGGCCAGATCATCGGCCTGCACACCCGCGGTAACGACCTCGCGGTCAATCCCACCAAGGGCAAGCAACTCACCAACGTCCGTGCCTCCGGCACCGACGAAGCCCTCACCCTGATCCCGCCGGTTCGCCACACGCTGGAGCAGGCACTCGATTTCATCGAGGATGACGAGCTGGTGGAAGTTACCCCCAAGCACATTCGTCTGCGCAAAAAACTTCTCACCGAAAACGAGCGCAAGCGCTCGGGCAAGGCCAAGTAGCCTCCTAATCTGCGCGCGGCGCCATCGCCGCGCGCAACGCCCCGAACATTCCAACGTGGCTCGCCGAGCTGGACCGCTGTCGTCTCGCCTTGACAGCATTCGCCCGTGGCCAGCACTATCACGCAACCCATGTTCGCCGTGCGTTACACCCGCCAGAAATATCAGACGCGCACCTATAGCCACTGTGTGGGTACAGTGCGCCAATGATCGCGTTCAAGAGGACACGGTATGATAGTGCGCGACGATCTTTCCGCGCTTAACGAGAAACCCTTCTCGGAGGCAGTGGAGAAGTTCGAAAAGCTGCTCGCTCAGAGCGGCCGAGCCTTCTTGATTGGCGCAGGGTGTAGCAGATGTGCAGGATTACCTCTCACAGCTGAACTCACCTGCGAAGCCCTCAGCAGTGACGCTCTCGACGACACGACGAAAGCAATTCTTGCTGCGATTCGTGATCTCTTCATGGGCGCTGCCGATGCGAACATCGAGGACTATCTGAGCGAACTGATTGATCTGCTGGCGATCGTTGAACGCCGGACCTCTCGAGGCGCGACACAGGACAGTATCACTCTCGGGGGCGTTTCCTATGGCGGACCGTTACTGCGAACCGCAGTCGATCAAATCAAGAACGGCATCGCTGGGATCATTGAGAAAAGCGTGTCGATCGAAACCCACCAGAGCTTTATTCGGGCTGTGCATCGTCCGCAACGTGACGGCAGATCGCCGTCCGGTCAGACAGTGGACTACCTCGTATTGAACTACGACACCTTACTTGAGGACGCCCTCGCTTTGGAGCGAGTACCGTTCGCAGACGGGCTAGACGGTGGCGTAACGGGTTGGTGGAGCCCTCAAACATTTGATCGCACTGATCTGGCCGCGCGCGTATTCAAGCTGCACGGATCAATCAACTGGTGCGAGTTTCCTGGCGATCCTTTACCGCGGCGCGTCGGAGACCGCCTTCAGATAGCTGGAGTCAAAGAACGGCGCATCCTTATTTGGCCGGCCTCGACAAAGTACCGTGAAGCTCAGCTTGATCCCTACGCGCAACTGGCAGAGCGCACCCGCCGCGTGCTCCGGCCAAGCGGCCTCTCCCAGTGCGTTCTGGTCGTCTGCGGATATCGCTTTAGAGACGCCCACATCAATCTCGAAATTGATCGTGCGCTGCGGGAGTCGAAAGGGAAACTCACCGTTGTTATCTTCACTTCTGACGACGCGCCTTCTGGCCAGTTGGCAGAGTGGCATAAAGACGACGCCGTGAAGGAACAGGTACTTGTGTTCGCTAACCGTGGGTTCTTCCATGGTGCCCAGACAGAGCATGCGACTACGGATCTACTCTGGTGGAAGTTCGAGAATATGACTCGGCTGCTTGGAGGTGAGCGATGAACGGCGCTAAACGCAACCCAGCCGATCCCATCGAGAATCTGGCTATCGGCAAGATCATTGAAGTAGATGGGTCCCGCATCATCGCTGAATTGGACAGAGGACTGACAGAGCTTTCGCGCGTGTATGCGGGCGAAACCTATCCAATCGGCCAGTTCGGTTCGATCGTTCGAATTCACTATGGGCGTCGTTTGATCTATGCACTCGTGGGGCGACTACGGATGAAAGCGGAGTACGAAGCCGAACGCGGCTTGGCTCCTCACGCGTCGGCGGATGAGAGAATTGTCGAAGCTGATCTATTCGGGGAGGGTGAATGGAGGCTTGATAATGCAGGCACAGCACGGCTTCAGTTCGAGCGCGGTGTGGCAACGTATCCACTACCTCAGCAGACGGTATACCTTACACCCAAGTCGGAACTGCGCTCTATCTATGGCCATGCGAAGGGTGCCGTCATCCGCATCGGCGAACATGTTGGCTCAGGTGGCGCGCCATGTTATGCGGAGATGAATGAACTGCTCGGTAATCACACTGCGGTTCTCGGTTCAACCGGAGCCGGAAAATCTGGAGCGGTCGCAGCAATCATTCACAGTGTTCTTGAGCGAGGAGCGGATACTGGGCACGCAAACTGGAAGCCGCAAATCGTCGTGCTCGATCCGCACAACGAATATGGCGAGGCGTTCAAGGACCACAGGAGACTCTCGACTGACGAGGGCACACTATCGTTGCCGTATTGGTTGTTGGACCTAGACGAAACGATCGGTCTTTTGATTGGCAAAGCCGAGGACGCGGCTACGTCGCAGTCCAACATCGTCAAGAACGCGCTGCTTGCAGCGCGGATGGAGTCTGCGAAGTTGGAGGTTCTAGGGCTTGATGCGGGGAAACTCACTGTCGATGCGCCCATTCCATACGTTCTCGGTGAACCATCGGGTTTGGATGAGTTCGGGAAAAGCAATGGCGCGAAGTACACGACGGGTCTTGTCGGAGCAATCAATGCACAGAGACCAAACAACGAGAACAAGAAGGACCACGAGGGCTACAACAAGGTATTGAGGAAACTCGACTCTCTGATGAAGGACGAGCGGCTGGCGTTCATGATGAGGCCTTGGAGTGGAGCCGACGACCCGATCATAGGTGTACTAGCTCAATTTCTTGGTGACGATGTTCCGGTGCGAATCGTCGACTTGTCCGGAGTGCCAAACGAGCTAGCAGGGACTGCGAGCGCCGCGATAGCTCGAACACTCTTTTCTCTAAAAGTCTGGCAGACCACTGAAGAGCGGGCCATGAGTCCGGTCTTGCTGGTGTGCGAAGAAGCTCACCGATACGTGCCGAATAGTGG
>JBPPNE010000208.1:0-2488 GCA_051306415.1 Porticoccaceae bacterium
GGCTACTATGTCGATTTCGAGCCGGATAAACAGGCGCTGGCACGCTATGGATTGACGGTGGACGATGTCCAGATGGTGGTGGAAAGTGCCATCGGCGGCATGGATATTTCAGAGACGATCGAAGGCAGGGAGCGCTATTCGATTAATGTCCGCTATCCGCGTGAGCTGCGCGATAATCTGGAAAAAATCGAGCGCATTCTGGTGGCCACACCCACCGGTGTGCAAATACCGCTGGGCCAGCTCGGGCGCCTGATCAGCCGGATGGGGCCGCCGATGGTGCTGGACGAAGGCGGTTCGCTGGCAGGTTACGTCTACGTTGATCTGGTGGGGCGCGATCCGGGCAGTTATGTCAACGACGCCAAAAGGGCGATCGCGGATTCCGTGCAGATTCCGTCGGGCTATTTCATCAGCTGGACCGGTCAATACGAGTATTTGGCGCGCATGCAGGAGCGCATGAAGCTGGTACTGCCGCTCACGTTAATGCTGATCTTTGGCTTCCTGCTGTTCAGCATGCGTTCGAGCTCAAAGTCCCTGATCATCATGGTCTCTGTGCCCTTGTCGCTCAGCGGCGGCATTATTTTGATGTGGCTGCTGCAATACAACACCAGCGTTGCAGTGTATGCCGGTGCCATTGCATTAATTGGTGTTGCGGTCGAAACCACCTCCATCATGATGGTTTTTCTCGACCAGTCATGGACCAGGTGGCGTGCCGAGGGCCGGTTGAATTCGCTCGACGATACCCTATTGGCCACCCTTGAAGGCGCGCAGAATAGTTTCCGCTCGGTACTGATGGCCGTAGCGATGAATGTATTCGGCCTGGCGCCGGTAATGATGGCGACCGGGTTGGGTGCGGACGTGATGAAAACGCTCGCAACGCCAATGTTTGGTGGTCTGTTCTCCCTGGTGCTGTTGACGGTCGTGGTCATTCCCTGTGTGTATCGAACGGTATACGGCCGCGCTTTGCCATTAAAAGATTCGCCAGCCACGGGAGCGGTGTGATGAACACATCTGTAACTACCGAAACCGGCGGCGCGCGCAAGCCATGGCACAGCCAGCCGGCAGAGGCCGTCCTGGCCGAACTCAATGTCACCATCGCTGGGCTCGGAGCCGAGGAGGCCGCGCAGCGGCTGGCGACGCAGGGCCCCAACGCGCTGAAGGAAGGCAAGCGCATTAGCCGTCTGCAAATATTCCTTGCGCAATTCAATAGCCTCATCGTCTGGATTCTGATCGCCGCCGGCGTCATCTCCGGACTCCTCGGCGAAGGGGTGGATGCCGTTGCGATCCTCACCATTGTCCTGTTGAACGCGATCATCGGCTTTTATCAGGAGTTCCAGGCGGAGCAGTCCATCGCCGCGCTCAAAAAGATGACCGCGCCGCACGCCAAGGTGAGGCGCGACGGGCAGGTCACAGTGATCGCCGCTGCCGATATTGTCGTCGGTGACATTCTTGTGGTGGAGGCCGGCGATCTGGTTGCCGCCGATTCCCGCCTGCTCGAAGCGGCTGCGCTCAAATGCGTGGAGTCCGCGCTGACCGGCGAATCCGAGGCGGTATCCAAGCAGGTCGCGACACTGGCGGCGGGCGATATCGCGCTCGGCAACCGGGATAACATGCTTTTTATGGGCACCAGCGTCGCGACTGGCACGGGCCTTGCGGTCGTAGTGGCGACGGCGATGGCGACCGAACTGGGGCAAATCGCCGGCCTGCTCAAAGACGCGGGTGTTGACGAAGGCACGCCGCTGCAACAAAAGCTGGATGCGGTCGGGCGCATTCTGGTGTGGGGCGCGCTGCTCATCGTCGCGCTGCTGTTCGGACTGGGGCTATTGCGAGGAACCCCGCTGCTCGAATTGTTTATGACGTCGATCAGTTTGGCGGTAGCCGCCGTGCCGGAGGGGCTGCCGGCGGTGGTTACGGTGGCGCTGGCGCTGGGCGTGTCACGCATGTCGCGCCGTCGCGCCCTGGTGCGCAAGCTCGCCGCCGTCGAAACGCTGGGCTCGACCAGCGTGATCTGTACCGACAAGACCGGTACGCTAACCATTGGCGAAATGACCGTGCGTGCGCTCTATGTCGCGGGCCAAGGTTTTGAGGTCAGCGGCGAAGGCTACGGGCCGGATGGCGACGTCCGCGTCGGGGGCAACCGGGTGGATGCGCAGCATGCAGCGTCGTTACTCGCCCTGGCGAACTGTCAGCTCGGTTGCAATAACGCCCATCTGGTGTTGGAAGACGGCACCTGGAAAGTCATTGGCGACCCCACCGAAGGCGCGATGCTCGCCGCTGGCGCCAAAGCGGGTGGTGATTTGGCCCGCCTTGAGCGGGAACAACCCAAACAACACGAAATCCCGTTCGACTCCGACCGCAAACGCAGCACCGTCATTCGCCGCCTGCCCGACGGGCAGCTGCGCGCTTACATCAATGGCGCGCCCGACGTACTCTTGCAGCTCAGTACCCACGTTTATACGGGTACTGGCATACAGTCGCTGACCACCGAGGG
>JBPPNE010000209.1:0-2398 GCA_051306415.1 Porticoccaceae bacterium
GGGCGGGTGATGTGGTGACCGCCGCCGAAATTAACCCAGTCCATGCGCGGCAGCAGATGACCGAATTTTTCCTCGACCGCGCGCAGCGTGCGTTGCAGCGGTGGCAGATCCTGTTCGCACAGGGTGTGGAAATGCAGGCCGCTGATGCCATCCAGGCTCTTTCCAGCGGGATAGCGTGGATCCACGGCTTCCGCTTCGAATTGAGAGAGGGGAATCCCGAGCCGGGAGCAGGGCGCGCAGGGGTCGTAGAGTGGCACCGCGCCCTCGGAGTGCTCGGGGTTGATGCGCAGGCCGAAGCGCAGTTCGGGACGTTGCCGCTGGGCGGCGAGGGCGAGTGGTTGAAAGCGCCGCCACTGACTGAAGGAGTTGAACACCACGTGGTGCGCGAAGCCGAGGATCTCGCGCAGATCGGCTTCGGTGTACGCAGCGGAAAAGACGTGCACTTCGCCGCCGTACTCCTCGTGCCCCAGCTTCGCCTCGTGAAGGCCGCTGGCGCAGGTGCCGGACAGATAGCGTGCGACAAGTGGTGCGAGTCGCCACAGTGAAAATGCTTTCAGCGCCGCCAGCACCTTGGCACCACTCTCGCGCTGGACGCGAGCGAGAATTTGTAGATTGGCCTCGACCGCAGCTATATCGACGACAAAGCAGGGGCTCGGCACCCGGCTGGCGTCGAAACGGGTGAAGGCGTTTTCGCGCAGGACTCTTACGGTCACGGGGCTGGTCAGTCGCCGAGTCCATTGCTGACCAGTTCCACCACATGCCAGGGCAGGCCGTACTGGTTCAGGTCGGCCATAAAGGGATCGGGATCGAACTGCTCCATGTTCCACACGCCCGCCTGCATCCATTTACTCTCCAGCATCATCTTGGCGCCGATCATTGCCGGCACTCCGGTGGTGTAGGAGATGGCCTGGGATTCCACTTCCCGATAACAGTCGCCGTGGTCGCAGATATTGTAGATGTAGACGGTTTTGCGCTGGCCATCCTTCAGCCCCGTGGCGACGCAGCCTATGCAGGTCTTACCCTGAGTCAATGGACCCAGGCTTGCGGGGTCGGGCAGCAGCGCCTTCAGGAATTGCAGTGGCACGATTTCCTGGCCCTGGAACAGCACCGGGTCGATGCGCGTCATGCCGACATTGCCGAGCACCTCCAGATGCTTGAGATAGTTGTCCGAAAACGTCATCCAGAACCGTGCCCGCCGTAACTTTGGAAAGTGTTTGGCGATGGATTCCAGCTCCTCGTGGTACATCAGATAGATTTTCATCGATCCAATGCCGTCGGGGAAGTTGAAATCCCGCGCCACCGACAACGGCGGCGTGGTGCGCCAGGCGCCATCCTGCCAGTAGCGGCCCTCGGCGGTGACTTCACGGATGTTGATCTCTGGATTGAAGTTGGTCGCGAAGGGCTGGCCGTGGCTGCCGGCATTGGCGTCGATGATGTCGAGCTCGTGAATCTCGTTGAGCAGATGTTTCTGGATATAGGCGGTGTAGACATTGGTGACGCCGGGGTCGAAGCCGGAGCCGAGCAGCGCCATCAGGCCAGCCTGCTGGAACCGATCCTGGTAGGCCCACTGCCAACTGTACTGGAATTTCGCCTCATCCAGCGGCTCGTAATTGGCGGTGTCGAGGTAGTGCACGCCGGTTTGCAGACAGGCATCCATGATCGACAGGTCCTGGTACGGCAGCGCGACATTGATGACCAATGCGGGCTTTTCCCGTTCGATCAATGCGACCAGTTCCGGCACCTTGTCGGCATCGACAGCCGCGGTGTCGATTGCGACGTCGGGGTGTTTGGCGCGAATCTGCGCGGCGATTTTCTGGCATTTCGCCTCGGTGCGGCTCGCCAGCAGAATTTCTGAAAATACCGCGGGCACCTGCGCGCACTTGTGGGCGACCACGCCGCCGACGCCGCCGGCGCCAATGATCAGAACTTTGGCCATGGTGTTCCCCCGTTGCCTTTGCTGGTGGCTGCCGCTGGTGGCGGGCAGATGGGCTCAGCGCTCGAAATAGGTATAACCGCGCAGACTCTCGGAAAAAGCGCCAAGCACTTGCTGGCGTTCAGCGACGCTGATCTTGCGGTCGCGGACGGCCTGCTCGGCGGTGGCGCGAAAGCGTTCGTAGAGTTTCTTGGGGTCGTATTCCACATAGCTCAGCACATCGGCGATGCTGTCGCCGTGCAGCTCGTGGACGAAATCGAAGCTGCCGTCGTCGTTGATGCGCACGTTGGCGACATTGGTGTCGCCGAACAGATTGTGCAGGTCGCCCAGGGTTTCCTGATAGGCGCCGACGAGAAAAACCGCCAGATAATATTCCTCGCCGTCTTGCAACGGATGCACCGACAGCGTGTTGCGGGCGCCCTCGGGGTGGGCAAAGTGGTCGAGCTTGCCGTCACAGTCGCAGGT
>JBPPNE010000210.1:0-6876 GCA_051306415.1 Porticoccaceae bacterium
TGTCGACCGCGGCGGCGTTGCCCCCGAGCCCTGGCATTTGAGCTACCGGCCGCTGGCGCGCGATTTCCAGCGCTTGTTGAGCCCGGAGTTGGTCGCGCGGATGTTGAATCCGATCGACATCGCCCTCAAGACGGTGGTGATCGCTTCCCTGGAGGAAATTTTTGCCCGCTTTGTCCGTGTGCCAGATTGAAACCGGTGGCGCGATCGGCCATAGTCAGCAGCGTTTAAAGGGCCGCAAGCTATGACCGTACGATGGAGTCATCCGGCGCAGAATCAGGATCCGCTGTGGCAGCAGATTTGCGCTGAGGCGCGAGAGGCGGCCAGCCTGGAGCCCGCCCTCGCCAGTTATTTTCATACCGCGGTGCTGAGTCAGGAATCGCTGGAATCCGCGTTGATCCACAACCTTGCCGGCTTGCTGGGCAGCCCGGTGATTTCCGCGCTGGTCATTCGTCGCGTCTTTGTCGAGGCGATGGCCGCCGATTCCCGTATTGCGGCGAATATGCGGCGGGACATCCACGCTCACCGCGAGCGCGATCCGGCCTGCGACCGCTTTCTGATGCCACTGCTGTATTTCAAGGGCTTTCACGCGCTGCAGGTACATCGGGTGGCGCATTGGCTGTGGCGCAATCAGCGCCGCGCGCTCGCACTCTATTGGCAGAATCTGGGCTCCGAGATTTTCGCCGTCGATATTCACCCGGGGGCGCGCATCGGCGGTGGCGTTATGCTCGATCATGCCACCGGCATCGTGATCGGCGAAACCGCGGTGGTGGAGGACGACGTCTCCATGCTGCACTCGGTCACCCTCGGTGGCACCGGCAACCAGATCGGTGACCGCCACCCGAAAATTCGCCGCGGCGTAATGATTGCAGCGGGAGCCAAAATCCTCGGCAATATTGAAATCGGCGCCGGTGCGAAGATCGGTGCTGGCAGCCTGGTGCTGAATCCGGTAGCGGCGCACACCACGGTGGTGGGTGTTCCAGCGAAACTGGTGACGGCGGCAGAAGTGGTTCCGGGGATAGCAAGGCATCAACAGCTCAATCACGACGGAGACCGGAATTGACCCCGGAACACACAAGGCCCGGCTGGACTGGGGTACTCTATCGTCGTCTGATCGCCTCCACCGGCTATTCGCTACAGGGTCTACTGGCCTGCTTTCGCCACGAAGAGGCGTTTCGGGTTGAAGTGGTGCTTGCGTTGGTACTCGCGCCGGCGGCGTTCTGGATTGCCGAGAACCACCTTCAGTTGGCTGTGTTATTGAGCACTTTGCTGTTGGTGTTGATTGTCGAGTTGCTGAACTCCGCGGTGGAGTCGGTTGTCGATCTGTTCAGCCTGGAGCGCCACGAACTGGCGGGAAGGGCGAAAGACCAGGGCTCCGCGGCGGTGCTGTTGGCGATGGCGGTGGTTGTGTTGGTGTGGGGATTGCTGCTGTGGCAGAAATTCGCAGGTTGAGCGTTCTGGGCTAGGCGTCAATGACTTCGATAAAGAGCTGATGTACGCGCTGAGCTCGCAAGGTCTCCCCCGCAGTGTTCGGGGTGAGGTAGTCAGTAGCCACTGAAATCACGGCGGGTGGAATCATGGATGAAACACGGATGGATGTCTTTTTTCGCGGCAAGGTCGCTTCCGGTCATCGCCCAGCGGATGTCAAAGAACGATTGAAGGAGTTATTCAAGGTTGATGACGAGCGGATCAACCAGTTGTTTTCCGGGCGTCCGGTGGCGATCCGCCGCAACCTCGATATCGATGCGGCCCGACGTTACCAGGAAGCTCTCGCCAAGGCCGGAGCCCTGGTCGAATTGCGCGCCACCGACAGCGCAGATACCGCGTCGCCGAGCCAGTCAGTCCCACCGGTTTCTTCGTCGCTGCCGCAACCTGTAGCGCAGCCGGTTCAAAATGCCACGGAGACAGCTGCCGTCACGCGGGGGTGGACGCTGACGCCCGTGGGCGCCGACCTGCTGCAACCGGAAGAGCGGTCCGCGGTGACGGTCACGGTGGTCGATATCGGCGCCCTCCAGATTGAGCCGCCGGGTGTCGAGCTGCTGAAGCCCGAGGAGCGCAAGCCGGTAGCGGTAGCCACCATCGACACGTCTGGATTAAGCCTCGATTCAACTGTTGATTGAGGTTTGCGCCAACCCAGGCGCGTTTTTTTTAGCTAGCCACGAGGTTTGGTGCTTTCTGCTAGCCGCCATCGCTTACTTTGCAGACCTTGATCCGCGTCAAGAACGCAAACGCCAGGTGGCGCTTATTCTCGATAACGCGCTCTGCGGTAACAGCCACCGTCATCTCTCGTTGATCGTCAGATCAGCCTTGAGCAGGCAGCATCTACTGTGGCTGCGACACCTCCAACAGGATTTCGGGTGAAGGCGTGGCGCTCCAGCGGATTCGCAAATCCAGGCGTTCAAGCCTTATCGGTTATCCAGCGGCTGATCTGCTGTCCGGGCAGCACATCTGCTTGCGAACAATAATGCAGATGATAGGCAATTGTATTTAAGATCTAATAATACTAAAATCCCTACGTCTAACCACAGCCCTCAGCATCCACATTAGACCGTATTCACTATTTACGGGCATCGTTAGTCGATGTGCCCGTCAACCTTGAAGGATATCTCACATGAACAAATCTCTGCTCACCATTGCGCTGGGCTCCATGCTGGTGTTCGGCCCACAAGCCTACGCAGACTCGTTACCTTTGCCGGCATCGCCTACCATGGCCGACGTGGTTCGATTGCTGCAGCAACAGCAAGCGGAAATCGAGGCGCTGAAGGCTGAGCTTCGCAAAACGGATAACAAAGTCGAGGCCACCGCAACCGCCGTCGAGGAGACGGCCAGCAAAGTCCAGAATGTTGCGGGGCCGGATTCTACCTATGCCAAGGTGGCCGACGTCGCCCAACGCACCCACGTTGGCGGTTATGGCGAGATTCACTACAACAACAAGAAAAACGGTGGCACCGATGAGATCGACCTCCATCGATTTGTGATGTTCCTGGGGCACAAATTCACTGACGATGTGCTCTTTTTCTCCGAGATCGAAATCGAGCATTCGATCGCCGGCGAAGGCAAAAAGGGAGAAGCTGAACTTGAGCAAGCCTATATTGATTGGGATTACGCCGACAACCATGGCGCCAAGCTGGGACTTTTTCTGATTCCCGTCGGCATCCTGAATGAAACCCATGAGCCGGATACCTTCTATGGCGTCGAGCGCAACAACGTCGAGCGCAATATCATCCCGGCCACCTGGTGGGAATCCGGGGTGATGCTCGATGGCCAGATCGCGCCCGGGTTTAGCTATGATATCGGCGTGCATAGCGGGTTCAAAAACGATGCGACCGGCAGTAAGGCGTTTGACATTCGCGGTGGACGTCAGAAGTCCTCGGAGGCCGTCGCCGAGGCGCTGGCTTATACCGGGCGCCTCAAATACACCGGCGTGCCTGGCCTTGAACTGGCCGTTGCGGTGAGTTACCAAGAGGATCTGTTGCAGGGGTTAGGCGCAGACAAGGCGCCGGCGACCCTGTACGAAACGCACGCCGTCTACCAGACGGGTCCGTTTGGTTTGCGCGCCCTCTACGCCCGCTGGGATATAGACAACGACCAGGCCGAAGCCATCGGTAGGGACGAGCAGACCGGTTGGTACGTCGAGCCATCCTACAGGCTGACGCCACGATTCGGGGTGTTTGCCCGCTACAGCCAGTGGGACACCGCGGCCGGCGGCAGCGCGGACACCGAGGTGGATCAATTTGATATTGGTGTCAACTTCTGGCTGGTGGAGCATGTTGTGCTGAAGGCCGATTTGATTGATCAGAGCAATGGCACCGGGGATTCGTTCAACCTCGGTATCGGCTGGAGTTTCTAGCTCGCGCATGCGGGGACTTCGTGGCACTAACGATTTTCACGGAACTTTTCAGGTTTGTGCAAGCAGTACGGTGACACGAGGGGAATGGTTCTGACTTTGAAGAAATCAATTTGCGTTGCTGTCTGGTGGCTTTTGCTGCTGCCGGAGATTGCCCAAGCCAAGGGTACCGATCTGCAGCCCGAGCAGTTTCTCGCGGAGGCGTTCGGCGGCGGCCAAACCGGGGTATCAATGCTCTGGTTGAACGAGGAGCAGCGTCAGCAAGCCGAGCGGATACTCAATCATCCGCTCGGCTTGCTGCGGGTTCGCTACTGGCGGCAGGGCATGGCGACCGCCTGGATTCTGGATGAGATCGGCAAAACCGAGCCCATTACCATCGGGGTCGTGGTGCGGGACGGCGCCATCGCACAGATTCGGGTGTTGGCATTCCGCGAGAGCCGCGGCGACGAAATCCGCCATGCGTTCTTCACTCGCCAGTTTCTCGGCGTCGGTCTAACCGGTGATTCCAACGAGCTCGATGGCACCGTTGATGGTATCACCGGGGCCACGCTGTCAGTGCGTGCGATGCGTAAGGTTGCTCGCCTTGCGCTCTATTTCCATTCATTGGTCGTGGCCGATGCGGCGCCAGCCGACCAATAAACGTAACGATGCCCTGAAACGCTGGCACCGCCGCATCGGCCTGACTGCGGCGTTGTTTGTGCTGGTGCTCGCCGCCACCGGGTTTTGTCTGAACCACAGTGGCCATTGGCAGTGGGATCGGCTGGCGTTGCGCTCGCCACTCCTGTTGCGCTGGTATGGCATTGCACTACCTGGCGAAATTGATGGCTACCCGCTGGATCAGAGCTGGCTGAGTCAACTCGGTGGCAAGCTGTTTCTCGACCTTCGGTCAGTGGGAGATTGCCAGGGCTCGCTGGTTGGCGCGCTGCGAACCGAGGAGCAGATCATCGTCGCCTGCACCGGCGAACTTGTGCTGTTCACCCACAGTGGCGAGGTGATCGAGCGCATCGGCAGCGCTCATTCGCTGCCGACACCCGTCGAGCGCATCGGCGGCGGCGCTGGCCAGTTATTTCTGCAGGCGCGGGCGCAGCACTTTACCTCGGCCCTCGATGCATTGACCTTCATCGCCGTCGCCGCGCCGGCAGGAGTTTCGTGGTCGGCGGCGCAACCGCTGCCCGCCCGGCTCACAGTGTCACTGGCGCCCTTCGTGGCGGGCGACTCGATCACGCTGGAGCGCATTCTTCTGGATATCCACAGCGGACGCATTCTGGGCAGCTGGGGAATCTACCTCGTGGATGCCATGGCTGGACTGTTTGTGCTTCTCGCAATCACTGGCGTCATCGCCTGGCGACGCGGCGACCGCAGCTAGAAAATCTCTCGGAAACCTTGCTGGCTGGTTCCAGCGACAGCAACGCCTTCGCCTTGCCGTGCTTGGTGTGTGCCGACCCTGCGCTCAACAAACCATTATCCGCGCGGTCTAATCGGTTAGACTTCAAGTTGACTTCAAGTCACTCCCACACAGCCAGTGCTGCAACCGAGGCAGACGTTATGCCGGTGACACTCGATGACAAATACACGCTGGAGCGGGGCCGCGCCTATCTGACCGGGATCGAGGCGCTGGTGCGCCTGCCCATGCTGCAGCGGCAGCGCGATCTCGCGCGTGGGCTCAACACCGCGGGCTTTATCTCCGGCTATCGCGGCTCGCCGCTCGGTGGTCTCGACAATGCGCTGTGGCGTGCCGGCGAGCATCTCAAGCAACACCACATCCACTTCCAGCCCGGTGTCAACGAAGAGCTTGCAGCGACCTCGCTCTGGGGTAGCCAGCAGGTCAATCTGTTCCCCGGCGCCAACTACGACGGTGTGTTCGGTCTCTGGTATGGCAAGGGCCCCGGTCTCGACCGGGCGATGGATGCTTTCAAGCACGCCAACAATGCGGGCACATCGCGGTTCGGTGGCGTGCTGGCGGTGGTCGGCGACGATCACCTGTGCAAGTCCTCGACGCTGGCATTCCAGAGCGAACCCATGTTCATTGCCGCGAGCATGCCGGTGCTCAACCCCGCGGGGGTGCAGGATGTGCTCGACCTCGGTGTCTTCGGCTGGGAGCTGTCGCGCTACTGCGGCTGCTGGGTGGGCATGAAAACCACGCCGGAGAACATGGACGCGGCGATTTCCGCGACCCTCGACCCGGACCGGGTGCAGATTGTGCTGCCGACGGATTGCCCGCTGCCCGCCGACGGCCTCAACGTGCGCTGGCCGGACGCGCCGATCGACCAGGAGCTGCGGCTACAGCGCGACAAAATCCGGGCTGCGCTGGCGTTCGCGCGTGCCAACCGTCTCGATCGCGTCGTCATCGACAGTCCGCGGCCCCGGCTCGGCATCGTCACCACCGGCAAATCCTACTTGGATACCCTGGAAGCGCTGGACGAACTCGGCATTGACGCGACGGCCGCGGCGGACTTCGGTCTGCGCGTTTACAAGGTCGCCATGAGCTGGCCGCTGGAACCGGAAGGCGTGCGGGAATTCGCCGCTGGACTCGACGAGGTATTGGTGGTCGAGGAAAAGCGCGGCCTGATTGAGGAGCAGATCAAAAGCCAGTTTTATCACCTGCCAGAGGGCAAACGCCCGCGCGTCGTCGGCAAAAGTGACGAAACTGGCGCCTTCCTGCTGAGCAATGCCGGCGAGCTAAGTCCGGAACAGATCGCCGGCGCCATCGTTGCACGCCTGGCCGGCGTCGCTGGCAGCGAGCGGCTGCGGGAGCGCCTCGCCAGACTTCAGGACAGGCAGTCTCGCCAAGCCGTCGCGACCGCGCTGCCCAAACGCCAGCCCTGGTACTGCGCGGGCTGCCCCCACAACACCTCCACCAAGGTGCCCGAGGGGAGCCGCGCGCTCGCCGGCATCGGCTGCCATTACATGGTCACCTGGATGGATCGCAATACCGAGACCTTCACCCAGATGGGCGGCGAAGGTGCGTCATGGATCGGCCAGGCGCCTTTCACCAGCACGCCTCACGTGTTTCAGAATCTGGGCGACGGCAC
>JBPPNE010000211.1:0-5857 GCA_051306415.1 Porticoccaceae bacterium
GATTTGTCAGCGGGAAAGGCTGCGGATGTGAATTTCCACACCGCGCACGGTGGGATTCAGCAATTCCCCGTGTTCCTGCGTCCCGTCAACATCCTATGACGGCTGGCGACTGGAGGCAACTGGAAAGCCAAGGCATTGCTGGTCGCCGAAGTGCAGGGTCGTCGTGTCTGGCGCGCGAACCTGTTGTCAACGCAGTCTCGCCACCACTGATGGCGCTGAATTCGCGATTCGGCGCCTGCCGGATATCCTCAACGCAGCGTGACAAATTCTTCCGCAGCCGTGGGATGAATACCGACGGTACTATCGAAATCCGCTTTGGTGGCGCCCGCCTTGATGGCGATGGCGATGCCCTGAATGATTTCTCCGGCACCTTCGCCGAGCATGTGGCAACCGACGACGCGATCGCTGGCGGCGTCGACGATCAGTTTCATCAAGGTCTTGCCTTCGCCACCGCCGAGGGTCTGCTTCAGAGGCCGGAAGCGCGATCGGTATACGCGCACTTCGCCATGGGTGGCTCGCGCTGCTGCCTCGGTCAAACCGACGGTCGCCATATTGGGCTGGCTAAAGACAGCGGTGGGAATATTGTCGTAGGCCATGGTGCCGCAGCCGCCGCGAAACAGGTTGTCGGCGAGCACCATGGCCTCCTTGATGGCGACCGGCGTCAGCTCTACGCGGCCAATGACATCGCCGAGGGCAAAAATCGATGGCTCGGCGGTGCGGAACTGGTCATCGACAGTGATCACACCACGGTCATTGGTTGCTACCCGGGTGTTTTCCAGCCCCAGACCGGCGATGTTGGGCTTGCGCCCCGTGGCATACATCACCGCGTCAGCAGTCAATTCGCGGCCGTCATGCAAGCTGATTTTCAGTGCACCGGCAGTCGGGTCGATACGGTCGATGTCGGTATTGAAGTGCAGGTGGACGCCCTGGTGGGCCATCTCCTCGGCCAGCGTAGTGCGCAGATCTTCATCGAAGCCCCGGAGGAACAGATCGCCACGATAGGCGACATGGGTTTCGACGCCGAGGCCGTGAAAAATCCCCGCGAACTCCACCGCGATGTAACCGCCGCCGACGATGAGGATTTTTGCGGGCAGGCGCTCCAAGTGGAACGCATCGTTGGAGGTGATGACGTGCTCGCGGCCGGGAAACTCCGGCACCTGGGGTTGGCCACCGGTGGCGATCAGAATATGCCGGCACGACCAGGAGCGCCCGTTCACTGCGACTCGATGGGGATCCAGAATCACTGCCTTGCCGACATGCAGATCGACGCCGGCATTGCCGAGCAGGTCGCCATAGACGCGATTGAGGCGGGCGATCTCCCGATCCTTGTTGTCCCGCAGGGTGGGCCAGTGAAAGGTGTCGCCTGCGAGCGTCCAGCCAAATCCCGCCGCCGCGGCGAATTCCTCCCGAAATGCGGCGGCATAGACGAAGAGCTTTTTGGGAATGCAGCCGACATTGACGCAGGTGCCGCCGAGTTGTTGCTCCTCGGCGACGGCGACCTTGGCGCCGTACTGGGCGGACATCCGCGCCGCGCGGACGCCGCCGGATCCAGCTCCAATCACAAATAAATCATAGTCGTAAGATGACATTGTGACTCCCAAGGTTGGATTGGTCAGAATTCTGTGGGTGTTATCGAAGGGCTTCCCGCTTTGGTGCCGAACCATGACAGCTTGTCGCGCAAGCGCACGACCTGGCCGATAATGATCAGGGTGGGTGCCTTGGCACCGCCTCGGCGAGCGCGACCGGGCAGCGTCCGCAGGTCGCCGACGAACACGCGCTGGCGGGGGGTGGTGCCTTTTTCGATCAAGGCAGCAGGAGTATCGACGGCCATTCCATTCTTAATTAAATTATCGCAAATAGACTCTAGTCCATTGAGTCCCATATAAAATACAAGCGTCTGACCTGGAGTTATCAGAGTTTTCCAATCCAGTTCCAGCTCACCGCTTTTTTTGTGGCCGGCGATAAAGCGCACGGAGTGGGCGTAGTCGCGGTGAGTGAGTGGAATGCCGGCATAGCTCGCACAGCCAGAAGCCGCGGTAATGCCGGGCACCACTTGAAACGGGATACCCTGATCGGCGAGATGGGCGATCTCCTCGCCGCCACGACCAAAAATGAAGGGATCACCGCCCTTGAGGCGCAGCACCCGTTTGCCCTGGCGGGCGAATTCAACCAGCTTCAGATTGATGTTGTCCTGGGTTACCGGGTGATCTCCGACGGTCTTACCGACGTAGATGCGCTCGGCATCCCGGCGCACCATGGCGAGAACTTCTTTCGACACCAGGCGATCGTACAGCACGATGTCCGCCTGCTGCATCAAGCGCAGGGCGCGAAAGGTGAGCAGATCCGGATCACCCGGACCGCCGCCGACCAGATACACCTCTCCTATGGGACCACGCTGCCTCGTGACCAGCAGTTCAGCCAGCATGTCTTCCGCTTCAATAGTGTGCTCGGTATAGACGAGCTCGGCAATTTGGCCTTGAAACACCTGCTCCCAAAAGGCTCGGCGCTCGATTTCGTGGGGAAGCGCGACCTTCACCCGATCCCTGAATTTACCGGCGAGGCGAGCGAGATTGCCGTAGCCGGCGGGCAGCAGGGTTTCGAGTCGGGTGCGTAACAGGCGTGCGAGAACGGGTGCCGTGCCTCCCGTGCTGATAGCGATCTGGATCGGCGAGCGATCCACAATGGCAGGAAAAATGACCGTGCAGAGATCCGGGTTGTCGACCACATTGACCGGAATGTTGGCGAGCTGAGCGGCAACGGAAACGCGTCTGTTGAGGCCGGGGTCATCGGTGGCTGCGATCACCAGCGCGACGCCTGCGAGGTCATCCTCCCGCCATGCACGCTCGGAGGTAGTGACCATTCCCGCCGTGGCGAGTGCGTGAATGGCGTTGCCAATGGCGGGTGCCACCACGTGCACCTGGGCTCCGGCTTCGATCAGCACTTGCAGTTTGCGCAGGGCGACAGGGCCGCCACCTACCACCAGGCAGCGGCGTTGGCGCAGGTTGTGAAACAGAGGCAGATAGTCCATATAACGCTATAGAAATTTACATCAACTCATTGAAAATATTTAAATTGACTGGGAGATTAGTTCTCGCATTGGCCGTGATCCTGGTGGCAGTAAAACGATGGTGTGCTGCCTGGACGCAGGTATGTGCCGGGCGCCGCCCCGGACAATTCGATGTGTGTCCGTTGGTGGTATCAGGCCCGAGTTCAGTCTTCTGGCGGCGCTATCCATCGAGTCAGCGCACCTGAGGAGCAGATGCGCGACCGGTGTCACTTGCAGTAGCGCTTGATTTTTTCCGCCGCGTTGGTCTTGGCGGCGGACTGTTCGTCGGTCGAGGAATAGCGATATTCGCCGGTTAGCTCATCTTTCACTCGAATCTGGGTTCGGGTTTTCAGGGTTTCCAGATTTCTCCGCGCGATAGCGCAATTCTGCGCTTCTTGTTGGGACACTCTGGCCGGTTGCGGTGCCTGTACTTGCCCGATAGGTATTTCGGGGGCCTGATTAACGGCGGCGGCGTTTTCGTCCGCTGTATCTGGCTTGTTCTTCTCGGCCGTAGCGGGCTTAACCGATTTGAGTTTAATCGTCTCTGCCGTGCGGTCTTCCGGCGGTTTGGCGGTGTAGTGGGTAACACCGCTATCATCGGTCCACTTGTAAAACTTGCCGGCGTGAGCGGCGGTCGTCGCGGTCATTAGAAAAAGCAGCCCGATAAGGGTGAGGATTCTGGTCATGGGTGGGAACTCCTTGCGTCATTGATCCATGGGTGCCGGCTGTTCTACCGCCTCGTTTGATCGCCCAAGGGGAGCGGCAATTGCACGTTCAGGTTACAGGCTGAGGGGAAAAAACTCTAGTAACGGTTGACAGCTTGGGAGGAAGTGATAAATTGACCGCCCTTCGCGGAGCGTCGCTGCGCGATTTTTGACGAAGTTAAGTTGCCAGGTGGGCGTAAACAGCGCTCGCTGGTCATCAAGAATAGGGTGATGTCTACCAGCATTGCTCTCTGCCGGCAGTTCGATCCACGCCCTTGGCGGTGACTGCGGTGTTGCTCCAGCCAACCTGATGTCACAGCGTCGCAGTTCCCCCTCCTGTCCAGCCCCGGCGCAGTCCGAGGCGGGTTGCGGTCGATGGTTTGCGGTTGGTGGTTTGCGATAAGGCGAGGGCTGAAAACGTGGAATTACTGTCGGGCGGCGAGATCGTTATCCGTGCATTGCGGGATGCGGGCGTGCGGCATCTTTGGGGTTATCCCGGTGGCGCGGCGCTCCACATTTACGACGCGCTATTCCGGCAGCAGGAGGTAAATCACATCCTGGTCCGCCACGAGCAGGCGGCGGTGCATGCGGCCGACGCCTATGCGCGCGCCACGGGTCAGGTGGGCGCGGTGCTGGTCACTTCCGGGCCGGGCGCGACCAACGCGATTACCGGTATCGCCACCGCTTATATGGATTCGATTCCCGTGGTCGTTATCTCCGGACAGGTCGCGCAGGAGAAAATCGGTTACGACGCCTTCCAGGAAACCGACATGATCGGTGTTTCGCGGCCGATCGTGAAGCACAGTTTTCTGGTCAAGCGCGCCGAGGATATCGCCGCGACCATCGCCAAGGCATTTTATATCGCCGGCTCAGGGCGCCCCGGCCCCGTTGTTGTCGATGTTCCAAAGGATGTTACCGACCCTAACCATCGGGTCCCCTACAACTTTCCAGATAAGATTAAAATTCGCTCTTATCAGCCTGTTACAAAAGGTCATTCTGGCCAAATAAAGCGCGCCGTCGAGCTGTTGCTGGCGGCCAAGCGCCCGGTCATCTATGCCGGCGGCGGGGTGATTCTGGGGAATGCCTCGACACAGCTCACCGAGCTGGCCCGTCGATTGAACTACCCGGTCACCAACACCCTGATGGGCCTCGGCGGCTTTCCCGGCAGCGACCCGCAGTTTATCGGCATGCTGGGCATGCACGGCACTTTTGAGGCGAACACGGCGATGCACCACGCCGATGTGATTTTCGCCGTCGGTGCCCGCTTTGACGACCGGGTGACCAATACGCCCGACCGCTTCTGCCCGAACGCGAAAATCATTCACCTCGACGTCGACCCCACCTCCATTTCCAAAACGGTGGCGGCGGATATCCCGATCGTTGGCCCCTGCGCCAGTGTGCTCGATGACATGCTTGAGCTGATCGGCGAGAGTCGCCGGGTGGTGGATGAGGTTGCGCTCACCAGTTGGTGGCGGCAGCTCAATGAGTGGCGCGCCCGCCATGGCCTCTATACCGCGCCGCGCCACGAGCCTAGCGGCAGTGAGTTGATCAAACCGCAGGATGTCATCAAGATTCTCTACAAGGTGACTGCCGGCAAAGCTTATGTGACCTCCGATGTCGGGCAGCACCAGATGTTTGCCGCGCAATACTATCTGTTTGACAAGCCCCGGCAGTGGTTCAATTCCGGTGGCCTCGGCACCATGGGCTACGGCTTGCCGGCGGCCATGGGTGTGCAGATGGCCCATCCGGACGCGGATGTCGCCTGTGTCACCGGCGAGGGCAGCATCCAGATGTGTATTCAGGAGCTGTCGTCGTGCACCCAGCACCAGTTGCCGGTGAAAATCATCAACCTCAATAATCAGTCCCTGGGCATGGTCAAGCAGTGGCAGGACATGCAGTACGGCAGTCGTTACTCGCAAATAACGTACGAGGACTCGCTGCCCGATTTCGTCAAGCTGGCCGAAGCCTACGGCCACGTCGGTATCCGCGTCACCCGCTTTGAGGAGCTCGAAGAGCGCATGCGCGAGTGCTTCAGCCACAAGGATCGGGTCGTGTTTCTCGACGTCTGTGTCGATCCCGCCGAGCATGTCTATCCGATGCACGTGTC
>JBPPNE010000212.1:0-2189 GCA_051306415.1 Porticoccaceae bacterium
CACGTAAGCGCGCGGTCAACCTGACGCTCAACGAAGACTTGGTGTCTCAAGCAAAAGCAATGACGACCAATCTCTCCGGTGTAGTCGAGCAACTACTGGCTGAATACGTGCAGAAACAGCACAACGCGCGGTAAGAAAAAACGCATCGTGCCGAGGTCGCGGCATAAGCACGGAATTCTTTCAACGAGCGTTCCGGCTCGTTTGTCGATGAACACTCGACCCTGTAATGGCGCAGTTTGATGTTCATCGGAATATCGGAAAACAACGGAACGCCATCCCCTATGTGGTCATCGTTCAAGCATCACTGTTTGATAGCTACCGTCGCCGAGTCGTGGTCCCCTTGGTGCGCCGCAGCAATCTTGATACTTCCACAGCGTTTATCGGTTTATCGTTGAATCCGGCTTTCACGGTCGAAGGAATAGAAGTGGTGCTGCACCCGCTGGAAATCGTTTCCCTAGGTGAAAAGTTGGCGACACTGGCACAAGACGGCGACCGTATCATTGGCGCGATGGATGAGTTGCTGACGCGCTTGGGCTTAGTGGAAATCAATTCGACCCTGGCCCATTTAGCTTTGCATCAGTGATGTGATAATAAAAGACTTGACCCCGTTTGCGCGTTTGCGATGTGATAACGAAAGACTTGACCCCGTTTGCGTGGACTCCGTTTGCGTGGGAGGAACGTTTTATGGAACCAGCAATAAAGGTCGCTATTGGTGCCTTGTCAATCGCCATCTTTACTTTGATAGTCGCTATCATTAATTCCGTGTTTATTGCCAAGACGTACAAAAAAAGTAGACGGCTTGAATTCCTCCAAAGGAGAGATCATTTATCCCGGAAGATTTCAGACTTGAACGACAAGAATAATGAAGCTCAGATGATTTCAGCCAGGTATAAACTTGTTGAGCTTAAGCAGACTATGCTACCCCTGCAAGGGGAACAGGCCGAACAAAACACAGCCCTAATTGCTTCCATTAAAAAGCAGCGGGAGGGCTTAGAAATGGAAATAAAACTCTGGGATGAAAGAAACGAAACGCTCCAACTCCTATTCAGTAATCTTACTTTAGAAACTCATGCACCTGGGGCTGAGAGAATGATCGCCTTTGTCCAAGTAGTTTCGGACAATCTCACGAAATTCTATAGCATTTACTTATCTGCTTTACATATACTCGAAACTACGAACGAATTGACGAAGACTACTTTAGCGAAGAGGGATGCGGACATAAGACAAATTAACCTCGATGCGGATGCGAAGAAAAGACAAATTAACCTCGATTATGAGAGAGCAATAGAGAAACTAAGCAAAAAGTGGCAGCTAAGTGATGCTTCCCAGGCATAACTACTCATTGGTGCGGACGCCTGTCGGCGCCGCACAATTCGAACGTTGGGCGCCACAGTTAAATTTTTGCCGCATTTTTTTCAGGCTTGGTTCTTCTTAAATCGAGAGGTCGTGGTAATGGAAAAGGATATGCCGGTACAACAAAGTGCCTAACATGCTGAATTTTGACCATATGCGCATTGGATGCTCCATAGAGCTACCTGAGCTTGCGACTCATATATCTAACGAATCTTCCACATTTGTCGTGAAAGGTATCTTTGCCGGTGGCATGGGAGTCTGCATTCACTTCTTGCATCCGGAAACAAGGCAAGAGTTTGCGCTCAAAGGCATACGACCAGATTTTGTCGCTGAGCAAACGACCATAGATCGCTTTCTTGATGAGCTGAAAGTGTGGATTGCCGCGTCGTCCTGCGACCTTATCGCGAAGCCTTGGCTGTAGTTCGCCTCAATGAATTGCCTTGCGTCTTGGCGACATGGATGCCTAATGGCGATTTGGCGCACTCGCTTCCACGGCTGACAAAGACCAAAAAAATAGAAGCGTTGCTGCGCATCGTTCGCGGCCTGTCTTGGGTGAACAGCAACTTGGGTGTCATTCACCAAAAAAGGGGTCAAGTCTTTCATTAGCACCAAAAAAGGGGTCACAAAAAAGGGGTCAAGTCTTTCATTAGCACATCACTGAAGAAGGCGACTAGAAGCCGCCAAAATCTCGCGTCAGCGCCTCCACCGCAGTCCACAACTGCTCAGTCCACAAACCGCACTTCCTGCTCCAGCGGCGCGCGCGGCACCCGGGTACGGTTGGCCGCCACCGCCGGGTCTTCGTAGCCGAACGACAATGCCATCAGCAGACCCATATT
>JBPPNE010000213.1:0-2099 GCA_051306415.1 Porticoccaceae bacterium
AGATTGAAGCTTGTGACCCTTTCTGCGAGAGCTACTCTAGCCCTCTTTTAACAGATCTTCTCCGGCGGATCGCGAATGGTTACTGCGCTCTGCTTTGTAGATTAATCCGACGAATCTGACATCGGGTTTAATCCCAGCATTTTTCGCGCGTCGATGTGCTGATCAAATTCGTCCGCGGTAAGATACCCGGTAGCAATCGCCGCCGCCTTCAGGGTGGATCCATCCTGCCATGCCCGCTTTGCGATGGTGGCGGCACGGTCGTAGCCAATGACCGGATTTAGCGCCGTAACCAGCATCAATGAGCGTTCGACGTGGGCCGCCAATTGTTCAGGGTTTGCGGTGACGCCCGCCGCGCAATGGTCGTTGAAGCTGTTCATGCTGTCGGCGAGCAGGCGAATCGACCCCAGCACATTGTGGACGATCAACGGCTTGTAGACGTTGAGTTCGAGATGACCCTGGCTGCCAGCAAAGCCGACTGCGACGTCATTCCCCATTACCTGCACCGCGACCATGGTCAGAGCTTCCACCTGGGTGGGGTTGACCTTGCCCGGCATGATGGAACTGCCGGGCTCGTTGGCGGGTAACTGCAATTCACCGAAGCCACAGCGGGGGCCGCTGCCCAGAAGACGTAGATCATTCGCAATCTTGAACAGCGCAGTGGCGAGTAAACGCAGTCGGCCGTGAAAATCGACCAGCGCATCATGGGCGGCCAGGGCCATGAATTTGTTGCTGGCGCTGGTGAAATGCAGGCCGCCGAGCGCGCTGATGTGGCGGGTCACAGTCTCCGCCCAATGGGGGGGCGTATTAAGACCGGTGCCTACGGCGCTACCGCCAATGGCAAGCGTCTGTACCGCAGGCTGCGCTGCCAGCAGTTGTTCCCGGGCGTAGCCAAGCTGGGCGGCGTATCCGCCAAACTCCTGCCCCAGGGTCAGGGGCGTGGCATCCATCAGGTGGGTGCGGCCGATCTTGATCAGATCCCGAAATTCGACGCTCTTGTCTGCCAGCGCTGTTTCCAGCCGGCCAAGCGCTGGCAGTAAATCGTGCTCCAGGGCATTTGCGGTAGCGACGTGCATCACTGTCGGGAACACGTCGTTCGATGACTGACTAAGGTTGACGTGATCGTTGGGATGCACCGGGTGACTGCTGCCACGGCCGGTGCCGGCGACTTCGTTGGCCCGATTCGCGATCACCTCGTTGAGGTTCATGTTGGTTTGGGTGCCGCTGCCGGTCTGCCAGATCACCAGCGGGAACTGGTCGTCGTGCTGACCGGCGATGATTTCATCGCAGGCGACTTTGATCAGATCGCACAATGCTGCTGGCAATGTCCCCAATTCGCGGTTGGCCAGCGCGCAGGCCTTTTTAACCAGCGCAAACGCATGAATAAACGCAATCGGGAAACGCTGTCCACCGATGATGAAGTTTTGCAGCGAGCGTTGGGTTTGCGCGCCCCAGAGCGCCTCGGTGGGGATGTCCATCGGGCCCAGGCTATCGCTTTCCTGACGGGTTGCGGCCATTGTCGTTACAGGTTTAGTGAGCGGTTAACTAGCTGCAAGCTGGGCAAGCACATAGTGGAGAATCCCACCATGCTCGAAATAAGCGATCTCGTTGGCGGTATCGATACGACAGCGCAGGGTACAGACTACTCGTTCACCGGTCGCGCGTTGGATCACGATCTCCATCAGCTTGCCCGGGGTCAAGGCGTCGAGCCCGCGCAGGTGGACGATCTCGCTGCCATCCAGCTTCAGTGTACGCCGATTGTTACCTGCCAAGAATTGCAGCGGCAGCACGCCCATACCGATGAGGTTGGAGCGGTGGATGCGCTCGAAGCTCTCGGCGATCACTGCACGCACGCCGAGCAGCCGGGTGCCCTTGGCGGCCCAGTCGCGGCTGGACCCGGTGCCGTATTCGGCACCGGCGATCACCACCAGGGGTACGCCGGCACGCTGATAGGCCATGGCGGCGTCATAGATCGGCAGCTGTTCGCCGCTGCCCGCCATGCGGGTGTAGCCACCCTCGATGCCGGGCACCATCTCGTTCTTGATCCGCACGTTGGCGAAGGTGCCGCGCATCATCACCTCGTGGTTGCCGCGTCGCGAACC
>JBPPNE010000214.1:0-15961 GCA_051306415.1 Porticoccaceae bacterium
TTCAGTAGCCCGTCAGGCCCCGGTTCACGTTCTCCGTCGAGAGGCATAAACTCAGAGACGCCCATGAAGGCGCCTTTTGTCCGCGCTGGCCGGAGGCCGGGGAGTGGAGTTAAAGTCCGAGCCGATGTGGATCTTCTATAGTTACTGTTATGGTTACTGCCGGATCGCGGTTTGACCAATAGTTTAAGCGTGCTGGTCACTGCCTCCAACTCACTGCCTCCAACTCACTGCCTCCCACTCCTGCCTCCAATTCAATGCCACACTCGATCGAAGTTCGGCGTACCACCGGGCTTGACGCGCAACCTCAGTTCGCAAAATGCGGCATGACTTCGCGGGCGAAGAGTTCGACGGAGGCGTTGAGTTTTTCCGGCGCCAGAATTGCCTGCGGCAGCAACAGGAACACCTCGTCCAGCGGCACCGCCTTGCCGACGGCTTCGATGCGGCGCTTGAGGGTTTCCGGCGAACCGACGAGCAGTTCCGGCACGCCCTGGCCGAAAGGTTTCATCCAGGTGTCCCACATCCAGGCCATGTCCTGGTGCCAGTCCCAGGCCTGGGCGTCGGTCGGTGCGCAGACCATGACGCCGCCCCAGCAGGCCTGTTCTGCTGGCGCGAAGTCGTTGCCGCAGCGCCTGGCTTCGTCGCCCCACTCCCGCCACAGCAATTGCAGGAAGTCCAGGTTGTCGGCGAGCACAATGGGCCGGCCCTTGTGTTTGGCCCAGAATTTCGCCGAGCGCAGGCTGTGGGAAAAGCCGCCATACAGCGGAATTTCGCGCTGCCAGGGACGCGGTGCGATGCCGATTTGATCGACCCGCATGTCGGCGCTGACGCCCTGGCCGTAGTTGGCGTAGACGGGGTGATCGTGGGGATTGCGAAAATCGGGAGTGGGAAAATTCCAGTACTTGCCGCGGTGCTGGAAGGTGTCCTCCCGCAGCGCCTTCAGCACGATGTCGACGAACTCGGCGAAGTATTCACGATTGTCTTCGTCGACCGGGCTCTTGGCGTTCCAGGGTCCGACCGCCTGCAATTGCGGCTGAATGCGGAAGTTGTCGAGCCAGCGCGCCTGATAGCCGCGCACCAGGCCGACACCGAGGCGCCCGCCGAGCATGCAATCGAGGGTCGCAATTTTTTCCGCGGTGACCAATGGGTTGTTGGTGGTGGACACGAATCCGCAGGGGATGATGCGCAGCTTCCTGCTGTGCTGGCCGAACCACATCGCCATCAGGCAGGGGTCGTTGGCGGCTTCAAAGCCTTCGATTTGCAGATGGTGTTCGGGGTGCCCGAAGCCGAAGTAACCGGTGTCGTCGGCGAGACGGACGGTAGCGGCGAGCTCGCCCAGCATGCGGCGGTAGCGGGTGGCGTCTTTGCCCGCCATGCCGGCTTCGAGCTCCTCGCGGCGACCCACGGTGCAGTAGACAAACAGATTGAATTTCATCGTGGCTCCAGTTGGTGCAGGTAGGGCAACGGCGACGGCGCGTCAACACGCTGCGGACAGATTTCAGGCGGTGGCTGGCCGGTCGCGCCAATACAGTCGCGCCAGCCAGTAGTCGACGCTGAAGAAGCGTCCGCCGCCGGTGAAGAACAGGCTCAGCAACATGATGAAGTAGGTGGCGGCGAATTCGATGCCGTTATTGAGGATGACAAAACCGCCGCGTTCGGTGAGCCAGTCGTAGTTGCCATTTTCTTTCAGCAGCCGTTTTGCCGCAGCCACGCGCTCACCTACTTCAATACTGTTGTCGAGACTGCGCTGGGCCGCGGGAATGCCGACAGCGGCGAGAATTTTCGCGGTGCTGGTATCCGGATCGCCGGGGGCGATGGCAAACCAGCCGTGTTCCCAGTGCACGGTGGCGGTGGCGACGGCCATCGAGATCATCAGCGGTACCGCGAACCAGCGCACCGCGAAGCCAATCAGCAATGCCGCGCCGCCCACCAGTTCACTGGTCGCTGCGAGCGTCACCATCAGCCTGGGTACAGGCAGGCCGAGGCCGAATTCGGTATCGCCGAACCAGCCGACCATGGCATCGAACTGGACAAATTTGTGCAGGCCCGCCGCCATCATGATGGGGGCGAGGTAGAGGCGCAGCAGCAAGGGCGCGATGCCGTCGAGGTACTTGAGGCGGTCAAACAGCGCGCGGTGTAGACAAGTGTAGCGGGCGACAAGGCTGTTCATGGTGTGTTCCGGTGATGTCGGTGTTGGTTTCGCCCTTGGCGAGTCTGTCGCGAGGGAGCCGGGCCGGTCAAAGACCGATGCAATACGACTCTTTCAACGCTGGGTTGTTACAGCCGGGCGCAGGAGCTTGCGGATGCTTTGGTCGCACCCGAACCGCGACTAGATGGCGGACGAGCGCGCCTCTTTTTCCTCGATCTTCTCAACCGCGGCGATCTCTACGCGCGCGGATTGGCGCGGCGCGAGCGCCCCGTAGTAATCACTCAGTCGTACCGATTGGCCCATCTCGACGACGATGTGCATGTGATCGCGGGTCAGTTCGCGCGGTTCGCGGACCCCACAGGAGTGCGCGATGACACCGACCTCCGTCACCATGCCACTGACATAATTGGCCACCCGCTCCGCCTTGTCGATGGGATCGAGTCCCTTGTGCAGATGCGGGTCGTGAGTGGTGACGCCGGTCGGGCAGGTGTTTTGGTGGCATTGCATCGCCTGAATGCAGCCGAGGGCGAACATGAACCCGCGCGCGGACACCACGAAATCGGCGCCCACCGCGAGTGCCCAGCAGACATCGGCCGGGTTGACCAGCTTGCCGGCCGCGATGATCCTGATGCGCTCGCGCAGGCCGTGCTCGGCGAGTTTATCAATCACCATCGGCAGACTTTCGCGGATGCTCAGGCCGGCATTGTCGAGCAGGCTTTGCGGGGCTGCGCCGGTGCCGCCGTCGCCGCTGTCGATAGTGATAAAATCGGGCGCGCAGACGTCGGCGCCGCGCTGGTCGATGGCGGTGAACAACTCGTCAAAAAACGCCAGGCTGCCGACCACCAGCTTGAAGCCGACGGGTTTGCCGGTGAGTTCGCGAAGGTGGACAATCTTGTCGAGCAATTGGTCGACACTTCGGATGTCCAGATGGCCATTAGGGCTGATGGAGCTTTGGCCGGCGGGAATGCCGCGGATCGCCGCCACCTCCTCGGTGACCTTGACCGCGGGCAGAATGCCGCCCTTGCCCGGCTTGGCGCCCTGGCTGATCTTGATCTCGAGCATCTTCACCTGGGGGCGGCTGGCGAGTTCGAGCAGGCGCTCATCGCTCAGCAGGCCATTGGCGTCGCGCACGCCGTAGTTCGCGGTGCCGATCTGAAAGACGAGATCGCATCCCCCTTCGAGGTGGTAGGGAGAAAGGCCTCCCTCACCGGTATTCAACCAGCAGCCGGCTTTGCTGGCGCCCCGCGACAGCGCCTTGACCGCGGGCATCGAGATGGCGCCAAAACTCATCGCGGAGATGTTGAAAAAAGACGCGGTCTGATAGGGCTGCCGACAGTGCGGCCCGATCGTGAGTACTCGCGGTGCGACTGAATCTTCCTCCAGCGTGGGGAACGGGTGGGGTATCAGCAGCAGGGTGCCCGGCGTGTTCATGCTCTGGGTGGAGCCGAAGGCAACCGTGGTGTCTACCTTTTTGGCGGCGCGATAGACCCAGGAGCGCTGGCTGCGGTTGAACGGCATCTCCTCGCGGTCCATCGCGTAGAAGTATTGGCGAAAGAATTGCCCGAGGTTTTCGAGGAAATAGCGTAGGCGACCGATGATTGGATAGTTGCGGCGGATCGCATGCTGGGTCTGGTTGATATCCACCAGGTACATCACTACCAGTGCAATGACGCCGAGGATGATCGCGAGCAACACCAGCGTCGCGATGACTTCGAAGACGACGATCAAGGGATGGAGGAGATTGTCGTTCATGGCCAATGATCCGCCGAGGTTGGCTAGTGGTGGCCGACAAAATAATTGAAAATGCCCGCCCTTGCCACACGGAATCCAACCTTGCCCGCCACCTTCATCCACCGTGCCCTCGCCCCTGCGGATGTCCTGCGCATGCTTCGCCTCGCGCTGCCGATTACGTTGGGGCAACTCGCGGTGGTCGGCATGACGGTGACCGACATCCTGGTTGCCGGTCGCGCCAGCACCGACGATCTGGCCGCGGTCACCCTTGGCAGCACGGTTTTCAACCTTTCGATTATGCTGGTGATCGGCATTGTGCTCGCCAACTCGCCAATCACCGGGCAGGCGCACGGCGCCGGTGATTTCGTCGGCGTGCGCCGACAATTGCAGAATTGCCTGTGGCTGTCGCTACCCCTCGGCCTGTTCGCCGCCGCCTGCATCGCGGTGGGTATCGGCATTCTCGCCCACATCGGCACTACGCCCGTGATCGCGGCGATTGCGCGGGGTTATCTGTGGCCCATGCTCGGCAGCGGATTTTTGATGCCCTTCATGCTGGCCTTCCGCACCAGCTTCGAGGGCATGGGTCACGCCCGCCCGGCGATGCTGTTCAATGTGCTCGGCTTTGCGCTGAACATCCCGTTGGCTTTCGCGCTGGTGCAGGGCTGGTGGGGTTTGCCGGCCATGGGCGGTGCCGGCTGCGGTTGGGCGACATTGATCGTGGTGTTGCTGATCGTCGTCAGCGAGGCCTTGTACGCCCACTTCTCCGTCACTTTCGCACGCTATCGATTGTTTGCCGCCGCCGGCCTGCCGCGCTGGTCGGTGATCCGCGAAACCCTGCGCATCGGTCTGCCGATCGGCGGCGCCATTCTCGCCGAGGGCGGCTTTTTCCTGCTGATTCCACTGTTGGTTGCCCCCTTGGGTGCGGTCGTTGTCAGTGGCCACGCGGTGGCCATCACCGTCGACTGGATGATGTTCATGGTGCCCCTGGGCATCAGTCAGGCGATCGCCGTGCTGGTCGCCAACGCAATTGGCCAGCACGACGCGGTCAACGCCCGGCGTGTGTGCGCAACCGGGCTGGTATTGACGACGACGATCGCCTTGGTGCAAGCCAGCGTCGTCATCCTGTTTCGGGAACCGATCGCCGCTCTTTACAGCGAGGACACCGGTGTTCGCGCGCTGGCGTCACATCTGCTGATGTATGCGGCGGCGTTTCGGGTATTCGATGCGATCAACGTCGGCGGCAATGGTGCGCTGCGCGGTTACCAGGACACCCGCATCACGCTGGTGCTGGCGCTGTCCGCCTATTGGATTGTCGGCTTCCCGCTGTCCTATTCCCTCGCCCTTACCTCGGTCTGGGGTCAGCCGATGGGAGTCGAAGGCTTCTGGGTGGGTATGGTCGTTACTTTGGCGCTGACTGCCTGTCTTACCACCACGCGGGTACGGCGGACGTCGCGGCGCGCGATCGGCATCGCTGCTGGCGGTCACCCAGTGAATGTGTAGGTAGCGACTTTGGGTTGCCCGCCGGTGAAGCGGCACACTTGCTGCTTGTGCGGATAGGCAACCAACACGAATTGCGGTCGCGATGGGTGTCGCGATCCGGTAACTGTTCCGCGCTAGAGTCCGTCATCACGAGGCGCCGCGTGCAGCGATGTGGCGTGTTGGGTGGTCGCCACGACCGCGACGGACGCTTAGCTCCATCAGTAAAAACGCAGCCCATCCAGTGGAGGTGATTTGCCGTGAGTATCATCATTGACAAGAACGTGGCCATGCCGATGCGTGACGGCACCCTGTTGCGGGCCGATATCTATCGCCCGGCGGATGACGCTCGCCACCCGGTACTGTTGCAGCGAACGCCCTACAACAAGGAGCTCTGGCTGATCACCGCGATGACCTTGGATCCGGTGCGTGCCGCGGCCGCTGGGTTCGTGGTAATCATTCAGGACGTGCGCTCGCGCTGGGCCTCCGATGGCGGCGTGTTTTTCCCCTATCGCGACGAGGAGACCGACAGTGCCGACTCCATCGATTGGGTGTCGCGGCAGGACTTCTGCGACGGCAATGTCGGTTGCTACGGGCTCTCGTACATGGGCGGCACCACCTGGCTCGGTGCGGTGTCCGGTCACGCGGCGCTGAAGGCGATCTCGCCGACCACGGCGCCCAACGATTTCTGGCGCAACCACTTCTGGCGCGGCGGCGCGCTGCACATTGCGACGCTGGCGAGTTGGGCGCTGCGCACTATCGGCCTGGGCGCGCTGTTTCGCTCCGGCAAGCCGCTGCCCGAACTTGGCGCCCGGTTGGTGGAGCTGGTCGATGCGATCGATGGCTTCGACGCGATGATCCGCCATCGTCCCCTCAACGAACTACCGGCGGGCCATCGCGAGGATGACCGCTTCGTGCCGTTTTTCTATGAGCTCATCACGCATACCGAGCCGGATGCCTGGACCGATGGCATTCTGTTTCACAGTCGCTATGAGAAAGTGGGGGTGCCGGTGTTGATTCTTGCCGGCTGGCACGATTTGCTGCTCGGCGCGGACCTGGAAAATTTCGTCGGTATGAAAGCGAGCGCTGCGACCCCGGCGGCGCGCCAGCACACCCGCATCATCATCGGGCCCTGGTCCCACGGCATGTTCATGAACCTGGTTGGCCAGGTGGATTTCGGCTTTCGCAGCAGCGGCTTGTTCCTGGACTTGAAGGAAGACCTGACGACGCTGCAATTGCGCTGGTTCAGCCGTTGGCTGAAAGAGGAACAAAATGGTATCGAACACGAGGCGCCGGTGCGCCTGTTCGTCCAGGGCATCAACCGTTGGCGGGATGAGCAGGAGTGGCCACTGCGGAGGACTCGCTATATGCCTTGGTATCTCGGGTCGGGCGGTCTGTTTGCGGAGGCCGCGCCCGCGGTGGATGCAAGCCCGGACTGCTATGTCTACGACCCGGAAGACCCATGCCCCACCTGTGGTGGCAACTTGCTGATGCCCCCGCAGTACACGCCAGGTCCGTTGGATCAGGCACCGATTCTCGCGCGGCGAGATGTGCTGATCTACACCTCGGCGCCGCTGGTGGAAGATGTCGAGGTCACCGGGCCGGTGAGATGCTTGCTCTACGCCAGCACCAGTGGACGGGACACCGATTGGATCGTGAAATTATGCGAGGTGCGGCCCGACGGTCGGACGTTCAACGTCTGCGACGGCGTGCTGCGCGCATCGCACCAAGTCAGAGCAGCGGGAGGGGCTTTTGCCCCAGGAGAGATCATTTGTTGGGACATTGATCTGTGGGCAACGGCGATGGTATTCCAGGCCGGGCATCGCCTGCGGGTCATTGTCACTTCCAGCGATTTTCCGCGCTATGACCGCAATCCCAATACCGGGGAGTCGGGCGTAGCAGCCGCGGGCGGGGTGCCGGCGTTGCAGCGGATCTACCACGATGCTGATCATCCCTCACACTTTATCTTGCCCGTGATCCCGCGCGGGTAGCCAGTCGTCGCTGTCGATTTGGTCGATTCGCCGGCGGTGTCGAGGCTTCTTGGTCGGACCCAGTTAAACCGATTGGGCCAGCCGCATTGCCAGTGCGCGATAGGAGTCGATCTGAAATGCCAGTCCGATATGGGTGGCCTTGTTGGCCTCGGTATTCATTGCGGGGTCTTCCTCCGCGCAGCTTTGCCAGGCGACTACGCCATCGTTGCGAGAAAAAATGGCAAATTGCGGGACTGTTAGCGGTTGCGGCTGGATCATGTGGCGGACAAAGTCACACATGCAGTAGCCAGTGCCACAGGAGGCGTGCAAATTCCTGCCCACTAGGCGGCCTTGGCCCACTTTGAGGTAATCCCAGACGCCAACCACGGACGGGTGGGCTTTGACGATATCGCGAAACGGCGAGCCGACGGTGACTACGCGGTCAATGAGCTCGGGTATTTTCTGTACCACTGACTTGGCGAGCATGCCGCCGAGGCTATGGCCAATCAGCATGACTTTCCTGCCGGTCTTTCGATGGATCACCGCGACCTGGCGAGCCAGGGTGTCGGCGGTCTTGTTGGGGCAATCCGTGTTCCACAGGATATTGGCGGCGTGGGACTTGTAGCCGATGCGATTCAGCCACTGGCGCATCGGCAGCATGATGATGTCGTTGGCCAAAAACCCGGGGATGACGATCACCGGCTGACCCTTCCCGTGCTTGACGCCGCGTCCCCAGAACACGGGGCTGCAATACAGCTGCAGCAATTCCGCTGGCCATTTGGCTTCACGCCACAGCGGCGTATAGGTGGGTTCTATCGATGGGTCGTGGGCAAAAGGACCTTCCTCGTCCTCAAGTTGCTCAAGCAACTCTTCCATCGCGTCATTCTTTTCATAGATGACGTCGGTCTTGGTGTAGGGCGTTGACGGTTCCACGCATTCTCCCCTTGGCATGCCGGCTAATAAATAAAAGTCGGCTAGGCTATCGCAAACGAAGGCAGGTGGTAAATGGGAATGGGAGCCCCGAACCCTGTTGGAGCTCCCCATGGCCCAATGCGAGCGTTTCCGCTCCGGGCATTCAAGCAGCTTCTTCGCCGGTCATTTTTCCGGCAAATTGGCTGGCGACGGTCTTCGCGCTTTCGTAGGATTTTTTCATGGCGTCAGCGATGGGGTTGTTTTTACTCCATGCGCGGGTCAGCTCAAGCGCCGCTTTGGAGGCGGTACGGTTGCCCTCGAACAGCGACTTGGTGGTGGCGACGAACTCTTCGCGCATGTCGGTTTGCTCAGTCAATACAGCCTTGAACACATCGAGTGATTGCGTCTGCGCGCTCACCAGGGATTCCATCAGCGCAGCGACGTTTTCCTTGTATGCTGAGGGATTGATGCTGAGTTTTTTCGCCAGCTTGAGGCTCTCGTCCTGGTACTTGATGGCTCGCTTGGCAAGGGCATCGCTGATGCGAATACCGCGCAAGCGAGCGCTTTCCATCGCCTCGCTGATGATCTTCTGGTTGTCGATCAGAGTGTCGAGGTAGTGTTGCAATTCAGGCTGCTCCTTTTTGGCTTTGGCGTTGGTTTTTGGTGCTATTTTTGGCTCGATCATGGGGTTCTCTCCTATACTCGGTTAAGTAGTACACGGTGTTCCGATTCCAGCGCAACGCTTCAATCTCCGATAACCCGAGATGGCGTTATTGCCATTTATATGCAAAACGTATATAGTTGTCAACTGATAATTTAAGGAGGGTGTAATGGCAAAGAAATCAATCCCCGATAACAAGTTGCCGGGGGAAATGCTGACCGCGCATCTGCTCGCACTGTTAAAAAACTGGTCTGGCTATGGTTACGACCTGGCAAGAAAACTGGAGGAGGCGGGGTTCGGTACGTACAACAGCGGAACCCTGTACCGGACGCTGCGGCAGATGGAGCAAAGCGGTCTGATCTCCTCGCTGTGGGATACGTCGGCGGATGGCCCGGCGCGACGGATGTATAGTCTCACTACGGCCGGTTCCATGTTCCTGGCGAACTGGCTACGACTGGTTGATCTGCATCGTGATACATTGGCACAATTCATGCTGTTTGCTAATCGAGGCAGAGACGACGATGTCGGCGAGGAACCGAAAGCCAGTCCAAGGACGGCGGTTCGCCCTCGCCAGCCGTCTGCGACGACTACCCGGCGGGCGAAAAATCCCCGAAACAATCCCCGGAACAAGGTCGGCGATAAGCGCTAGTAACAAAAATTTCACACTACGTGAAGATACTGACGGTCGATACGGAGCACGCCGGCTATGAGTGAAACACCCAACGATCCCTTCCTCGAACCCATGCGCATGTGGCGCGAGTGGTACCAGAAGTCCGAAAAGCAGTGGAGTGAAGCGCTTACCGAACTGATGGCCGACGAGCGCGTAGGCAAGAAATTCGGCCGCTATTTTCAGGAGTGGCTGCATGCGCAGAACATGTTTACTGAACTGGTGGGCCAACAGCTCGCCAACTTGAATCTTCCCTCCCGCGTCGATGTGATCAGTGTCCGGGATCAACTCGGTGAGGTTGAGGATGGTCTGGCGACGCTGACCGCTGCAATCCATCAATTGCGCAAGGAGATTGCCACGCGTAACGCCGGAGATGCCCCCTCGGAGCCAGCAGCGGTGTCGCGGTCGCGCACACGGAAACCCGCGCCTAAGGGGCCGCCACCCGCTTGATGAGCGGAAGCGGCGGGGAGCCAAGGGTTTGAGAATAGCTATCAGGGGCGGCCGATGACCAGCCAAAATAACTCAGACAGTAAAATTCGCGAAGCGATAGAGAAAATCTATTCGCGAAAAATCGATGGCTTGAAGCCGATCGAAGGGTTGGAGCTTGATCTGGGCGCCACCCCGAAGGAGATTATCTATTCGCGGGGAACTCTCAAGCTGTATCACTACACAGCGGTATGCGATGAAATCTATCGAGTGCCCCTTGTGTTGGTCATGTCGCTGGTCAGTCGCTACTACATTCTCGATCTGACGCGGGGGCAGAGCCTGGTGGAGTACCTGGTCAGTGAAGGCTTTGATGTCTATCTTATAGATTGGGGTGTGCCGAGGCCTGAGCATCGGCACCTGCGCTTCGATGACTACGTCAGTGATTTTCTGCCCGACTGCCTCGCGCGCGTTGCCGAGGATTGCGGTGAAACCGACGTGTCTCTGGTCGGCTACTGCCTGGGTGGCACTATCGCCGCGATTTATACGGCGCTGAACCCGGCCGTAGGAATCAAAAATCTTGCCTGCTTCACCACGCCGGTGAATGCGGCGGGCATGAAGTTGTACAAAAGCTGGGCAGACAATGGCAGTTTCGATATCGATCAGTTTGTCGATCGCTTGGGCAACGTGCCCGCTGCGCTGATTGACGCCATGCTGCAGGCACTGCGGCCGTTGCAGCGAACTGCGAGCCGCATGAAGATGCTCGACAATGTCACCGACGATAAGTTTGTGGAGGCGCACTATCGCTTTGAGCGCTGGTCGACAGACCAGATACCCATTGCTGGCGAGACGGCGAGAACCTTGTTCAAGGACTTCCTTCGCGACAATAAATTGATCAAGCATGAGATGGAGGTCAACGGGCAACGGGTGGATCTCCGCACAATCAGGATCCCCTTCCTGCATGTAGCCGCCCAGCATGACCACATTGTGCCGGCGGAGGCCTCTCAGGAGTTGATCGGCCTTATCGGCAGTGAGGACAAAACAGAGATCGTGCTAAAGGGTGGTCATGTCAGCCTGGTGGCTGGCGGCAATGCGGTATTTCGGTTGTGGCCACAGTTGAGTCAGTGGATCGGAGAGCGGTCGGTCTAGTTCTAGCAGGCATTCATCGAGGAGAATGAGCTTTGGATACATTTCCCAAATCAGTGAAATTGCGGCGGGGTCCGGCTGCCTTGCGGCTGATGTGTCGAGATGATGGCGAGGAAATGCTCTCTTTTGCCAGAGCCCTGCCTGCCCATGATCTGATGTTTCTGCGCCGCAATATCACCAACGCGGTGGCGGTAGACGGGTGGATCGAAAAGATCGAGGCCGGACTCACCGCTACCATCATCGCCGAGATCGACGGACACATCGTTGGCTATGGCACCTTCACCGTCAGTGACTACGATTGGTCAAGGCATGTGGCTGAAATCCGCGTTCTGGTGAAGCCTGAATGCCGGGAAACCGGTATTGGGCGGATTCTGGTGCGCGAAGTCTTCCGGTTGGCGCTGGCCCGTGGCATTGAAAAGATGGTTGCCCGCATGACCCTGGATCAGACCGGCGCTCGCAAGTTGTTCCAGGAGCTCGGTTTTCATCCCGAGGCACTGCTTGAGCACGAGGTCAAGGATCGCAATGGCCAGTTGCACGATGTGTTGTTGATGGCGGTCGATGTCGATGCCTTTCTGGCCCGTAGGGACAGCTTTGGCTTGCCTTGACGCGCTAGCCAAACTTGCTCGCCGTCAGTATTTGTCGTCAGCGATAGGCTGTGGCGAGTTGTTGGTATAAAATCGGCGGCCACTTTCCGCCGCTGAGTTTGCCCACATGTTTGATCGAAACCTGACCCTCGCCGCCTTCGATCCCGAACTCTGGCAGTCCATCCAGAGTGAAGAGCGCCGCCAGGAAGAACACATCGAGCTGATCGCCTCCGAAAACTACGCCAGTCCCCTGGTGATGTTGGCGCAGGGCACGGTGCTGACCAACAAATACGCCGAGGGCTATCCCCACAAGCGTTATTACGGCGGCTGCGAATATGTCGATCGCGCCGAAGAGCTTGCGATCGAGCGCGCCAAGCAACTGTTTGGCGCTGACTACGCCAACGTCCAGCCGCACTCGGGCTCCCAGGCCAACGCGGCCGTGTATCAAGCGCTGTGTGAACCGGGGGAGACCATTCTCGGCATGAGCCTCGCCGATGGCGGCCACCTGACCCACGGCGCCAAGCCCAATTTTTCCGGCAAGATGTACCACGCCGTGCAGTACGGCCTGAAGGCCGCGACCGGCGAGGTCGATTACGATCAGGTCGAAGCGCTGGCTCTTGAGCACAAGCCAAAAATGATCGTCGCTGGGTTTTCGGCCTACTCGCGGGTCATGGACTGGCAGCGGTTTCGGGACATTGCCGACCAGGTGGGAGCCTACCTGTTTGTCGACATGGCCCATGTCGCCGGCCTGGTGGCGGCGGACTGCTATCCGAACCCGGTGCCCATTGCCGACGTGGTCACGTCCACCACGCACAAGACCCTGCGCGGCCCGCGCGGCGGCATCATCCTTGCCAAAGCCAACGCAGAGCTGGAAAAGAGATTCAACTCTGCCGTGTTTCCCGGCGGTCAGGGCGGCCCACTGATGCATGTCATCGCCGCCAAAGCGGTCAGCTTCAAGGAGGCTATGAGTCCCGAGTTCAAGATCTATCAACAGCAGGTGGTCGCGAACGCCCGTGCTATGGCGGCCACCTTCATCGCGCGCGGCATCGATATCGTCTCCGGCGGCACCGACAATCACCTGATGCTGGTCAACCTGATCGGCCGCAGCTACACCGGCAAGGATGCCGACGCGGCACTCGGCAACGCCAATATCACCGTCAACAAGAACGCGGTGCCAAACGATCCGCGCTCACCTTTCGTCACCAGTGGCCTGCGCGTCGGCACGCCGGCGATCACCACCCGGGGCTTCAAGGAAGCCGAGGCCATCGAACTGACGCACTGGATCTGCGATGTGCTGGATTCGTTGGAGGCGGGCACCTCGAAGCGCGTTATCGCCGAGATCAAGAGCAAGGTGCTCACGATCTGCAGTCGCTTCCCGGTTTATCGCTGACAGTACCCGAGGCGCTGGTCTAGGAGCCTGTCGGACTTAAGACTGCCCTACTGCGGAAAAGCCGAATTTGGTTATATTTTGTGCAAGTTCTTGTTGAATAGCCCCACTATTCGCCGCAAATTTGCACAAAATCTGCCTCAAATCGGACTTCCCCTTGCTACGGACGCTTAAGTCCGACGGGCTCCTAGGACGAACAACTGACGGCGAGCCGCGTCCCCCAATCCGGCGCGGCACCGGCATACTGTGCCATGTCGGGGTGCTCGGCGAAGGGTGTCGCCAGCAGCAGGCGCAGGCGCTCGATCTCGCTGAAATCGCCCTCGTCGCTGGCCTTGCGGATCGCGATCTCGGCCATGTAGTTGCGCAGCACGTATTTGGGATTGGTGGCCAGCATCAATGCGCGCCGCGCAGTCGGCGAGTTCGCTTCCAGTGCCAGCCGCTCGCCATAGCGCACCGACCACAGGTCGAAAGCGGCGCGGTCCGGAAATAGATCGCGTACTGCTTCGCGCCCCGTCGCTTCCTCGAAATAACTCAAACGGCGAAAAAACAGCGTGTAATCGACGCGGTTGCGGGCGAGCAGGGCCAGCAAATCGTCGATCAACAGCTCGTCGTCTGCCAGCACCCGCGCCAAACCCAGCTTGCTACGTTGCAGACTTCGCAGCGTGGTGAGTAGCAGGGGCTCGTATTCCATTAGCACTGTGCGCAAAGATTCGACTTCGATCAGCGAGCTGAGGGCGAGGGCCAAGGCATTGCAGTTCCACAGGCCGATGCGCGGCTGCTGGTTGTAGGCATAGCGGCCGCCGTCATCGGAATGGTTGCAGATGTGCCCCGGATCGTAGACATCGAGAAATCCGTAGGGCCCGTAATCGAGGGTGTCGCCGAGGATCGACATGTTGTCGGTGTTCATGACGCCGTGGCAGAAGCCGACCGCCTGCCACTGGGCGATCACGAGGGCGGTGGCGTGGACGGCATGGCGAAACAACTCAACATGGCGATCGGTGTGGCCGCTCAGCGCGGGCAGGTAGGTATCCACCACGTGATCGGCGAGGGTCCGCACTGCATCCACGTCCTGGCGGTAGTGAAAATACTCAAAGGAACCAAAGCGGACATGGGTGCGCGCCAAACGAATCAGCATGGCGCCGGGTTCGAGCGTTTCGCGGGCCACCGGCTCGTCACTACCGACGATGCTGAGGGCGCGGGTGGTGGCGATGCCGAGGCCGTGCAGCGCCTCGCAGCCGAGGTATTCGCGGATGCTCGAGCGCAGCACGGCGCGGCCATCGGCAAAGCGCGAATAGGGGGTTTTACCGGCGCCCTTGAGGTGGATGTCCCACAATCCCGCTGGACCCCGCACCTGGCCGAGCAACAGGCCGCGGCCATCGCCGAGCTGCGCGGTGTAGCCGCCGAACTGGTGGCCCGCATACACCATTGCCAGGGGGGCGCTGCCGGGCGCCCGCCAGTTGCCGCTCGCCCAAGCCAAAAATTCCCCGCTTGTGAGTTGCGCAGGCTCCAGATTGATCAGCGTCGCCGCGTCCGGGTTTGTCGCGACCCGGTGGGGGTTGGCAAACCCCTGGGGTTCGACCCTCGTAAAGAACTTCTGATCAAGAGCATGAAAGCAATTGTCGAAGTTGATGCGATCTAGGGGATTCACTGGGGATGGCACCATCGAAAAGAAAGCATCTTATACCAGGTGACGTTCGCGCCCCAACGCGGCTAGCTTGCCGTGGCAATGGCTACATCCATACGTTGTGACTGCGGTTACTATATTGGCCTGAACCTGGTTGTGGTGGTGCGAGCGGGCCGCGGACATTGGCTGGCGAAGTGCCGACAAACACATAACGGAAGCAACGCAATTTGGCCGTGCGCAAAATCATTCATTGCGACTGCGACTGTTTTTTCGCCGCCGTCGAAATGCGCGACAATCCCGCTCTGCGCGAGCGGCCCGTTGCCGTAGGTGGTCGTGCGGATCGACGTGGCGTGATCGCCACCTGTAACTATCTCGCCCGTCGCTACGGGGTGCATTCGGCGATGGCGACCGCGCGGGCCGTGCGTCTGTGCCCGCCACTGGTGGTGATCCCGCCGGATTTTGTTCGCTATCGGCGGGTTGCCGCGGACATCCGGGCGATTTTCGCCGAATACACCGAGCGGATCGAGCCGCTCTCTCTCGACGAGGCCTTTCTCGATGTCAGTGATTCCGCTGACTTTCAAGGCAGCGCCACCCGGATCGCGCAGGCGATCCGCGAACGGGTGCGGGCTGAAGTCGGGATTACCGTTTCGGCTGGCGTGGCGCCCAATAAATTCCTTGCCAAGATCGCCAGCGATTGGCGCAAACCAGACGGCCTTTTTGTGATCGCCCCGGAGCAGGTCGATGAGTTCGTGCGGGCATTGCCGGTGGCGAGGCTATCTGGCGTTGGCAAGGTCACAGAAAGGAAACTGCTGGAATTGGGTGTCGCAACCGGCGAGGGGTTGAGAGCACTGGGTTTGCCGCGACTGACGGCGGAATTCGGTGTCTTCGGCCGGCGTCTCTACGATCTCTGTCGCGGTATCGATGATCGCGATGTGTGCAACGAGCGGCGGCGAAAAAGCCTCAGTATCGAGACCACCTACACGACGGATTTGACCGATTTGGCGACTGGCCTGGTGCGGCTCGCCGAATTGTTCGTACAACTGGAGCGCCGGCTGGCGCCAATGCTAGGCGATTATCGAATCAACGGGCAGTTCGTGAAAATGCGCTTCAGCGATTTTACCCTGACCCGGGTCGAGAGAGGCGGCAACGCCGGCGTCAGTTTTGACGGCTATCGCCGTCTTTGCGAGGAAGCCTGGCAGCGTGGCAATGGTGCCGTGCGTCTTCTCGGTATTGG
>JBPPNE010000215.1:0-12502 GCA_051306415.1 Porticoccaceae bacterium
GACAACGTTTTGCGCCCGATCCTGGTGGGCCGGGATACCAAGATGCCCGACTACCTGATTCTGGTTTCCACACTGGGTGGAATGGCGGTGTTTGGATTGAACGGGTTTGTCATTGGACCTATGGTGGCCGCCCTGTTTATTTCCACCTGGGGGCTGTTCACCAGCACCAAGAAGACCGTGCGTTTGCCCGGTTAGTCGCAGAAACACGGGCCGCAGAAATATTTGGTTGCAGGAACATCGGCTGTAGCCGCAACGCCGGGCCAGCAGGCGCAACTGATTTTGCCCTTCTAGGCGTGTCCAGCCACGGAATTTTCGCGCGTCATTTCACTCATACCCTGCAATCGGGTACCCAGACCAGCCCGGTTGCGGGTATATTCCGCGCTGCCGCGCATCCAGCAATAGCTCGATGGTCCGCTCGCAGGCTCGACGGCGTCGTTGCGAACGGCGCGGCGCTTTGACGGTAAGGAGAAGGTTGTCCATGTTACGGTGTAGTTTCTCCCGCGCTCTTTTGCCCCTCATCCAATCGCGTGCAAACGGCGAGCACATGGCGCGCCCGCATGCGCTGGACCACAGGTTGGCAGCCGGTGCGTTGCTTGTTGCGTTTTCGGTGATCGCCGGCTGCGCGAGCAAGGCCCCCGACACCAGCGGCATGTCGCACGACGGCATTGATCTGGCGGTGCGGATGTCCGCCAATGTGTTCTTGCCGCCGCTCAGCAAGCCGGTTGCCGCCGCCAAGCGGCGCGTGTATCTGGCCGGCACCAACACGTCGAGCGCCTTCAATGCCAATGCCCGCCTGCACCCGCTGTTGGCCACCGCGCTGCTGGAGCGGGGCTACGAGGTGGTGAATGACCCCGCTGCCGCCCACTATGTGTTGCTGTACAACGTGCTGTATGTGGGTAAGGAGGTGACCGATCTCACCACGGTTACCGCGGTCGCCTCGGGGCTCGGCGGCGCCGCCGTTGCCGCCGCCAGCGGGGACAATGATGTCGTCCGCAATGCGGGGATCGGGGGGCTGGTGGGAACTCTGGCGGGCGCGGTGACCGGCAACTACTTTGAAACCCGCACCTACGAAATCGTTGTCAACGCGCAGCTGAGCGAGCGCGAAGCCACCCCACCACCCGCGATCAGCGCGTCGGAGGCGACGCGGCGGCGCATCGGGGCCGCGATCCGCGATGTCAACAAGACGCTCAAGTATGTCGAAACGGCGGAGGTCGCGAGCCTTGGTGCGTCCGCTACCGCCGGCGACAATTCTAGCGGTAGTTCTGGCAGTGATTCTGGCGGTAACTCTGGCAACAATGCCTCCTGGCACATCTACAACACCCAGGTCGCCGGCTTCGCCAGTGATCTGCGGCTCGAATTCGACAAGGCCGAGCCGCTGTTGTTTCAGGTCATATCCCGCGAGATCTCCGGGCTATTCTGGGATATCTCCGGTTAGGCGGGGCCAATGGCTCCGGACAGAGCGACGGACGGTGCATGCCGGTTCGGCTAGCGCGCGCCGCTCTGCTGCTGCATTTTCTGAACCGCCTGTGCCTGGGCGCTGGCCACCTGCCTTGCCGTCAGTACCTCGGCCAACGCCTCGCGCAAACGCACCACCGCCAAGCGACGGTCGCCGGTGGCGCGCGCCGCGGCAATATTGGTCCACATATAGGCCTGCTCATAGTTCTGCGGCACCCCTTGGCCAAAATAATACATTTCGCTGAGCAGCAGCTGCGCGGGCACATGCCCGCTTTCCGCCGACTTGCTTAGCCAAGTGAAGGCTTCGCCATAATTCTGCGGCACGCCGCGGCCGTAGTAGTAGGCCAAGGCGAGATAGGTTTGGGCGCTCGGTTCGTTCTGCAGGGCTGCCAGCTTGAATTGCTCAGCGGCCTGGGCGGGATTCTGCTCGACGCCCTTGCCTTCCTGATAGCTCTCGCCCAACAGCAGTGCCGCCTGCGCATGGCCCTGGTCGGCCGCCTTGCGCAGCCATTGCACGGCCTGCGCATAATCTTGAGTCACGCCATTGCCAGCATGGTATGCAGCGCCCAGTTTGGCTTGGGCGTCGCCATTGCCCTGCGCGGCCGCCAGGCCAAACCAGCGGACAGCTTCTGGCTGGTCCGGCCCGACGCCTTTACCCTCGCTGTAGGCGACACCGAGGGCCAACTGCGCCAGCTTTTCATGCTGTTCCGCCGCGCGGCGATACCATTGAATGGCGGTGGCATAGTCCTGCGGAACGCCCTGGCCGCCCCAGTAGGCCGCGGCCAGGCGCAGTTGGGCGGTCGGTTCACCTTGATCGGCCGCAGCGCGGTACCAGTGAATAGCCTGCGCCTGATCGACGGCGACACCCTGGCCGGACGCGTACGCATCGGCCAGTTGACGCTGGGCCAGAGCGCTGCCATTGCGCGCGGCGCGGCCATACCACTCAACCGCGGCAGCCACGCTCTGCGTCACGCCCTGACCGGTCAGATAGGCCTCCGCCATGCGTAATTGAGCGGCGAGGTTCTCCTGTTGCGCCGCCGCCTGCAACCAGTGAATGGCGCTGGCGCGGTCGCCCGCGGCAATGAATTGGTCAGCGAGTTTGACCTGTGCCTGGGCATCGCCCGCCGTTGCCGCCGTGGTCAGATCGCCGCTGCTGGGTGCGCTCGTCGTCAATGGCGCGGGCGTTGTGATGTCTGGGGCCGGGCTTGCCGGCGCGGCATCGTCAGCCGTCGCTCCGCTACACATCAGCAACAACGCTAACAGCACACGGTTGATCATCTTCAATTCACGCATAGCAGACCCTCGGGGTGAAGCGAAAAAGGACAGGGCGAGGCCATAAGCCAGGCAAGCCAGGCGGCCATCGGAGCCGGTGATGCGCCCGCGTTTCGGCGACCTTGCCTGACTGCGTGGCCTGGCTGCTTGCTCTGACAACGCGGCGCCCGGTTTGTGGCGAGATGCCAGTGCTGCTTGCTTGGGTGCAAACCTTTGCGCGGCAGCGCGGCGAGATCGGAGCATGGGAAGAGTAAGTGCCCTTTTTCTCAATGGCGGCCTTCTCAACGGCGGTCAACGGGTAGTGTACAAGCGTTGGCGGGCCATCGCTCCGCCCCCGCGCAAAATCCGGCTGACAGGCGAAAATCTTTGGCGATACGGAATGTAATGATCAAGCACCATAAACCCTGACGGCATGAAGTGACGAAGCCAGCGCGAGAACGGGCAAAATGGCGGCGGTGTCAGGGCACGCTCGCGCGAGGGAAGATGCGACAGGGAACCCAGGCGCCTGCTGACTTTTTCTCATGGTATGCTCCGATCCGTACCGGTTCCTCGATAACGATCAGGACGGCGGCCAGAGCAGCGTGCGTCAGCCCTGATTACCACCGCAACCATCCGTCGGAGCCACTGCATCATGATGAATGAAGTGAACACATCGGATCAGGCGTCGGGCAAGGCGTATCCACCCATCATCAAGGCGCGCGACAAATTGCGCGTACCGCCGAATCTCGACAATTACGCGCGCGTATGCGAAGACTTCACATGGGAGCACGCGCGTGACCTGTTGAACGGTCTGCCGGAGGGCGGGCTCAATATTGCCTTCGAGGCCGTCGACCGCCATGCGGCCGGCGCGCGCGCGGACCGGGTCGCGCTGCGCTGGATCGGCCAGGACGGGCGGCGCCAGGACCTGAGTTACCGGCAACTGCGCGCCGAGACCAACCGTTTCGCCAACGCCCTCGAAGCACTCGGCGTCTGCCCGGGCGAGCGCGTGTTCGTACTGGCCGGGCGTATCCCCGAGCTCTACATCGCGGTGCTGGGCTCGCAGTTGCCCGGCCTCGCCGAGGTGATTCTGATCGGCGATCGCGGCGCCGCCACCGCGGTGCCCGGTACCCGCGACTGGGACGCCACGGTGGCAGCGCAGGCAAGTGATTACGCCATCGGCCCGACCCAGGCCGACGATCTCGCGCTGCTGCACTTTAACAGCGGCACCACCGGCCGTCCCAAGGGCGCGCTGCACGTACACGACGCCGTGCTCACCATGTTGTGACCGGCCGCTATATGCTCGACCTGCATGATGACGACGTCTTCTGGTGCACGGCCGATCCCGGCTGGGTGACCGGCATGAGCTACGGCATCATCGCGCCGCTCGCGCTCGGTGTGACCAACGTCGTGGTCGAGGCCGAGTTCGACGTCCGGGCCTGGTACCAGGTGCTGCGGGATGAACATGTATCCGTGTGGTACACCGCGCCGACCGCCATCCGCATGATGATGAAGCTCGGTGCCGAGGCCCTCACGGACTACCGCTTTCCGGACCTCCGCTTCATGGCGAGCGTGGGCGAGCCGCTCAACCCGGAGGCCGTGGTGTGGGCCGAGCAGGCCTTCGGTCTGCCGTTTCACGACAACTGGTGGCAGACCGAGACCGGCGGCATCATGATCGGCAATTTCGCCGGCGAGACGGTCAAGCCGGGCTCCATGGGGCTGCCGCTGCCGGGTATTGACGCCGCCGTCGTGCGTCACCTGCCCGGCGGCGGTGTCAAGCCAATCGCCGAGCCCCTGGTCGATGGCGAACTCGCGTTGCGCCGCGGGTGGCCGTCGATGATGGTCGATTATCTCAATGAACACGCGCGCTACGAGAAGTGCTTCGCCGGCGATTGGTATCTGACCGGCGATCTCGCGCGCCGCGATGAAGACGGCTATTTCTGGTTTGTCGGCCGCGCCGACGATGTCATCAAGTCGTCCGGCCATCTGATCGGGCCGTTCGAGGTCGAGAGCGCGCTGATGGAACACTCCGCAGTAGCGGAGGTCGGCGTCATCGGCAAGCCCGACCCGGTGGCGGGCGAAGTGGTGAAAGCCTTCGTCGCACTGAAACCCGGTTACCAGCCGACCGACGCCCTGTGCCGGGAACTGCTCGGCCACGCGCGCAAGCGGCTTGGCGCCGCGGTTGCGCCGAAGGAAATCGCGTTTCGCGACAACTTGCTGAAGACACGTAGCGGCAAGATTCTCCGGCGCCTGCTCAAGGCGCGCGAACTCGACCTGCCGGAGGGCGATCTCTCCACCCTCGAGAGCGACGAGCGATGACGGGCGACAAACTGCGTCTCGACCGCCAACTGCTGTTGCGCCTGCTGGGCGAGATGGTGCGCATCCGCGTGTTTGAGCGGCGGGCTGCACAACTCTACCAGCGCGAGCGCATCCGCGGCTTTCTGCATCTCTATGACGGCGAGGAGGCGATCTCAGTGGGCGTGATGCAAGCGCTCGGTCTCGAGGACACCGTCATCGCCACCTACCGCGAGCACGGCCAGGCGATCGCCCGCGGGGTGCCGATGACGCTGATCATGGCCGAACTCTACGGCCGCCGCGAAGGCTGCTGCCGCGGACGTGGCGGCTCGATGCACATTTTCGATCGCCAGCGCCGCTTCATCGGCGGCAACGCCATCGTCGGTGGCGGCCTGCCGCTGGCGGTCGGTACCGCGCTCGCCGACCGGATGCAGGGCCGCAACGGCGTGTCGGCGTGTTTTTTCGGCGAAGGCGCGGTCGACGAGGGCGAGTTTCACGAGAGCCTCAATCTCGCCGCGCTGTGGCGGCTGCCGGTGCTGTTCGTGTGCGAGAACAACCAGTACTCCATGGGCACGGCGCTGGCGCGCGCCGAGTCGGTCACCGACATCCACGCCAAGGCGGCGAGCTACGGCATCCCGAGCGAGGTGGTCGACGGCATGGACGCGGTCGATGTCGTGGCGCGGTGCGTGGTGGCGGCGATCCGCGCCGGGCAGGGCCCGCGTTTCCTCGAGTGCCGCACCTACCGACTGCGCGCGCACTCGATGTTCGACCCGCAACTCTATCGCGCCAAGGCGGAGATCGAGGAATGGAAACACTAAGGAGCCGATCGTGCGTTTCAAAAGCTGGCTCGAAGCGAGCGGCCTCAGTTACGAAAATGAACTCGCCACCCTGGAGGCGGCGGCGGTGCGAGAGGTCGATGAGGCCGTCGCCTTTGCCGAAGCCGGCACGCTAGAGCCGGTGGAAGAGCTGACGCGCTTCGTGACGATGACGGAGGTGCCGGAATGAGCGGCGAATGCGCCAAGATGAGCTACCGCGAAGCCTGCCGGCAGGCGATCCGCGAGGCGATCCTCGCCGATCCGCGCGTGTTCCTGATGGGCGAGGATGTGGCGCGCTACGGCGGCTGCTACGCGGTCACCAAGGGTCTCGCCCAGGAGCTTGGCGAAGACCGCATCCGCGACACGCCGCTGTCGGAGAGCGCCTTCGTCGGCGCCGGCATCGGCGCGGTGATGGCCGGCATGCGGCCCATCGTCGAGATCATGACGGTGAATTTCAGCCTGCTCGCGCTCGACCAGATCATGAACAACGCCGCCACCATTCCCCACATGTCGGGAGGGCAGTTCGCGGTGCCCCTGGTGATTCGCATGGCGACCGGCGCCGGTCACCAACTCGCCGCACAGCATTAGCACTCGTTGGAAGGCTGGTACGCGCACATTCCCGGATTGCGCATACTGGCCCCGGCGACGGTCGAGGACGCGCGCTATATGCTGGCCGCCGCCCTCGCCGACCCCAATCCGGTGCTGCTGTTCGAGCATGTCATGCTCTACGGCGTCGAGGACAGCATCGCTGCCGGCGTCACCGGCGTCGACATCGAGCGCGCCTGCATCCGCCGCGCCGGGCGCGATGTGACCTGGGTGACCTACGGCGGCAGCCTGCCCAAGACGCTTGAGGCCGCCGCGATCCTGGCTGGCGAAGGCATCGAGGCCGAGGTCATTGACCTGCGGGTGCTGCGCCCCCTCGACATGGATACGGTCGTGGAATCGGTCGCCCGCACCCATCGCTGCGTGATCGTCGACGAGGGCTGGAAGAGCGGGTCATTGTCGGCCGAAGTCACGGCGCGCCTGATCGAGACGACATTCTTCGAACTCGATCAGCCCATTGCGCGGGTCTGTTCGGTGGAAGTGCCGATCCCCTATGCTGCGCACATGGAACAGGCGGCACTGCCGCAGGCGGCGCAGATCGTCGCGGTGGCGCGCGCGCTGGTACGACCGGTGTGAGTGATTTCCTGATGCCCTCGCTGGGCGCCGATATGGTGTCGGCGAAGGTAGTGGAGTGGCTGGTCAAGCCCGGTGACACCCTCCGCCGCGGCGACGTCATCGTCGTGGTCGAAACCGACAAGGGCGCGATCGAGGTCGAGATCTTCGAGGATGCCGTGGTCGACGAGCTGGTAGCCCCCCTCGGTGCCGACTTGCCGGTCGGTGCGCTGCTGGCGCGGCTGCGTCCTCTGGGCGTGGCGACCGCTGCACCCGCACCCGTACGGCCAGCGCCGGCAGTGGTATCAAAAACGGTGCCGCCCGCGCTCGCGGAAGCAGTTGCACCACCAGGGCCCTCTAAAGGGCCAAAACCCGCGCCGGCCGCGGGCGGCGGCGCTGGGCGTCGATCTCTGGCGTGTCCCGGGCAGCGGTCCGGCCGGCGCTATCCTGCGCGCCGATGTCGAAGCCGCGGCGCGTGCGCCAGAAGTCGAGGCGAGTGCTCCCAGGGGACGTGAAAAGCGCGGCGGCGCGTTCGATCCGGCCGCCATGCGCCGCGCGATTGCTGCCTCAATGAGCCGCGCCAAGCGCGAGATCCCCCATTACTACCTGACCCAGACGCTGTGCCTAGACGCCTCATTGGCGTGGCTGGGCCGCGCCAATGAGGCGCGGCCAGTGGACGCGCGCCTGTTCCCGGCCGTGTTGTTCCTGCGCGCGGTGGGCTTGGCGCTGGCGAAGGAGCCCGGTCTCAACGGGTTATACACCGACGGCGCCTTCCGTGCCGGCACCGGCGTCCACGTCGGCTGGGCGGTCGCGCTGCGCGGCGGAGGGCTCATCGCGCCCGCCATCCACGACGTCGACCGCAAATCTGTCGACGAACTGATGAGCGCGTTGCGCGATCTCGTCAAACGCGCCCGCGGGGGCGGGTTGCGCAGCTCGGAGCTGACCGACGCCACCTTACAGTGACGAGCCTCGGCGAGCGTGGCGCCGAGGCCGTGCTGCCGATCATCCAGCCGCCCCAGGTCGCGATCATCGGGTTCGGCCGCGTCGCCGAGCGGCCCTGGGTGATCGACGGCCGCATCGAGCCCAAGCCGCTCGTCACCCTGACCTTGGCCGCCGATCATCGCGTCAGCGACGGCCACCAGGGCAGTCGCCTGCTCGCGGAAATCGAACAACTCCTGGCGCGACCGGAGGAGCTATGAAAGATGCGGAACTGAGACGGCTGGTCGAGGAGGTCCTCGGCGACATCGCTCCGGAGGCGGACGTCGCCAGTGTCGGCGGCGGCGAGGATATCCGCCAGGCATTGGACCTCGATTCGATGGATTTCCTCAACCTCGTGATCGGTCTCCACAAGCGCACCGGCGTCGATGTGCCCGAGGCCGATTATGCCAAGCTCTTCACGTTGGACGGCATGGCGGCGTATCTCCCCTGATCCGATGGGGGCAGCTCGCGGTTTGCCCCGTTGTATTTTGTTGCTGAAGCCCCGACGACCCCTGGGGTGCTGCCACGCATACCTTTTGAAACAAACCCATCACAACCTGCGCGGCAAGTGAGGGATAATCCGCCAGGACACATGGAAGCAAGGACTTTCACCGGTTTTCACAGGAGGGATAGGCAATGCAGAAAACTTTTCAAAAACCCGCGCCGTTACTAACGCTGATTCTGGCCGGCATGCTTGCAACCGGGGCGGTGTATGCCGACGAGCCCGACTGGGCAGGCAACGGCAACGAAGACAAGGGAAAGCATGAGAGCAAACATGAAGGTAAAAACGAAGGGGATCACGGCAATCATGAACGAGGCGGTGACCGCAATGAGCCCGATGACCGCCGCGATCACTCCAGGGTAAGGATCAGCGTCTACTTTAACGATCATCATCGGGAAGTAGCCCGTGCCTACTATGGCAACCGGTTCCGCAGCGGCCGTTGCCCGCCTGGACTGGCGAAAAAGCACAACGGCTGCATGCCACCGGGACAGGCAAAGAAATGGATGCGCGGCCGCCCCCTGCCACGAGACCTGATCTTTTATGACGTGCCGGCCAGTGTGGTCGTCGAGCTGGGGTATCCGCCGGCAGGCCATCGCTTTGTTCGCGTGGCTGCCGACATCCTGATGATCGCGATAGGCACGGGCATGGTGGTCGATGCCATTGAAGATATCGGCGGGAGGTAAACGGGCGACTGCCGCCTTAGTTGCGCGGCAGTCGCACAGGTTGATCGCATCGATGATGACTTGCCGGCCCATGGTCATCAGCGATTCCCTCCGGGCGGGTGAACGAGAACTCGGTAACGCCCAGTCACTTGCTACAATCGCCGCCCGCCACTCCAGACCAAGCGGAAATCCCTTGACCGACCTTAATCCCCAACAACGGGCCGCCGTCCGCCACATCGCGGGCCCACTGTTGGTGCTCGCCGGCGCCGGCAGCGGCAAGACCAGCGTGATCACCCGCAAGATCGCCCACCTGATTGGCCCGTGCGGTATCCCCGCTCGTCACATCGCCGCTGTTACCTTCACCAACAAGGCGGCGCGGGAGATGAAATCCCGCGTTTCCAGCCTGGTGCACGGCCGCGCCGCGCATGGCCTGACCGTCTCGACGTTCCACAACCTCGGACTCAACATCATACGTCGTGAGTTGAAACTGCTCGGCTTCAAGCCGGGGTTTTCGATCTTCGACGCCGAGGATGCGCGCAGTCTGCTGCGCGCGCTGATGATCGAGAACGCCAGCGCCGATACCGATCCCGTCGAGGCCGTTCAGCAGCACATTTCACGGTGGAAAAATGATCTGGTTGCGCCGGCGCAGGCCCTGTCGATGGCGACGGAGCCTATGGAGCAGCGCGCGGCACTGGTCTACGAGCGCTACCGCAGCGCGCTCAAAGCCTACAACGCGGTGGATTTCGACGATCTGATCCTGATTCCGGTGCAGATGCTCAGCGACTACCCCGAGGTGCTGGAGCGTTGGCAGCAGCGTATCCGCTACCTACTGGTAGACGAATACCAAGACACCAATCTCGCCCAGTACCAGCTCGTCAAGCTGCTGGCGCGCGGCCGCGACAACCTCACCGCGGTCGGTGACGACGACCAGTCGATCTACGCCTGGCGCGGCGCGCGCCCGGAAAACCTCGCCGCGTTGCAAGCGGATTTTCCCGGCCTGGAAGTGATCAAGCTAGAGCAGAACTACCGCTCCACCGCGCGTATCCTGCGCGCCGCCAACCAGCTCATCGCCAACAATCCGCACGCCTTTGAGAAGACGCTGTGGAGTGCACTCGGCCTCGGCGAGCCGATTCGCATGGTGCGCTGCCCCAACGAAGACGCCGAAGCCGAGTGGGTGGTGAACGACCTCATCGGCGATCGCCTGCGCCGGCGCGGCCACTTCCGCGATTACGCCGTGCTCTACCGGAGCAACTACCAGGCCAAGCTGGTCGAGATGAAGCTGCAAGCCCTGGGTATTCCCTACCGCTTGAGCGGGGGCAATTCGTTTTTCGCCCGCACCGAAATCAAGGACATCATGGCCTACCTGCGCCTGCTGGTGAACCCGGATGACGACAACGCATTCCTGCGTATCGTCAACACGCCGCGCCGCCAGATCGGCCCCACCACGCTCGAAAAGCTCGGCGAATACGCTGGCCGTCGCCAGCTCTCGCTGCTCGCCGCCATCGGCGAATTCGGCCTGCGCGAGGCTGTTCCCGCCGCTGGCTGTGAACAGCTAGAGCGCTTCAAGCACTGGCTCGAAGCGGTTATCCGCAATTGCCAGGGCGACAACCCCATCGCCGCCATTCGCGAGATGATCACCGACATCGACTACCACGGCTGGCTGCACCAGAACGCCACCAGCGGCACGGTCGCCGACAACCGCATGAAAAATGTGAATCTGCTCATCGATCAACTGGCCAAGACCTTGCGCAAAAGCGACGACGGCCTCGATGCGGCGAATAGTTCCGACACCGATGCCATTGGCGCCGGTGCAGACGCCGCCGCTGGCGATGATTTTGTTGGCGAGAGCTCTGCTGGCGAAAACGCTGAAAACGACGACTTTGTTGCCGAGGGTCGAATCGAGGACGCCATCGCCAAGCTGGTGCTGCGCGACCTGCTCGACCGCCAGGAGGAGGAATCCGCCGACGATCGCGTGCAACTGATGACGCTGCACGCCGCCAAGGGTCTGGAGTTTCCCCACGTGTTTCTGATCGGCATGGAAGAGGACATCCTGCCCCACCGCAACAGCATCGAATCCGGCAATCTCGAAGAAGAGCGCCGCCTCGCCTATGTCGGCATCACCCGCGCCCGCCAGACGCTGACGCTGACACTCGCCGCCAAACGCAAACAGTTTGGTGACACCAGCACGACCACGCCGAGCCGCTTTCTGGCTGAAATTCCGGCGGACGACGTGGAGCGCGAGGGTTTCGGCGATGAACCCGCGCCGGAATTAGCGAAGCAGAGGGGTCGCGATTCCTTGGCGGCATTGAAGGATATGCTGGGGTGAACAAACTGTTTAACGTGGGTTGTGTGATCGCGAGTTGCGCGCGAAATTTCCCGCGTTTCGTTTGATAGGGCGGAACGCGCTGGCATAGCCCGGTGGGCTGCCGTGCCAAATGTGTAACGAAGGGATGTTTCGGGCGCCTTGCAATGTTTGACATGACATCGCGCCCCTGTGCGCAACGTTACAGCCTTGAGTCAGCGCGCAATATGCCCAAAGAATATTCGAGCCCGGCCGTTTTTGCTCTAATTGACAACGCATAGGTTCATCAGTAGTTTGCCTCGGCAGAGGGGTGTAGTAAACGTCGATCCGAACACGCAACGGAGACGCCGATGCGTATCACTAAACGTATGCACCTTGGAGATACTGATATGAAAGCGATAAAAAAGATGGGGTTTGCCCTGATAGTAGCGAGCGCTTTGGCACTACCTACCGGGTTTGCACATGCCGATGACGACGGTAAATCGAAACGGGTTTTTGATGTCTGTGTTAATCCAGCCGTCGATGTGGCGCTCACCGACAACGGGAACGGAATCCCATTCACTGCGGGGGACATTATTTCGGCAGTGGGGTTGCTGTTGCCTGGAGGCACCATTGATCCGGTAGCTCCCGATGTTACTTGCGTCGCCTACCTGGGCAGCCGCATTGGGACATTTTTGTGAAAGGGCAGGTAATCGGCGGGCTTCCGAACGCAGAAACGGGCGATCTTGCTTACGTCGATTGGCATTTCCGCGTCAATGGTCGTGGTGCCTTTGATACGACCGGACCAGTAAAAATAGTCAATGTGGGTGAATCGTATCCGCAAACGATCACCGGTGGCACGGAAAGGTTCAGAGGCGCCAAAGGAACCGCGCCAACCACTGCCCTTGAAGCGAGCGGTTTCTTATTTCGGATCGCACTTCCGAACGGCGATTGACCTTTTTTGCCGTGGGCCGCAGGAGATTAAGAACTTATCCGTAAATAATGTTTATCTTGAAACGCACCTTTCGGAACGCGATTATCCCAGCCGCAAGATGGTTGAGCGCGAGGAAGCTGCGCTCAAGTTTCTCATAGCGCACCAGCAGCTTGCGAA
>JBPPNE010000216.1:0-2031 GCA_051306415.1 Porticoccaceae bacterium
TGGGTTCGCCTGGCACCGCTGCTGCGGCCCATCATCGACAATGCGATCGCCCTGAGTGGCGACAAGCACGCCATCAGCCTCGATTGCAGTGACGACATGCAGGTGCGCGGCGATCCCCGCGAGTTGCACAGCGCGTTTTCCAATTTGATCTACAATGCGGTCAAACACAATCCACAGGGGTGCGCGATTACCGTGAGCGTCGCAGCAACCGAACAAACCCTGTCGGTGACCGTGGCCGACAATGGCGTTGGCATCGACCCCAAGCATCTGCCCCGGCTGACCGAGCGCTTTTATCGCGTGGACGATAGCCGGGCGACGTCGTCGGGCGGCACCGGGCTTGGTCTGGCGATCGTCAAGCACGTGTTGCTGCGCCACCGTGGCCAGCTCGATATCCACAGCACCCTCGGCAAGGGCACCACCTTCATCTGCCAGTTTCAGTTGGCCTGATAACTTCGACGCCGTGTCCAACTACCCGTTTCTCGAACCGGCGTTCCTGGCTGCCCTTGAAGACAGCGGCAGCGTTGGCCGTGGCAGCGGTTGGAAGGCAATGCCGATTCAACTGCAAGACCGGGGCGAGACCCTGGCGTTCATGCCGCTGTACTTGAAAACCCACTCGTGGGGCGAGTACGTGTTCGACTGGGCTTGGGCCAACGCCTACGACCGCCATGGCCTCAACTACTACCCCAAGCTGGTGACGGCGATACCCTTTTCACCGGCCACCGGGCCCCGCGTCATCTTTGATGCGAACGCCAAGCGGCCGGCACTGGCGCGACAACTGGTTGCCGAAGTACAACAGCTGGCGGAGGAGGTCGGCGCCAGCGGTTGGCATCTGCTGTTCCCCGACGCAGCGACGCTGAGCGATTTCGCCGGTCTTGGCCTGATGCAGCGCAGCGGGGTGCAGTTTCACTGGTTCAACCGGGGCTACGGCAGTTTCGATGAGTTGCTCGACCACTTTGTCGCCCGCAAACGCAAGATGGTGCGCCGCGAGCGCCGCCGCATCGGCGAGCAGGGTTTGCGCGTCGAGATGCTGGCGGGCGCGGAGATCAGCGCGCCACTGTGGGACTTCTTCTTCCGCCTGTATCAGCGCACCTACCTCAAGCGCAGCGGCAACCGCGGTTACCTGACGCGGGATTTCTTTGCCCGCGTCGGCGCTGCCATGCCCGCGCAAATCGCCATGGCCGTCGCCTACGACGGCGCCGACACCGTCGCCTGCGCGCTGTACTTCCGCGACGCCACCACGCTGTACGGGCGCTACTGGGGCTGTGTCCGCGACTACGACGGCCTGCACTTCGAGCTCTGCTACTACCAGGGCATCGATTACGCGATTCGCTTGGGCTTACAGAAATTCGACGCCGGCGCCCAGGGCGAGCACAAGATCCTGCGCGGCTTTGAGCCGGTCGAAACCCACTCGCTGCATTGGATCAAGCGCGCGGATTTCGCGGATGCCATCGCTCAGTTCATCGAGCGCGAACAAAAGGACAATAACCTCTACATCGAACAGGCGCGCGCGTTGCTGCCCTACCGTGGCGTCGCCGCGGACGGTTGATTGCCGCCACTGGTGCCGGTGGGCAACGCCGGCGCCTTCCTGATCTGAAATCCGGCGACTAGCGCCTGCGCACCATCGCGCAGGTGGCGCCACTGGTCGCGCGCCTGGGCGGCAAATTTGATTTCCACGAACACCTCATCGTTGTACTGAAAGCGCAGCAGGCAATGGTTGAGGATGCCTTTGGTCTGCGCCCACTGCGGGTCGGTGCACTGGAACTGATCGGCATCAGCGTCCGCGTCGAGCGGCGTATACAGTTGGTAGCCGTGCCCACTCGCGGCCGTCAGCGCGTGCTTGCGGTATCCCGGCGGCGCAGCGGGCAAGGGCGGCAGGCCGTGCGACTCGATGTGCCACCAGCGCGGTGGACGCGTGCCGAGTCCGGCAATGGTGATGCGCAGGGTTGCGGGCGAAGTCGCGGACAGGAAGTGTTCTACCGTGTCCCCGGCGATGGGCGCGAGGTTGGCCACGCTGACCCGCAGGCGGGCGGT
>JBPPNE010000217.1:0-3554 GCA_051306415.1 Porticoccaceae bacterium
CCGTTTCTGGCGGCGATGACGGCCTGGACCATCTCCGAGTTGTCGCGGGGCCGATTGATCCTCGGTCTTGGCATGAGCCACCGCGCCGTGCTGAAGTCCCTCGGTATCGACATGAAACAGCCGCGCGAATATCTCGCCGAATACGCCCGTACGGTGAAAAGCAGTCTGCGCGGCGAACGCGTCGGCGGCTTCTTTCAAACTCGCGCCAGCAGCCAGCCGGTGGCGGTGCTGCTGGCGGCACTGACGCGGGAGAGCGCCGCGGTCGCCGGGCGGGAAGCGGACGGCATCATGCCGTTTCTGACCGCACGCTCCCATGTCGGCGAACTCATGGCTGCTGCCCGTGATGCGGCACAGGCGGTCGGTAAAGATCCGGATGCGCTCGACTGCGTGATGAGCATCCCGACCTTTGTCAGTGACGACATTGACGCCGCGCGCTCCGCCGCCCGCTACAACCTGGCGTTTTTCGCCCAGATGCCCAACTACCGTCGCCAATGGCGCAACTGTGGCTTCGTGGCCGAGGTCGATGCGCTGGAGGCCGCCTGGCAGCAGCGCGACCGGCGACTTGCCGCCTCGCTGGTCAGTCACCGCATGGTGGATGAAGTCTGCGTCTACGGCTCCGCAGCCATGTGCCGCGATCAGTTGGCGGCCTTTCGCGCCGCCGGGGCGGCGTTGCCATTACTGGCGGTGAGTCCGGTGAATGAGCAGCGTCTGGCCGCCACGCGCCGCGCACTTGCCGTGCTGGCGCCGCGGTAGCTTCGCGCCGGTCAGTCGCGGCTTTGCCAATGCTTCAGCAGATCTCGCCAGGTGAAAATGCCGACGGGGTGGCCGATCTCATCGACGACGGGGACGCAGGAGATGGTGTGGTGCTTGAATAAATCGACCACGGCGTCGATGGCAGCGTCTGGGCCGATCACCACGGGATGGCGCGACATGATCTGATGTACCCGCGTGTTCAGGGAAGCCGCATCGCGCGGGGTTTCCGCCGCCGTGCCGAGGTGGGGGCTGAGTGCTTTCAGCAGGTCGCGATCCGATACCACGCCCACCAGTTTGTCAGCTTCGACGACCAGCAGGTGGTGGAAGTGAGTCGCCGCGAAAATGTCTCTGACCAGCGCCAGGCGGTCGTCTGGTTCGACCGTCGCGATTCTGCGGGTCATGCAATCTTGCACGTGCATCGAGTGCCTCCCTGACGGGTGCGGGCCGCCGCTGTGCCGTCGCCCCGGCTAGTGATTGACGGAGTATAGCTTTCAGCGGGCGTCTGCAGGAGTTGCGCACTGTTTGCCGGTCAGCGCGGCGACCGCCATCTCGGTGGACAGGTAGATCTGCTCGGCGCCGATTTGATCATAAAAATGTGTGCCGCGCAGGCGATCGAGCACCGGGCCCTTGACCTCGGCGAGGTGCAGGCGGATACCGGCGCCGCTTAGCGCGACCTCGAAGTTCTCCAGCATCTCCAACGCACTGGCATCGACATAGGCGACGCCCGAAAAGATGAGCACCAAATCGGTAAGGTCGGTGCGCTCCACCACCAGCGCCTGCAACTCCGATTCCACCCGCGGCGTATTCGCGAAGTAGAAATTTTCGTCGACGCGAATTAACAGGAGCCCGGGCCAGGTCTCGACGACATGGCGGTGAATATTGCGAAAGTGCTCGGTATTGGCGACCCGGCCGACAACGGCGATGTGAGGCCGGCTGGTGCGGTAGAGGAACAACAACAGCGCGAGGCCAACGCCGATCAACAGGCCCTGCTCGATGCCGAACGCGAGCACGCCCAGCAGTGTCGCCACCTGCGCTGCGCCGTCACCACGGTCGTAACGCCAGGTGTGGCGCAGCGCCTTGAAGTCGATCAACTGCCACACCGCGACGATGATGATGGCTGCGAGCACGGTCTTGGGCAGGTCTCGCAGTAGTCCGCTGAACAGGAAGGCCGCGAGCGCCACCCAGGACGCGGTGATTACCGCGGCGAGCTGGGTACGGGCGCCGGCGTCGAAGTTGACCATCGAGCGGGAGAAACCGCCCGCTACCGGCATTGCCCCGGCCCAGGCGGCGGCGAGATTGGCGGTGCCGAGGGCGCGCAACTCCTGGTCGGGGTCGATCTTTTCGCGGCGTCGAAAGGCCAGCACCTTGGCCACCGAAATACTTTCGACGTAGCCGATCACCGCGATCAGTGCCGCCGAGGGCAGCAGCGCGAGCCAGCCCGGCGCGTGCAAAAAATCGAGATGCAGGCCGGGCAGGCCGCTGGGCACGGTGCCGACGGTCGCGACGCCCCAGCGCGTCTGCGCTTGTAATGCTGTCGCCGCGAAGATGGCGGCGCCGACCACGAACAGGGGCGCGGTGCGGCCGAGGATTGTGGCGGTTTCGCGGCGCACGCCGCGCGCGACCAGAAGGCTTACCAACGGCTGGCGGGCGAGGAGCAAACAGACCAGTGCGGCAAAGCCGAAGGCAGTGGTGGCTGGGTTGATCTGGTGGATGCTCGTCGCCAGCGTCGTGACAATATCGATGAAGCCGGCATCGCGCGCCACCGGGATTGCTGTCAGCGCTGCGAGTTGGGTGCCGACAATGAAAATCGACGCGCCGGTGGTAAACCCGGCGAGCACCGGATGGCTGATAAAGTGGGTGAGCCAGCCCAACCGCAACAGGCCCATGGCGAGCAGGATGGCGCCGGATAGCGCCGACAGTATCAAGGCGCCGGTCAGGTATTTGTCGACATCACCGCCGGCGTAGGGTGTCAGCGCGGCCGCGACCATCACCGCGGCCACCGCCACCGGCCCGACCGCGAGGGTGCGACTGGTGCCGAGGAGGGCGTAGATGATGGGTGGTAGCACACTGGCATAGAGCCCGACTTCCGCTGGTAGTCCGGCCAGCAGTGCGTAGGCCAACGCCTGTGGCACCAGAAGAATCGCAGTGATGGTGCCGGCGATGAAGTCGTCCAACAGTTTGCGATGATTAAAGTCGCGCAGATCGGCGAGCAGCGGCAGGTAGCGCTGCGAGGCGGCTAGTTTTACCTCACCATTGGCGTGTGGGTCGGTTAGGGGCATGAGTGGCGCTCTATCCAATGGCAGTGGATGGGGGATATCCCGAGTGGGGCTGAGGCCTTTGCGGTCGAAGTCGAATTCATCGTCTGCACACCGCCAGGGTCTGAGGGCACACCGCCTATTGACGTACGATCTGTTAACTTACAGTTCGCTGAAATAGAGGGATACATTCTTTCTTTTCGTCGCCCCGATTTGGCGGGTTTTTGCCGGGCTCCAATACTGATGAACCCCTGCGCAAATGCATAAGCTTAGTCTAATATAATATCATCGGTCGCGGTCTTTCGATCTCGACGGTAAGCATTGGTTAGTTTTAACGGCGGGAGAAGCAAGCATGAACAATCCAGCATCGCGCCACGTCATCGTCGGCGGCGGCGGCGGCACAACGGTTGCTGCACTGTTGAAGCGCGCCCAGCCCGACCTCGATATTGCATTGATCGAGCCGTCGGAATATCACTACTACCAGCCGGCATGGACCCTGGTGGGGGGTGGATGCTTCCGCGCCGAGGATACGCGGCGGCAAACCGC
>JBPPNE010000218.1:0-13856 GCA_051306415.1 Porticoccaceae bacterium
TTTTCGCAAGCTGCTGGTGCGCTATGAGAAACTTGAGCGCAGCTTCCTCGCGCTCAACCATCTTGCGGCTGGGATAATCGCGTTCCGAAAGGTGCGTTTCAAGATAAACATTATTTACGGATAAGTTCTAAAGCATTCACCGCCAACGCCATGAACACAGGTTCAGGCGCGCCGGGCAATTGATTGACGCCGGCTTTCGCGGAGGCGATGAAGGCCGTCAGCAGGCATCGGGGTCAACCCATCTTTGGCTATCAACGCAACTATGGGTCCAGCCTGTCAAAATCCGCATTTCGTCGCTCTGGAGATCGCGTGGACATCCGCTGCCACCCATGCGAGAATCCGACCAAGTCGTGGCCTCCATAACAATCGACTGATAGCGAAGACGGGAACCCATAAACATAAACCGCCCTTGACCCGCCCAAGGGGAATTGATCCGATCAGCGTAGAGCCCATGGCAGGCAGAATCCCGGAAATCGCCACCCCCGTCGGCGCCTTGTTGAAAGGCGGGGCCGACCTCGGCAAGGGCCGCACCATAGCGTCAAACTATGTCAACCTTATTTTCCACGCCCTGGGTGGCACCGACGACATTCGTCGGTGCTTTGAAAAACACGGCATCAGCCAAACGATCATGGAAGAACCCAACAGCTTGGTCGGCTTTGATCGCGTCTGTGGCGCGGTGTTCGACATCATGCAAACGTTAGATATGCCCAATGCCGGCCTTGTGGTCGGCGCCAAAATGCACATCTCAACCCATGGCACTGTGGGCATGGCGGTCATCAGCAGCGACACCATCGCCGAGGCCATTGACGATCTCACCCGCTATTACCGGACACAGATTTCCTTTCTCGAAGCCAAAGTTTACTTTGAGAACGACTCACTGGTCGTCGAATTGGTCGAAACTCACGACCAGCCCGAACTCCAGATCCCGATCCTCGAAGCACTGATGCTGTCCCTGCAAAACACGCTGGAGTTCGTCAGTGGGCGTCCCCTGTCAGACAGCAAGGTGGTTTTTGCCTACCCCCCACCGAGCTACGCCGCCCAATACGGCATGTTCTTTTCAGGCAAGGTTCGCTTCAACGGTGACAAGCACAAGATGAACCTTCCCGCGGCTCTGTTAACCAAACACTGCATCACGGCGGATCAACAGATCCACCGGCTCGCAAGAGAGCAGTTGCAGCAGAAATTGCAGGATATCCGCGCCAACAACCTGACCGTGCAACACGTGCTGACCTTGCTTAGACAGCGTCCCCACGCCATGCCCAGCCTTGATGAACTCGCCGAGACCTTTAACATCTCGTCGCGCACGCTAATCAGGAACCTGCTGGCGCAGAACACCAACTACAGGGAGTTGCGCAACCTTGTTCACAAGCAAATGGCCACCGAATCCCTGCGCAATACCGACAGTTCAGTAGACGCCATCGCGATGGATCTGGGCTATCAGGATACCGCCAGTTTCCGCCGCGCCTTCAAGCGCTGGTGCGGCCTGTCACCGTCGGAATACCGCACTCAGCAGCGCCAACAAAAACCAACCGCAAGGAACCCGTCATGACCAGTAAGGCAGTATCCGTTTCTCTGCAGGGCAAAGTCGCTCTGATCACCGGCGGCGCTCGCGGCCTCGGTGCCGAAATCGCGCAGACCCTGGCGCGGGCAGGCGCGCAAATAGTGATTACCGACATTCTCGACGAACTCGGCCGGGCGACCGCAGCGAAAATCAACGCCGGCGGTGGGTCGGCGACCTTTATCACCCACAACGTGACCAGCGAAGTCGATTGGGAAAACGCGGTGGCAGAGGCGATCAAAGTCTTTGGCGGCCTCGACATCCTGGTCAACAATGCTGGCATCGAGATCTGCGCCTTGGTGGAGAACACTACCGTAGAACAGTTTCAGCGCATTCTCGACGTCAATGTCACCGGCGTCTTTCTCGGCCTCAAACACGGCTGTCGCGCGATGAAACCGGGCGGACCCGCCGGCAAGGGCGGCTCTATCATCAACCTGTCGTCGGTGGCCGGGTTGAGAGGTTATTCCGGGCTCAGCGCCTACTGCGGCAGCAAGGGCGCCGTCAAACTACTCACCAAGAGCGCCGCCGTCGAGTTCGGCAGCCTGAAATACGACATCCGTGTCAACTCCATCCACCCCGGCCTGATTCCCACCGACATGGGTACGAGCGTCATTCAGGGCTTCATCAAAGCAGGGCTCGGTGGCACCCCTGAACAGGTCATGGCCGCCTTCGAACGGGGTACGCCGCTCGGCATGGTGGGCAAACCCCAGGACATCGCCAACGCGGCTCTGTTCCTCGCCAGCGATCAGTCACCCTGGGTCACCGGGGCAGAAATTGTCGTCGATGGCGGCTCCACCGCATCCTGATCAAATACCGGGATCCCAAAAGGCGGAGAGGTCAACCTCTCCGCCTTTTTTACACCCACCAACATTTACATCCACACACATCCGCTAATGGCAGGTAAAACCCCCGTCGATGACCAGTTCGGAACCGGTCATGTAACGCGACTCGTCGGACGCCAGGAACAGGATGCCGTAGGCCTGATCGATGGGGTCCGCCATATGGCCAACGACGATCTCGGTGTTGATGCGCGCGACGTCCGCCTCGGAAAAGATACTGACGGCGCCCTCCACCATTGGCGTCTGGGTAAAGCCCGGGTGCAGCGAATTGACCCGGATGTTGTATTTTTTCTCGGCGCAATACAGCGCTGCGGATTTGGTAAACAGCCGCACGCCGCCCTTGCTGGCATTGTAGGCGGCGAACTTCGGATCGCCGACCAGACCTTCAATGGACGACACGTTGATGATGCTGCCGCCACCGTTCAACTTCATCTGGCGAATGGCGTTCTTGGTGCCCATGAATACGGCCTCCATGTTCACCGAATTGACGAAACGCCAGTGGGCGAGATCGCTCTCCTCAAGGTCGGTGGCAACGCCGACGCCGGCGTTGTTAACGAGGACATCGAGCCGGCCAAATAGCCGCACAGTTTCGGCGATCACCTCTGGCCAGCGTTTTTCATCAGTCACATCCTGGGCCACAAACGCGGCTTCATAGCCCTGCTCGCGCAATTTCCTGGCGGACGCTTCACCCATGTCCGGGCGAATATCCGTGATGACTACCTTGCCGCCCTCGCGGCCGATCAACTCCGCCGTCGCATAGCCGATACCCGCGGTGCCGCCGGTGATCAGCGCCACTTTCCCCTGCACTCTACCCATGGTTGTTCTCCCGTCTCATTTTCAGGTTGGTTTATTTCCGTTCGCACAGACAGCGTCAAATAGTTTGCCGAGATCGCTTCGCTCAAGCCGGTCGGTGATGAACACCAATCGCGTCGTTCTATCCGCCGACGGCCAGCGCGGTAGCCAGGTGATCGGATAGACCTTGTCGCGAATGCAATGCACCACCGCCGGTGTGTCTTCGCGGCCGCGAAGGGCGACCAGTCCCTTGACCCGCAGCAACTGTTCGGGGCGGTAATTTACCAGCTCCTGAAAGAAAAGCACCAGGTCGGCCAGGCTGAGTGGCTCCTCTCGCATCAACGCAAAGGTGAGAATGCCGTCGTGATGGGCATGGCTGTGCGGTGAGAATTTGTTGGCCGCGAGCCACTGCTCGATATCCTCGCCGCCCGCGGTCTCCCGCGAACCGGGTTTTAGCGATCGCGGGTAGTGGTTGTTGCCAAGGATCAGCGCGGGCGCGATATCGCCGTGCATGATCGCGATCACATCGACACCCTGATTGATCGCCCGCAAGCGAGCGCGCAATTTCGCCACCGCGTCCGCCGGCGCGATATCGGTCTTGGTCAGCAACAGGCGATCGGCGTGGGCGACCTGCCGCACCGCCACGGCTTGTTCATTCAGCGTCCGCTCGCCGGCCAGAGCATCGACCAAGGTCACCACGCCCTGCATCGCATAGACCTTGCGCAGGCTGGTATTGGCCATCAGCGTGTGGATGATCGGCACCGGATCGGCGAGGCCGGTGGTCTCGATCAGCAGGCGGTTGAACCGTGGCACATCGCCGAGCGCTCGCAGGCGGTGGAGGTTGCGCATTTCAAGTGCCAAGTCCTCGCGGATCGTACAGCAGATACAGCCGTTCATCAGCCGCAGAATATTATCGCGGCTGGCGGCGATAAGGCTGTGGTCGAGGCCGATCTCGCCGAACTCATTGACGATGACCGCCGTGTCGGCCAGCGCGGGATCCGCCAGCAACCGGCTGATCAGCGTGGTCTTGCCGCTGCCGAGATAGCCGGTGACGACGGTGACCGGTATCACCAAGCGCCCCGAGCAGCGGCGAACAACTCAGTTGACCTGGCGAACCTGGTCGCCCCAATACTTCTGGCGCAGGGCTTTCTTGTCCGGCTTGCCATAGGCGGTGAGCGGAATATCCGCCACCACCTCGATGACCTTGGGCACCTTGTAGGCGGCGAGGCGCAGCTTGCAGAACCCGATCAGGTCATCCACGTCCAGGCTGTCGCCGGCCGGGATCACCGCCGCGCACACCGCCTCGCCCCAGTCGGCGTGAGGGATGCCGATCACCATGACCTGGCGCACGCCGGGGTATTCCTGCACCACGTTCTCGACCTCGGACGAATACACGTTCATGCCGCCGGAGATGATCATGTCCTTGGAGCGATCGACGATGAAGACATGGCCGCTGGCAAGTTGATAGCCGACATCACCGGTCTTGATCCACTCGCCCGCATAAACTTCGGCGGTCTTATCGGGGTCGTTGTAGTAACACTCCAGCGTGTAGGGCGAACGCGCCATGATCTCGCCGACCTCGCCAAAGCGCAGCGCCTCGCCCTCGGCGCCACCGATACGGACGTCGGCGGTGATGATGGGCTGACCGCAGGAGCCAAGAAAGCGGTCGTCGAGATGATCGGCCTTCGATAGCTTGGTGGCGAAATTCGGCACCTCGGTCTGACCGAACAGCTGCACCAGCACCGGGCCGAATTTTTCCAGCACCTCCTTCAGACGCACGCGGGTGATCGGCGCGGCGCCGTACACCAGCGTGCGCAGACTCGCGATGTCGTGACGCGCGGGATCGTAGGCATCCAACACCCGATAGATCATCGTCGGCACCATGAAGGTCCAAGTGACCTTGTCGCGGCTGATGGCGTCGAGCACCGCCAGCGGATCGAACTTGGCGTGCACGTGTACGGTCGCGCCCTGCAAAAATGCGGTCTGCAGGAAAAAGCCGGCGGAGTGCGGCAGTGGACTGGTCAGCAGCAGTTTCTCGGTCTCCGCGATTTCGCCGTGGATGATGTGGGTGAGACCGTTGATCATCATCGCGCGGTGCGTGTGCATCACACCTTTCGAGCGCCCGGTGGTGCCACCGGTGTAGAGGATGAAGGAGGTGTCCTCGGGCCCCACCGCTCCCCACTCAAAGTCGGCAACGGGTTCGGCCAGCAGCTGCCGCCAGTCGCGGTGGCCGGCATCGAGCCCGGCATCGACGTCATCCACCTCAATGATGGCGGCGAGATCAGTGCTGTCGAGTTCGGATTTATCGAGCTTGTCCTTCAGCGAGCTGTGCACCACCATCATGCGGGCACCGCAATGGCCGATCATGTAGCTGACATCGCTGCGGCTCAGCATCTCGTTCAGCGGCACTTTCACCGCGCCGAGCTTCAGGATCGCCAGGTCGGTGATGGCAAACTCGACACAGTTGCGCAAGACGATGGCCAGACGGTCGCCTTTGTTCAGACCCAGCGCGCGCAGTTGCGCGGCCAGCCGGCTGGAGAGATCGTCCAGTTCGCGGTAGCTGTAACTGCTGCCATCCACCACCAGCGCGGTCTTTTCCGCGTGACGCCACAACGCATTGCGGAACATGAACTGGGAGCTTTGACTGCTGTGGAGCATGGATGAATCCTCAGCTGGCAGGCGGCGCTAAGCGCGGCGAGTGGCGGCTATCAACGGCTGGGCAGAGCGCTGATCCGCTGAACGATAATTTTGGGGTCCAGGTCGGCGGGGACTTCGCCGTACAGGCAAGCGCCTGCCCCTGTCGTTGCCAATTCGCCATCGCGCCAGAAGCCGACGTCGAGACCACTGCAAAAACCAGCCAGACCTTCAAGTTGTCGCGGAACAGGCTGTCCCGGCACCAGCCACAGATCGGGCGCCACCGATTGATAATTGAGCGCGAGCTCGACGCTTGCCGCGCGCGCCGCGAACACCCAACCATAGTGCGCGGCGGCGTTCTTGATCGCCTCGCTGGCCTCTAGCTCGTCAGCGGCATCAACGCCGGTATCGGTAAAAGTGAGCACCAGGCCGTCGAGGCCGGCATCGGCGTGCTCGCGCATCACACCGACGAGCAGGGTCGCGACATCGTCGAGCATATCGAAATCGATCGTCCCCGCATCTTCGCCGAGCGCCACCAGCAAAGACGCTGGCGAGGGCAGCGCCAGCATGATATCCGCCCTCGCCGCCTGCCCATGCACCAGGGCCGCCAGCGCCTCGGCGCAAAAGGCGCGCACACCAGCATCGCCGAGTACGGCGTTGACACGGCCGGAGCCCGTTGCCGCGATGGCGAGGTCGCGGCGGACAGCGCACAGCGCGCCGAGATTGAATTCGATCACCTCAGAGCCCAACACCTTGTTGGCATCGGCAAGCCCGTTCACATGGCGCAGAGGTTCGCGGAACCAGCCGGGGTTGTCGCGGGCAAACACCTGGCGGGCGTAGTCGTCGAAGGCGAGCCAGCGCAGTTGGCCGCCGCCACCGAGCCAGGCGCGAACCCGTCCGGCCATCAGCGACCGCTCTTCGGTTTCATGGCTTGAAGTTCCACAATCCGGGCTCTGAGCTTCGCGATTTCCACATCCTTCGGATCCGGCAACATCACCGATACGATGGCGTCGGCGGGACAGGTATCCGTCGGCGTGCCCCGGTGCAACACTTTTTTGTCCGCCCAGGAACCGTAATAGGGCAACTCGGCCGGCGGCAATGCCTTGGTCCACGCTTTAGCGAACTCCTTGAATGGCTTGCCGCGCTGCAAGCGCGCCTTGCGCTCCCCGGCGCGAGCCTGCTTGGTGGCCTCCTGATCGATGGCGCCGGTGACGTAATCCATCACCACATGGTAGGTGTTTTCGATGGCGTCGCGGGACACGATGCTGTCCTGCCAGTCCTTCGCGATCAGTTGCGGGTCGCGCTCCAGCACGTCGCCGTAGCCGCCACCGCCGCCCTGGGTGATCATGTACAACTCGCCGGCAGCGCCCAGCTCGAACTGCAAACCGCCGTGGTGACTGCTGTAGGTCGCGCCCGGGAACGGCCGGTCGTTCATGATGTCTTCAATGGTATAGCGCATCAGCTCGCGGTTGTCCTTCATCACCTCGAACACGTTGACGCCCTTGACCTTGCACAGCGGATAGCAGCCCGGCGCATAGCCGCCGAAGATGCCGTAAGTGGACGGAAATTTGGCGCCGATGGTGTTGACCATGTAGCCCCACATGCTGGTGTCCTTGTGGGTGACAATCTGCTGGTAGCCGTGGCCGCCGCGGAATTTGCCGAATCCGCAGTTGTCGGCCATGACCTTGTGGGGCACCAGTTTCATCATTGGCACCTCCTCCTCGATCAGCTCCTGTTCGCCGATATCGGCCATGGAGGCGAAGATCGGCGCCACCGAGTGCTCGCCGTCGCGGGTGGCGCGCGCGGCGCCACCCATGCCATTGAGATCGGCGCAGACGTTGCCGACGAACTCGCTGTGCTGGTTGACGCCACCGTAGACGAAGGTGGTGATCATGTTGTACCAACCGGCGATGATGTCGGTGCTGCGGTTGCCCACCGAGTACAGGAACTTGGGCACCGCGATCTGCACCGCGGTAAACGCCGGGAAGAACGTCATCATGCTCTGCGCATTGGGCGCACCGGGCGAGCAGTTCAATGCCGACCCGCGATCGGTAATCACCTGGATCGGTGCGAACACGGCCTGGTTGCGCGGCAGGTCGGGCCACACGAACATCAGGAATTGCTGTGCCAGCATGCCCTTCATCGACGCCAGCACGGTGTTGTTGGCACGGTTGAGAAACTCCGGCGACGAGCCGCGCATGTCGATGATCAACGCGTCGTCGCGCTTGGTGATCTCGCAGCAGATCTTGATCAGCACGTTTTCGCGTAGTGTGCTGTCGGCGAACACCGTGGATTTGACGCAGCCGTCGGGCCAGGCTTTCAGACGACGGCGCACCTCCATCTCGGTGCTGCTCAGGGTGTTGCGCACCGTGGCCAGAAATGCATCGACGCCGTAGTCGGCGATCACTTCTTCAACGCGCTTCTTGATGCGCAGAGCGGCGTAGAGCTTGGATTTCATGCCCTCCATCTGCAACTTCGGCTCGCGCACCGAGTTTTGCAGAAAGGTCAGCAGATCCTTGCGGAACTCGAAATTCTCACCGACCTTGATCGGCGACATCTTCAAACCCTCATCGTACGGCGATTCCGCGCCGCCGGGCATCCCACCGGGCTCACAGGCGCCATTTTCACCCTCGTGGACGATGGCGCCGGCAAAGCAGACAATTTCGCCCTGATGGAACACGGGCACGAACAGGCTCTGATCGGTATTGTGGATGTTGCCGTAGCGGGCATCGTTGTGCATGAACATGTCGCCCTCGCGGATGCCCACGGTCGGCTCGTCCTGCCAGTATTTGAGGGTGAACTTGACCGGATGCTGGGCGAGTACCGAGAATATCAGCACGCCGCCGGCGCTCGACAGCGCAAGATCGCCCTGGCAGGAAAAAATCCCGGCGATCAAGTCGCCCCATTTGGCACCGGGCGCGGCGCCCATCTGCTCGACCATGTCGAAGGATTCATTACAAGCGGTCTGCAAGCGGTTGCGGATCAGGTTGATGTCCTCCGCCCGCCCCTGCCAGCGATCGATCGCCGCCTGCTCGCGCTCCGAGATCCTCGACACGCTGTGGTCTTCCATGATCTCCGGATCGGGGCCGAGAAACAGTACGTTCTCGTCGAGGAATTTTTCGATCAGGCTGCGCTCGGTGGTGGGCTTGTTCATGCTGCTTCTCCCAAAATCAATTGGCTCCCGCAATTCCCGCGATCAGTTGGCGCCGGCAATCAAGTGCCGCGCTGTTCGAGCCAGGCCGAACCTTGCCGGCCCATGACCAGATGCCAGCCGGGGTTTACCAGGTAGGTAGTGTGTGGCGTCTCGATCAACGCCGGCCCCTCGATATCGGCGCCCTCGGGGATGACAGCGATGTCATAGACCCGGGTGGCCAGCGTACCCTCGGCGCCATCGAACCAGCACGGCCGCTCGGAGCGGGGCGCCACCTGAGCGGCAACGCGCAGATCACTGGCTTCCAACGGAATCGCCGCGTGCTCGACATAGGACACCACGCGAATCACGTTGACGCGGATGCCGGCCTCCGGCGCCGCGCTGCCCTTGCCGTAGCGTTTCTCGTAGTTGTTGCTGAACAGATCGAGCAACGTCATCACATCCTGATCCGAGCCGATGCGGTTGACTGGGCTGACCACGGCGGTTTGCGCCAGCTGGTTGCCGTAGCGCATATCGAGTTCGACACGGGAACGGATATCGCTGGCGACAACGCCCTGGCGAATGAGATCGTCGCGGCCCAGTTGTTCCAGCATCTCGACCGTGGCGTTGAAGGTGGAAAAATCGGCGAGCACCTGGCGCGAGACCGCGTCGTAGAGCATCAGGTACAGCGAGCGCTCGTGGATGTGCAGCTGGTTCATGCTGCCGGCGCCAAGCGCCGAGAACACCGCGCTGTAAGGTGGAATCAGAATCCGCGTGATGCCGATCTTGCTGGCGTAGCCGCAGGCGTGCAGCGGGCCACCGCCGCCGTAGGACAGCAGCGTGAAATGGCGCGGGTCGTAGCCCTTGATCGCCACCTCCTTGAAGATCGCATCGGCCATATTGGCGTCCACCTTGCGGCGCATCGCCAGCGCCGCCTCCTCGACACTGGTGCCGGTGTGGGCGCAGATGTGTTCCCTGATGGCGCGCTCGGCACGGCGGCGGCTGAGCTTGATGCTGCCGCCGGCATAGTTGTTTTCATCGAGATAGCCGAGCACCAGATTGGCGTCCGTGGTGGTCGGCAGGGTGCCGCCGCGACCGTAACAGGCGGGGCCCGGATCCGAACCCGCGCTCTGCGGACCCACTTCGATGGCGCCCCACAGCCGATCGTAACGGGCGATGGAGCCGCCGCCGGCGCCGAGGGTGTGCAGATAGCTCATCGGCGTGCTCACCAGCCAGCGGTCGATGATCGGATTGAAGTCGTAGAACTTGACACCGTCGCTGGTGACCAGGCCAATGTCGAAGCTGGTACCGCCCATGTCGGTGGCGATCATGTTGGAGTGGCCAAACTGCGCCGCCAGGCTTTCGGTGGCCTCGAGCCCGGCGACCGGCCCCGAGTGCACGGTCTGTAGCGCGTGGGTCGAACTCATCTGCGCCATGCCGCAGGAATTGTGCACCACCAGCATCGGCTTGTTGTAGTTGTGTCGGCGCAACACCCGCTCGAGACTGGCGAGGCCGTGGTACATCTGGTCGTGCAGGTAGGCATCGAGGATCGCCGACATGGTGCGCGCGTACTCGCCCTTGCGGCCCGCGACCCGGTGCGACAGGATAATCGGAATCGCACCGAGCAGATGGCTCGGATACTCGTCGAGAATGATCCGCTCCACCTGTTTCTCGTGCTCCGGATTGACCACCGAGTTGACCAGCGCGACCACAAAAGCCTGCGCGCCGCGATCGACCAGACGGCGCACCGCGTTGCGGACATCGTCGGCATCGACAGCGAACACGCTGTCGCCCTTGTAATCGACGCGCTCGGCGATGCCCTCGATCATCGACCGCGGCACCAGTGGCTCGGGCCGCGTCGCCGCCGGCAAATCCGACTGCTGGAGTTCACTCAAACCATCGCCATAGCCGCGCGCGCGCATCAGCGGCACCGAGGATTCAAATCCCGCTGTCGTCAGCAGGCCGACCCGCGGCCCCTTGCGCTCAATCAAGGCATTGGTGCCGAGAGTCGTCGCGTAGCGCACCGCGTCGACCGAGGACAAGACGTCCTCCACCGTCGCACCGATCTGGCCACAGGCATCCTCCAACGCGGCCATGAAGCCGGCGGCAAGGTTGTTGTGGGTGGTCAGCGCCTTGCCCTCGGCGCGACGCGGGCCGTAGACCAGAAAGCAGTCGGTAAAGGTGCCGCCGATATCGACACTGACCCGTTTCATGACCTCAGATGCACCGGCCGGTGCAGGGGTGGCGCTCATGACTTAGCTCCTTCGCCACTGCCGACGCTGTTGCCGGAACCATGGCGCGCCTTCAAGCTGTCGATATCGAGAATCAGATCATCAACGGTCAGCGGATGGCCTGGCGGCAGGTATTCAGTTTCGATCTGGGTGCCGCACTGCGGGCAGTAGTATTCGATGATGCGGCACCAGGCCGGATCCGGCGCATAGGTGAATTCGTAGCGCTCCGGGTCGATCTTGGGACGGTGAATCTCACGCGGATCGCGGTCGTACACCAGCAGCGCCTCCTTGTAGGGGCCACGGGCATTGCCCAGATCCTGATCGCAAACGCGGCAGTGCCAGCGCTCGCTGGCGAGATCGATGGCGAGATACTCGGTAATGGCAATCTTGCCGGCCGCGATCTGGCCGGTGGGGGATACGTTGACGTCGCTCATTGTTGTCGCTCCAGAATCAGATCGCCATTGGCCGTGACCCGATACGACCAGCCGGCCAGGACCGGGCAGGTCAGGTAGTCATCGCGAAACAGCGCGGGACCCTGGCCGACGCCGCCGGCCGCTGCCGCCTTCAGGGAGTACACCGGCAGGGTCGCGCTCTCGTCGCCCAGGCTGACCAGGGCCATGCCGGTGGCTGCCGCGGTCGCGGCGGGCAACTCACCGGCCGGCTTCAGACTCAGGTGACGCAGGTCATGAATCGCGGTGAGCTGCAGGCCAACGTCGTCGAGGCCGGCGCCGATGGCTCCGAGGTCGCCGCCCGTGTAGGGGCGGCGGATCTCGCGATCGGCCACAGTGCCCCACACTTCCACCAACTCCCGCCAATCGCCAGCCTCGACACCTTCGCCATAGAGGTCGCGCGTCGCCCGGACGCGCATGTCGGCGAGCACCGCATCCGCACCGCGTGCCGCCACCTCGGCGGCGGGCACGCGATACTGATGGGAAAGATCGCTGAAACCGATGCCGTAGGCGCTGAACACCGAGGCGTACGCCGGTACGATCACGCGGCGGAACCCGGCGGCCTCGGCGATGCCGCAGGCATTCATCGGGCCACCGCCGCCAAAGGCCAGCAGATCAGCATCCGTCGCCGATAATTTTCGCGACGCCAGGATCTCAACGACCTGGCGGGCGACCTGCTGCTCGTAGGTCTGGATCATCCGCTTCACCGCTTCGACAACAGTGATCCCTAGAGGTACACCGATGTACTTTCCAATCACATCCTCCGCCAGGGATTTATCGAGGCGCAGTTCGCCACCGAGATAGCGGTCGCCATCGATGACGCCGGCGAGCAGCAGCGCATCGGTGATGGTGGGGTGATCACCGCCACGCCCGAAGCAGGCGGGGCCGGGGGCGGCGCCGACGCTGTCGGGGCCAATCAGCATCGCCTCGCCGTCGAGGCGAAAGATCGAACTGCCGCCATAGCCGATGCTGAGAATGTCGCCCATGGGAAAGGAGCAGGGGATTTCCTCATCGCCCACCAGACCATGGCCGAGCAGCGTCGGCTTGCCATCGACGACCATGGAGATGTCCATGGTGGTGCCGCCGATGTCCATCGCCACCATCAACGCGGAGCGGTAGTGATCGGCGTAGGCGACGCCACCCGCCATGCCGCCGCGCGGGCCGGAGCCGTAGGTCTTGATCGCCGCGGTCTTGGCGACGCGGGCGGAGTCACCGTCGTTGCGGTAGATCAGCAGCGGTTTGCCGAGGTGGTGCTGCCGCGTCACCCGGTCAGCGCCGTACAGAAAATGCTCCATGCCGGGGTGCAAATAGGAATTCACCACCGCCGACAGCAGACGTCGGCCATGGTCGGCATCGCGCACCAGCTCGTGGGAAAACAACACCGGAATGGCGCCCAGCAGGTGGCGCGGATAGCGTTCGAGCACCGCGTCCTTGACCTCCCGCTCAAGATCCGGGGTTGTCAGCGCGACCACAATGCGGGAGACGCCGTGGGAAATCATGCGATTGAAGCGGTCGATCAACTCCAGCTCATCGAGCTTGCCGCCAGCGAAACTGAGTCCGGTCGGCGGGTTGGGCACCATCGCCGGCCACAGCGCGGTCGCGGTCAGACGGCTACCCGCGCCATAGAGCGCCGCCTCTTGCCCGGACTCGACCACCAGGCCGACAGGCACACCCTTGTGCTCGACCACGGCATTGGTGCCGGATGTCGTGGAGTAGCGCAAATGCTCGGTTTCGCCGAGCAGGCGGGGCAAATCGTCCTCGCCATAGAGTTCGCGCGAAAGACGCTCCAGGGTGGTGACAAAACAGTGGGTCAGGTCGTGGGGGGTGGTTGGCGATTTGACATGGGCGACGCGGTCGCCGTCGGTTGCAAACGCATCGGTGAACGAGCCACCGTTGTCGATATTGACGAGTAGACCCATGCTGTTACCCCAATTGGCGCGCTTGAAATTGCAAGGCGTAGGTGATTCGGCAGCGACGGGCACGGGGGCGGAACTCCGCATTGCGCGCCGCTGCCAGCGCGTACCGGCTGCTGGCGAGCGCCGGTTGATGACCACACCACTCGCATCAATCACTGACCGAGGTCAGTGCCCGCGCTAGTACCACGGCACGCAAGTTTCGACACATTTACCAGCCGTCGTCATTCCCGCGCCCGCGGGAATCCAGCCCCGGCGCCTCAACAACGGCTCGATTTCCGGGCAAAAACTGGATGCCCGCCTTCGCGGG
>JBPPNE010000219.1:0-2114 GCA_051306415.1 Porticoccaceae bacterium
CGTGCGGAAGCAAGCGCCGAACACGGCGGCGATGACGACAACTGAGGCTCCGCCGGCGATTCGCGCTCGCGGCCTCTGCAAGCGTTTCGGCCGCGTGGTGGCGGTCGACGGCCTCGACCTCAGTGTGCGCCCGCGCGAGGTCTACGGTTTTCTCGGTCCCAACGGTTCTGGTAAATCCACCACTATCCGCATGCTCTGCGGCCTGCTGCTGCCGAGTGCCGGCGAGATCGAGGTGCTCGGTTATCGTATCCCGCAGGAAGCCGAAGCGCTGAAACGGCGCATCGGCTACATGACCCAGAAATTTTCGCTGTACGAGGATCTCACCGTCGTCGAGAATCTGGAGTTCCTCGCCGCGGTGCACGATCTGCCGCGCACCCAGGCGAAGCGGCGCATCGACGAGATGTTGCAGCGTTATCGGCTGACCGAGCAGCGCGGCCAGCTCGCCGGTACCATGAGCGGCGGCCAGAAGCAGCGCCTGGCGCTGGCCGGGACCGTGCTCCACGAGCCCGATCTGCTGTTTCTCGACGAGCCCACCAGTGCCGTTGATCCGCAGTCGCGGCGCGAATTCTGGGACTCGCTGTTCGATCTGGCGGACGCGGGCGCCACCTTGCTGGTGTCGACGCACTACATGGATGAAGCCGAGCGCTGCCTGCGCCTGGCTATCCTCGATCACGGTCGCATCGTCGCCGATGGCAGCCCGCATGAATTGATGAACGCATTGCCCGGCCGCACCTTGCTGGTTGAATGCGCGCAGCCGCGCGCAGCCCAAAAGGCACTCGCGAATCTGCCCGGTGTGATTGCGCTGGCGCAGATTGGCGCCGCGCTACGCGTACTTGCCACTGACGGCGACGACCTCAAGGATCAAATCGCGAGCCGTTTGCGCGCGGTGGGTATTGCCGCCGAAGTCACCGCTACCGCGCCGAATCTCGAAGACGTGTTTGTCGCGGCGACACACAAACCGGTTGCAACCGCGAGGCCCGCGGCATGAACCTGCGTCGGCTTGGCTCGATCATTCTGAAGGAACTGCGCCAGTTGCGGCGCGACCGCCTCACCTTCGCGATGATCGTTGGCATTCCGGTGATGGAGCTGGTGCTGTTCGGCTACGCGATCAACATGGATGTGCGCAACCTCGATGCCGCGGTGCTGGATCAAGCCAACACCGCGCGTTCGCGCGAACTCGTTGCCGGTTTTGGCGCCACGCAGGTGGTGAATTTGCGCTATCGGTTGTCGACGCCGCAGCAGCTCGATAAATTGTTGCGTGCGGGACAAATCAGCGCAGCGCTATTGCTGCCAGCGGATTTTGATGCCCGGCTGGAGCGGCGCGACCGGCCGGCGCTCCAGATCATTGTCGATGGTTCGGATCAGGTGGTGCAGGCGGCCGCGCGCCAGCTCGCCGCCTATCCGGTGTATGGCGAGGCCGGCTGGACCGCGCGGGTGGCGCCGGTGGAGGTGGTGAACTTCTACAACCCCGAGCGGCGCGCGCCGATCAATACGGTGCCCGGGTTGATCGGCGTGATCCTGACCATGACCATGGTGGTGTTCACCGCCATTGCGCTGGTGCGTGAGCACGAACACGGCAACATGGAAATGCTGATCGCCACGCCGGTGTCGCCCTGGGAGCTGACGCTGGGCAAGGTGTTGCCCTTCGTCGGCATCGGGCTGGTGCAGGTCACGGTGATACTGGGCGTGGGCGGCATGCTGTTCGATGTGCCGATCCGCGGCTCCTTCGTCGAACTTTACGTCGCCGCATTCATGTTCATCGTGGCCAGCCTGTCACTCGGTGTGTTCATCTCCACACTGGCCAAGAGTCAATTCCAGGCCATGCAGATGGCTTTTTTTACGTTCCTGCCGCAGATGCTGCTCTCCGGTTTCATGTTTCCCTTCGCCGGTATGCCGCGCGCGGCCCAGCAACTGGCAGAATTTCTGCCGCTGACTCATTTCCTGCGGCTGGTGCGCGGCATCATGCTGCGCGGCGCCGGCTTTGCCGAGCTGTGGCCGGAGCTGGTCGCGCTCGGCCTGTTCATCGCGGTGATGCTGAGCATCGCGGTGGCGCGGGTGCGCAAGCGGCTGGATTGAGGCCTTCGACTTCATCGTGATCGGGCGCCGCTCGCCGG
>JBPPNE010000220.1:0-4093 GCA_051306415.1 Porticoccaceae bacterium
GGCGGTTGAGTGGGCGACGACGCCTTTGTTGTTGAAGAAGATTTTGGCCCAGTTGGGCCAGTTCCAGGCGAGTTGTTCGTAGAAGGCGTTGGTGGCGGTGTCTTCGGAGTATTGGCGGCGTCCGGCGTAGTCCATGGAGAAGAACCAGTGGATGCGGTCCTGTACGGCGCGGTGCACTTCGGGGGATTTGTTGTTGTAGTCGATCATGTAGCGCTCGTAGTAGACGGGGTCGGTGTCGCGGGTGGCGGCCAGGATCTGCTCGGCGGTGCATGGGGTGTGCAGGATTTTGCTCGGGATGGGGTAGTCCTCGGTGGCGTCGGCGGTCGCGGTCGCTGGCGTGAGGGTCAGGGCGGTGGCCGCGGCCAGTGCTGCCAGGGCGAACTTTGTGGTGGTGTTCATCGGTTTTGCCTTACTGTGCGGTGGGCCTTACTGTGCGGTGAGCAGGACGCGTTTGTCGGGGCAGTAGTAGTTCATTGCCGCGCCCAGGAATTGGTAGGCCTGTTCGGTGCTGGTGCCGCGCAGCAGTTGCTCGGAGACGAACGTTGCCGAGTCCTGGGCGGTGACGTCGACACCGCGGGCGAGGCGTTTGCAGGCGATTTTACCGATCCAGGCGTTGAAGTCTTTCTGCCCGTAGATCCCGTAGGTGTGCAGTTCCCTGGCGAAATCGCTGTCCGGGTCGGCCTGCGCGGGAGCGGCCAGGCTGATCGCGGCGGCGATGACCGCTCCCGACATCACGCCCAGTGTGGTTTTCCTCATCACGACCCCTTTTTTCTGCTTGTGTCGGGCTAACTTGTTTCCGGTGCGCCGGCCGAAATGTGGTGTGCCGGCGGCTGGGGCCAGGGCACCGCGACCGGGCGTTGGCGTACCCGGGTGGGCCACCAGAACCATTTACCCAGCAGTGCCGCGATCGAGGGTGTCATGAACGCCCGGATGACCAGGGTGTCGACCAGCAGACCCAGACCGATCGTGGTGCCCACCTGCCCGATCACGGTCAGCTCGCTGACCGCCATCGACATCATCGTGAACGCGAACACCAGACCCGCGGCCGTCACCACCGCACCGCTTCCGCCCATGGCCCGGATGATGCCGGTGTTCAGGCCCGCGGGTATCTCTTCCTTCAACCGCGCGACCAGCAACAGGTTGTAGTCCGCGCCGACGGCCAACAGGATGATCACCGACATGGGCAGCACCATCCAGTGCAGGGGGATCCCGATCAGGTGCTGCCAGATGAGCACCGAGATACCGAACGCCGAGCCCAGCGAGGTCGCTACCGTGCCGACGATCACCGCCGCCGCCACGATGCTGCGGGTGATGATCAGCATGATGATGAAGATCAGTCCGATGGAGGCGATTCCGGCGATGATCAGATCCCAGTTCGCGCCTTCCTGCATGTCCTTGTACGTTGCCGCGGTGCCACCGAGATAAATCTTGGATCCCTCCAGTGGGGTGCCCTTGATGGCCTCCTTGGCGGCCTGCTTGATGGCGTCGATACGCTCGATTCCGGCCGGGCTCAACGGATCCCCGTCATGGCTGATGATGAACCGCACCGCATGCCCGTCGGGGGACAAGAAGTTTTCCATACCGCGTTTGAAGTCTTCGTTGTCGAAGGTCTCCGGCGGCAGATAGAACGAGTCGTCGTTCTGCGCGGCGTCGAAGGCCTCACCCATGGCCGATGAGTTGTCCTGCATCGCCGACATCTGATCCTGGATGCCCTTCTGGGTTTGATACATGGTCAGCATGTAGGTGCGCATGTTTTTCATCGTCGCGATCATCGACGGCATCAGGGCGACCATCTGCGGCATCAGGGTGTTGAGCCGTTCCATATCGGGGATGATGTCCTGGAAACGGTCGGTCATCACGTCGATACCGTCGAGGGTGTCAAAGATCGAGCGCAGCGCCCAGCAGCCCGGAATGTTGAAACAGTGCGGTTCCCAGTAGAAGTAGTTGCGCAGCGGGCGGAAGAAATCATCGAAATCGGAGATGTGGTCCCGCAATTCGGCGATGTCGAGCGCCATGCTCTTCATCTTGGTGACCATGGAATTGGTCACCGCGGCCATCTGCGCGGTGATGGCGTTCATCTTTTCCATACTGGTGATGGTCGTCAACATCTCATCGGCCTGCTTGAGCATGTTGGCCATCATGTCCTGCTGGTACTTCTCGTTCATTTTCTGCGTGGTGCCCTGCATGCTGATCTGGAACGGGATCGAGGTGTGCTCGATCGGCGTTCCCTGCGGGCGGGTGATGGCCTGCACCCGGCCCACCCCCTCGGTCCGGAAGATGGCCTTGGCGATCTTGTCGATCACCAGGAAATCCGCGGAGTTACGCAGATCGTGATCGCTTTCCACCAGCAGCAGTTCCGGATTCAGCCGGGCCTGCGAGAAATGCCGGTCCGCGGCCGCGTATCCCTGGTTGGCGGGCAGATCGGCCGGCAGGTACACCCGGTCGTTGTAATTGGTGTGATAGCCGGGCAGCGCCAGCAAACCCACCATGGTGATGGCCAAGGTGGCGACCAGGACGGGCCCGGGCCACCGGACCACCGCCGCACCGATCTTGCGCCAACCCCGGGTACGCATCGCCCGCTTGGGTTCCAGCACATTGCCGAACCTGGTGACCACCGTGATGATCGCCGGTCCCAACGTCAACGCCACGAGCACCACCACGGTCATCCCGACCGCCAAGGGGATACCCAGGGTCACGAAGTAGGGCAGATTCGTGAAGTGCAGGCACAACGTGGCACCCGCGATGGTCAGACCAGAACCCAGCACAACATGCGCGGTCCCATGAAACATCGTGTAATACGCCGATTCCCGATCCTCACCTGCGCCGCGGGCCTCCTGATACCGGCCCAGCAGGAAAATGGCGTAGTCCGTGGACGCGGCGATGGCCAACGTCACCAACAAACTGGTGGCGAACGTCGACAACCCGATGATCTCGTGAAAACCCAGAAACGCCACCACACCCCGAGCGGCGAGCAACTCGAACACCACCATGACGATGGTGATGATCATGGTCAGCACCGACCGGTAAATCAGCAACAGCATCACGATGATGACGGTGAACGTCAACGCCTCGATCAGCTTCAGACTACGGTCACCGGCGATCTGCTGATCGGCCTGCAACGCGGCCGGCCCGGTCACGAACACCTTCAGACCCGGCGGCGCCGCCATGTTGTACACGATGTCCTGGACCGCTTCGATGGACTCGTTGGCCAGCGCCTCACCCTGATTACCCGCCGTGTAAGCCTGAACATAAGTGGACTTGCCGTCCGCGCTCTGAGCACCCGCCGCGGTCAGCGGATCACCCCAAAAATCCTGGATGTGCTGCACATGCGCCGTATCGGCCTCCAGCTTGGAGATCATCTCCTTATAAAAATCACGATCAGCCTCATCGAGCTGCTCCTCAGCCTCCAACACGATCATGATCGAACTGTCGGAGGTGAACTCCTCGAACACCTCACCGACCCGCTTGACCGCGATCACCGCCGGCGCATTGTCCGGGCTCATCGACACCGAACGCATCTGCCCGACCACTTCAAGCTGGGGCACCGCGACATTCAGGAAACCGATCACCACCACCCACCCGATGATGATCGGCAACGCCAACGTGCGGATCCCCTTAGCAATACCCCCCCGATGCCGCGGCCGGGCAACCCCCATCACGTCGGTACCAGCCTCATCGGAGGTCATGCGCTCTTCACCAAGCAGTACGTATGAGCGCCCACACCATCGACGGTCCGTTCATCCTTCACCTCACCATCGACAGTGATCCGGCAGGACAACGTGCTGCCCTCACCCTGCCCCGAAATCGTCGGAAACACCGACGGCGCCGTCGTACTCAACGTGATCTCCCACGGCAAAATCACCTCATCGACACGCACCGGACGAGCATCAAGATCCATATAATTCACATTGGCCAACGCGCCCGGCACACCCCACACCTCATACTTAACAACCTTGGGATCAAACGGCTCGGAATCATCCGAAGCACTATTCTCCGTCGAAACATAACCAGGACCCGTCCCGAAAAACGTCCGCACCCGCATCACCGTGAACGTCGCCACCACCACCACCACCACGATGACCAGTGGAATCCA
>JBPPNE010000221.1:0-3328 GCA_051306415.1 Porticoccaceae bacterium
CTTCCACCGGCCGTCCACCTTGTTGCGTCCGCGCCGGGTGAAGCGGTCCAGCCGCTGGTTACCGCGCAGGTTGCCAAACACCGGCTCGACGGTGGCGAAGCGCCGGGTGATCATCTGCCGGCCCGGCGGGCTGTCGATCTTCGCCTTCATGCGGTCGGTGTGGCTTTCGTAGCCGGGCGCCTTTCCACGAAAGAACGCGACCTGCCGCGTCTTGGTCCGGTCCGGCGTGCGCAGGCAGTGCGTGCGCACGGGGCACGGCACGCAGTCGCGCTGCGCGCCGCGGACGTTGATCGCGGCGTAACCGTTGACCGTGCACGGCTTGCCGTTGGCGTACAGCACTCTGTCGGCCGGACACCCGCAGCCGGAGCGGTCCGCCAGCAGAATGAAGTCGGCCGGGGTGAAGCAGGGATGCTTTTGGGGCGTGACGGTCTTGTCCCACAGCGGGTCCGGCTCGGCGGTGTGGACCGCTTGCCCCCGGTAGCGTTCATCCCGCTTGCGGTAGCCGGTGTCCAGGAGGCAAGCGTCGATGTGGGCGGTGGCCAGGGGCTGCAGATTGGCCTCGCTGCGGTAGCCGGCATCGGCCGTGATGACGGTCTGGGGGCTACGATACGGCGCACTGGCCGTGACCACAGGCCGCAGCAGCGCTTGCTCCGGGCCAGTGCCATGGGCCTGTGCTTCGACGATGACCGGGGCCGCTTCGTTGTCGGTGCGGTTTGATAGCCGCACGCTGCCTTTGGAACCGTGGCGATCTTCGGGAGGCGCGGCGGCGGGGCTATCGGCTGGGGCGCCTTCGAAGTCGTTCCGGTAGCGGGCATGGAACCCGGCCAGGTCGTCCTCGTGTTCGATGAGGTAGCACAGGGCGTGCTCGAAACGGCCTGGCTGGAGCTGCTTGTCGAAGGCGGCCGGCAGCAGCTTCAGACCCCGGTGAACCGGCTTGAACCGCGCCATCCGCTACGCCCTCCCGGCTGATTCCGATGGGGCCAGTTATGGCCCACTGTAGCAATTTATGGGGGTTTTTCTACAGCCTCAACACCAAGTTAAGCGGGCCGACGGAAAGAGGCTCCGCTTGAACGGGTTGTTAGGGAACCTCTGAACGAATCGGCGTTGGTGCACGATTTCCTGACCGAGATTGGCGGGTCCAGTGGGATGAAGCAGGCGACGTTTGACGGGCTGGCGTTTGCGGCCAAGAAGAAGCAGGCCCGGCGCGAGAAGTTCCTCGCCCAGATGGACGCAGTGGTGCCCTTGGGCGGCGCTGGCGGCAGTCATCGCGCCGCCCTACCCGAAGGCTGGGCGCGCGGCGTATCTATTTCATGCAGCCGTGGTACGCGCTGTCCGATCCGGGCAGGGAAGACGTCCTGTACGAGTCGAGTCCCGGCGCCGCTTCGCGGGCCGGGAGCCGCTGGATGACGCCCTGCCCGACGCGACCACGATCCTGAACTTCCGCCGCCTGCGGGAGACCCATCAGCTCACCGGCCGGCGGATGAACGTGATCAACGACGTGCTCAAAGACCGGGGACTGCGGCTCAAGGGCGGCACGATGGTCGATGCGACGATCCTCCACGCCCGGCCGTCGACAAAGAACCGGGCCAAGGCCCGTGATCCGGATGCGCTACCCGGGTCTGGCCAAGAACGCCGCCCCGGTGTTCACGCTGATCGGGCTGACGAACCTTTACCGGGTGCGCAGGCGTCTGCTGGCATGACAGGCTAGATTCGCCCGGTGCTCCCGAAGGACACGGGGCACCCAGCCCCCAAAGGGCCGGGAAGGGCACCCCAAGGCGCGCCAATCCGCGAAAAATCGCGCCTGGCGTAGCGCAGGGGTGGAATCAGGCGAACCGCTCAGAGGTTCCCTAAGGCTGCTTGAGCAGAGGCAAACCTCGTGGCCATGGTCGTGTCGCTGCCAGGCGAATAAACGTAAAAATGCGCTAAACTGGCCGCGTCTGCTACCGGGTGAAATGGATTGCACAGGTATTCAAATAAATGGGAAGCGGTGTGACTGCCGAATTCGCCGAGCCACGGCGAATGTCCGCGACGGCACCTTGCCCCGGCGGGTGGCGCGATCTTAGACCAAATCGGCCGCGATGCTCGCTTGAAATCACTCGTCCTCCTTGTGCGCGACAGCTTTGCGCGCGACAGCCGGATCAAGTTCTTCTTCCGCAATCACAGATCGCTCAAGCTCTATTCCCCCAAGCCTTGACTCTGCTCGATGCCAGACGGACGCTGCCCACGTCCGCCCGCCTTGCGCGGCAAGTGAATGGATGCTCGCCATGATGCGCACCCGGTTCCTGTTGCTGATCGCTGGCCTTGTTGTCGCCGGCTGCTCTGATAAAGCGGCGACACCCCTGTTGGGCACGCTGGAATGGGATCGGATCTCGGTGCCCGCCGAAGCCTCGGAGCCGGTGCTGCGCTGGGTGGCGGCGGAGGGCGACAAGGTCAATGCGGGCGATCTGCTGCTGGAGCTGGACCCGATTCGCTTGCAGGCGCGCCTCGATCAAGCGGAGGCCGAAGCCGCCCGCGCCGATGCGGCGCTGACCGAAGCGCTCAACGGTGCACGCACTGAAACTCTCGACCGGGCGCGTGCGAGTCTCGCCAGCGCCCAGGCCGCTGTCGTCGACGGCCGGCGCAATTACCGCCGTCAGGCCCAATTGCTGCGTCGCGGAGTGGTGGCGATCGCCGCCCGCGACTCGGCGCAGACCGCGCTGGCGCAGGCCGAAGCCGGTGAACGGGCGGCGGATGCGCAACTGCGCGAGCTGCTGGCGGGCACCCGCGTCGAGCAGGTCAACCAGGCGGAGGCGACACGCGCGACTGTCCGCGCCGCCCGCGACAGCGCCCGACTCGATCTACAGCGTCTGCGCGTTCTCGCCCCGCGTGCCGGGCGCGTGGATGCGCTGCCGTTCAAACCCGGCGATCAGCCACCGATAGGTGCAGCGGTGGCGAGCCTGCTGGTGGGGGAGGCGCCTTATGCCCGCGTGTTCGTGCCGGCGCCGCGTCGCGCCGGCTTGAAACCGGGCGATTATTTCGACGTGCGCGTCGAGGGCGTGGACACGCCGTTGCCCGCGCGGCTACGCAGCATCCGCAGCGAGCCCAGCTTCACGCCCTACTACGCACTGTCGGGCGACGACGCCACGCGCCTGGTTTATCGCGCCGAACTGCTGCTCGAAGGCGAGGCCGCCCGCGACCTGCCTGCCGGTTTGCCGCTCCGTGCGGAAGCAAGCGCCGAACACGGCGGCGATGACGACAACTGAGGCTCCGCCGGCGATTCGCGCTCGCGGCCTCTGCAAGCGTTTCGGCCGCGTGGTGGCGGTCGACGGCCTCGACCTCAGTGTGCGCC
>JBPPNE010000222.1:0-22682 GCA_051306415.1 Porticoccaceae bacterium
GCTGCAACCAACCGGGCACAAAGCTCAGCCGGCAGCGGGTTTCATCCACCTCAACATCGAACTCCGGCACGCCATCAACGGGTGCCACATACTTGAACAGCACGGCGAGGCGCAGCAACACGGCAAGCCGCTGCAAGCGAGTGCGTTGATCGACCGGCCAGGCGGCAAACAGCTCTACCGGAAACTTGCGCCGATGACAGCGAATCAACAACGCGAGGGCTTTCTGCTCCGGCAGCGAGAACCCGGGCAGATCGGCATTCTGAACCAGATACTGGCCGTGCTTGTGAAACTGGCTATGGGAGATCGCCAGACCCACTTCATGCAACCGCGCCCCCCGGCACAGGAGCTCCCCGTCCGCATCGGTCAAACCCCAGGCGGCGCGGGTCTCGGCGAACAGATAGGCCGCCATTTGGGTCACTCGCGCAGCGTTCTGCGGATCGCTTTCGTAGCGCGCACTGATCGCCGTGACGGTGCGCTCGCGGACATCCTCGTGATCGAGCCGCCCCATCAGGTCGTACACCACGCCCTCGCGCAGCGCCCCGCTCGACAGCGTCATCGCAGGAATCTCCAGCGCGTCAAAGATCGCGCAACAGATCGCCAACCCGGGGGCGAAAATTGTCCGCCGGGTGTCCTTGAGACCGGGCAATTCGGCGAGCTCGTTGATGTCCCGGCAAGTTGAGACCCGCTCGCGTAGCTTGCTGAGTCCCGCCGGAGTAATCGCCTCGCTACCCCAACCACACGCCTGCACAACCTCCAGAATCGAGCACATCGTGCCGGAAGATCCCACGCTATTTTCCCAACCTCGGGTTCGATAGGTCTCACGGACATTGAGTATTTCGAGGTACGCCGACTGATAGGCCTGATCGAATCGCTTGCGGCCAAGGCGGACATCGGGGAAAAATCGTTGCTGGTAGGAGACGCAACCCATGTGCAGGCTTTCCAGCAGCCGGGGATCAAAGCGCTCACCGATCACCAGCTCGGTGCTGCCGCCGCCGATATCAACCACGAGTCGGGCGCGGTCGTCATCGGCCTGGGTGTGGGCGACACCGAGGTAGATCAGCCGCGCTTCCTCTCGCCCAGAAATCACTTCCACCGGAAAGCCTATCAGCGTACTCGCAGCCGACAGGAATTCATTGGCGTTTTTGGCAGCACGCAGGGCATTGGTTCCCACCACGCGCACCGTGTCGGGCTTCAGCGTGTCGAGAATCTGGCGAAATCGCGCAAGGCAATCGAGCCCCCGCGCGATGGCGTCCGGACTCAGCCGGCCGCTGGCGAGACCCGCCGCCAGCTGTACTTTCTCGCCCAGGGCGGTGACCGGGCGCATCTCGCCATGACTGGTTTTGGCCACTAGCAGGTGGAAACTATTCGACCCCAGGTCAAGGGCTGCGAGCAGGGCACTGTCTTTCCGGCGCTCATCATTCATAGGCGGTGTGCGATTCCTCATTTCCGTACAACCACACCGGCGCGCCGCCGGGTGTTTGTTTGCCGCGCTGGCGGGGTGCTATGATGTGGCTATTCTAACTTCTTAGCCTGCCTGCTCGCAGCGCAAACTGGAGAATCTTCAAATGGCCGATAAGATTGTGCATGCCACCGATGCCAGCTTCGACGTCGATGTGCTCGATTCCAACGTCCCCGTATTGGTGGACTTCTGGGCGAGCTGGTGCGGGCCTTGCAAGATGATTGCCCCAATCCTCGACGAGCTCGCCGATCAGTACGATGGCAAAGTAAAAATCTGCAAAATAGATGTCGACGCCAACCGCAATGTTTCGGCCAAGTTCAACGTGCGCGGGATTCCGACACTGATGATCTTCAAAGGTGGCGCCCTCGAGGCGACCAAGGTTGGCGCGCTGTCGAAAGCCCAGCTGACAGAGTTTATCGACAGCTCTATCTGAACCCGTTTTATCCCTCAACGGGAAGATATAAAGCCGTTGCGCTTTGGCTAGCAGACGCTATACTTGGCTAGCAAGCTCGAAGCCTTCCCGTATTCCATAATTGAAGCCCCCTCTTTAGTCGTCCCGAGTTGGCTGTCCAGCGCGGCAAGGTGCTTGGCGATATCCTCTACCTAACCCGCTCCGCGTTCTGTTGCGTCCGTGATCCCGGGTATCCCACTTAATCATCATCCTGAAACCTGCCGTCCACTATGAATCTTACCGAACTCAAAACAAAACCCATTGCCGAACTGGTACAAATTGCGGAAGAAATGGGGCTCGAAAATCTCGCCCGATCCCGCAAGCAGGACATTATCTTCACCATCCTCAAGCGCCACGCCAAAAGCGGCGAAGACATCTATAGCGAAGGGGTGTTGGAAATTCTGCCAGACGGCTTTGGTTTCCTGCGCTCCGCGGACGCCTCCTTTTTAGCGGGGCCCGATGACATCTATGTGTCACCCAGCCAGATTCGCCGCTTCAATTTACGCACGGGTGACAGCATTTCAGGAAAGATCCGCCCCCCCAAGGAGGGCGAGCGCTATTTTGCCTTGCTGAAGGTTGACGAGATCAACTACGACAAGCCCGAAAATGCCCGCAATAAGATCCTCTTCGAAAATCTCACCCCGCTTTTCCCCAATGAACGCATGGTGCTCGAAGCGGGCAATGGCAGCTCCGAAGATTTGACCGGACGCATTATCGACCTCGTTGCGCCCATCGGTAAGGGCCAGCGAGGATTGATCGTCGCGCCACCGAAGGCCGGCAAAACCATCATGATGCAACACATCGCGCAAGCGATTATCCGCAACACGCCGGACGCCTATATTATTGTGCTGCTCATTGATGAGCGGCCGGAAGAAGTCACCGAAATGCAGCGCACCGTCCGCGGGGAAGTGGTCGCCTCAACCTTCGACGAGCCACCAACCCGCCACGTGCAGGTTGCCGAGATGGTGATCGAAAAAGCCAAGCGTTTGGTTGAACACAAGAAAGATGTCGTTATTCTGCTTGATTCCGTCACTCGTCTGGCGCGGGCCTACAACACGGTGATCCCGTCTTCCGGCAAAGTGCTCACCGGCGGTATCGACGCCCATGCACTGGAAAAACCCAAGCGCTTTTTTGGCGCTGCGCGCAATATCGAAGAAGGCGGTAGTCTGACCATCATCGCCACTGCGCTGATCGATACTGGCTCCAAAATGGACGAGGTGATCTACGAAGAATTCAAAGGCACCGGCAATATGGAGCTCCACCTCGACCGCAAGATTGCCGAAAAACGGGTCTACCCGGCGATCAACATCCGTCGCTCCGGCACCCGCCGCGAAGATCTGCTGATGACCGAGGGCGAATTGCAGCGAGTCTGGATACTGCGCAAGTTGCTGCACGATATGGAAGACTTGGCGGCAACGGAATTCCTTGTCGACCGGCTCAAGGGTTTCAAAGACAACAACGAGTTTTTCACCGCGATGAAACGCAAGAGCGCATAGACACCCAATCTCTCGGCAACAAAAAATCCCGGCTGACTTGCCGGGATTTTTTGTTGCGTAGACTCCGCCAAAGATGTTTGGACTAAGCTGCCGAACGAATCGCCAGCGTGGTGGAGATTCCCCAGATCGCGTTTAGCACCACAACAACCAGCGGTGTCAGTAGACCGAGCTTCAATCCCAGGTAACCCTGCCCAGCCATCACCGGAAACACCCACAATAATTGGGCCAAGGTCGGGGCGAAGCTGACTACCAAGCCCTTCGCCAAGGGCCGGCTGCTCAGCATTGGCAGCACGAATAGCAGCCCCCACAGGCCGCCCCAGACAATTCGCGGGTATAGCCAAGCGGGTGTAAACGCTGGGGCAATAGCGACATGGAGAAACCGGGCAAGACCGAATTCACCAAATACCCAAGCCGCTGCACTGTTGACGAGCGCACCGACAGCACCGGCGGCAAAACAAATCAGCACCGCCCTCATATCATCGAAGCACGCGACAACCGCTCCGCTCAGGCATCAACCGATCTGGTCGCCGACTATCGACACGAAGCTGACACAGCGTCCTGGCTGACCACCGAGATTGTGCGTCAGACCGAGTTTCGGATTCTTGATCTGCCGCTCGCCGGCTTCGCCGCGGAACTGCAACCACATCTCATACATCATGCGCAGCCCGCTGGCGCCAATGGGGTGGCCAAAGCTTTTCAAACCGCCATCCGGGTTGACCGGCTGGGCGCCGTCGCCGTCAAAGCGCCCTTCCAACACGTCTTTCCAGGCCTGACCACGCGGCGAAAACCCCATGTCTTCCATGAGCACGAGCTCGGTCGCGGTAAAACAGTCATGCACTTCCGCCATGCTGATCTGTGCGCGTGGGTTGGTGACGCCGGCCTGCTTATAGGCATCCGCAACCGACGCGGTGACTTCCTGAAAGGTGGTGAAATCGTAATCGGCGCTGATAAACCCTTCGTTGGGTCCGGCGGCGATGGAGAATGCTTTGAGGTAGATGGGTTTATCGGTGTACTTATGGGCGTCTTCAGCGCGGCACAGAATCGCGGCAGCGGCCCCGTCAGCGACGCCGGAGCAATCAAATACACCAAACATGCCGGCCACCAGCGGCGACTTGCAGATCGTGTCCATCGACACTTCCTTACGGAACTGCGCCTTGGGGTTTTTTGCGCCGGCAACGTGGTTCTTCCACGCGATCCGGGCCAGTACATCTTTCAACTGCGCCTCATCGACACCGTATTTTTTGCAGTACGCTGGCGCGAGCAGCGAGAACATCGCCGGCGCAGTCATGCTGGACTCGGTGCCGTCACCATCCGGACCCGGGACCACCAGGCCGGAATAGCCACCGTCTTTGAGCTTTTCAACGCCCACCGCCATGACCAGATCGTAGGCGCCACTCGCCACCGCGTAAGCCGCATTGCGTAGCGCCTCGCTACCCGTCGCGCACATGTTTTCGACCCGGGTGACTGGCCGGTAATCCGTCTTCAGCGCCTCTGAAAAAATCAGCCCCGACACCCCGCTCGCAAAAGTGCCAAGCCAATAGGCGTCGATCTGATCTTGCTTCACACCCGCCGAATCATAGGCCTGGGTGGCTGCATCGATCAGCATGTCGGAAGCATCCTTGTCCCAGTGTTCGCCGAAAGTGGTGCAACCCATGCCAACAATTGCCACCTGATCTTTGATCCCGTTACTTGCCATGATCTGTTACCCTCTAGCGTTGTGGTCTGGCTTTCCAGAAATAATTATGGACACCCTGCCCCGTGTAGAACCGGCGGAAGGTCATCTCCAGTTCGTTGCCAATCTTTACTTCCTTGGGATCGACGTCGGTGAGTTCGCAAGCCAGACGGCCCCCACAGTCGAAATCCACAACCGTCGACACCACCGGTGGCTGCAGGCTGTAGGCCAGACGGTCGAGGGTGAAAGTGGTAATGCGGCAATGTTTGTCGGCGTAGCGCTCGGGCGTCATTTTGTCCACCGCTTTGCAGCGCAGACAGACCCGTTGCGGCGGGAGATGACCCTGCCCGCACTCGCAGCGAGAACCATAAAAAGCGTACTTCCACTGCTCGTGGCGCTTCATGATCGGCGCCGCCGGGCGGTTGGGGTCGGGACGGCGGGGCGGCTCAAAGGGGAGAATGCCGCGCCATTTCAAGTAGGTGTTATACGCCAGATCATTGCGCTTCGATGCCAGCAGCCGGTCGACACCCAACGCCGGCCGACCCTGCTCGATCAGAGCTGTCACTTCAAGCACTACCGCATCACAGCCGTCGGCGGTCGACAGCACCAGGATGCGATCGCCCGCTTTGGCACTGTCGAGTACGCGCGCCAATACAATGCCAGCGTGTGCCACGCCCGCGCGGCCAAGCTCGGCCGCCATCATGTCGGTCACCTGCTCGGGCCTGAGACCCAGCGCCTTGGGGATGGCGGCGACATCGCGGGGATTGGTGGCATCCAAAATCACCGCGGCCAGGGTATCGGGGGTCACCTTGGCGTCTTGCAATGCGCGCCTAGCGGTATCCAGGCTAATCGGGCCGAGAATTTCGATACCGAAACGCTCCTCCCATTGCTTGGCAAACGGGTCGCTGGGCAACCGCCAGACATCCAGAACCTCCGAGGTCGCCGAGGCTCGGCCGACAAGTTTGGCGATAGCCTGGTCGCCGGGCCCGGTCACGAACGCAACGGCAGCGTCGCCACTGTCCCGCTCGCGAGCGCTGCCGGGAGCACCAACTACCACATCGCTCGCACATACCAGAGAGCTTCTCCCTGCCTTGCCAAGATCCATGCCGAGGAGCAATGCGGCCAAGCCCATCCGACTATTGCTCGCAACTTCAATCGAAGCGGTGTGGGCCGGCAGGTCAAGAGCCGCGACGATGGCAGCGGCATTGAGCTTCTCGGCGTAAGGCGCGCTGGTAGTGGCAAAAATCAGGTTGTCGGTTTTCCCCACCGACGGATGGAGAGCCTGGCGCCCTGCCTCGACCGCCATCGACACTGCGTCCTCATCGTAACTCGCGACGGCGCGCTCGCCTTTACCGCCACCGATGGCCTGGCGAGAGAGCCGGTTATATGGGATATAGGCGGCGTAACAAAGAATTCCAGACACTGATCGATCCCCTTCTTAATTAGTCGTTATGGTTATCTCAGCCACGCCCCTCGGGCCGTGCCCTCTCAGCCCCTTGGCGCCTCAAGCAGGAATCACGCGGTACTCGTCAAGTCGCGGATCCTTTAAATCGTGGCGAAATTTAGTCGCGGTCCAAGGCCAGGATCCAGGAACACCGTTTTTGTCCAAATACCAGCTGGCACAGCCGGTAACCCACACGGTGCTGTGCATGTTGTCCTTCATTTCCTGGTTAAACCGTTCTGTTGCCACTTCGGTGGGGACAATCGCCTTGAACCGGCCCTGCTGCCACAGCTTGATGAAATTGGTGATGTATTCAGACTGGGTTTCGGCAATGGATGCCAGCGAGAAGTTGCCAACGGGGCTGTGCGGCCCCATGACCATGAAAAAATTCGGGAAACCCGGCAGAGCGACGGTACGGTAACCACGGGGGCCGTCTTTCCAGGCTTCATCGAGGGTAATACCGTTTTCGCCGGTCATTTTCATCGGCAGCATGTACTCGTTGGCGTGGAACCCCGTCGCCAGAGCAATGACGTCAAGCTCGTGCAGCTTGCCGGCTTTATCCACAATCCCCGCTGGCTCAACGTGATCGATACCGTCAGCCACCAATTCGACATTGCTTTTCTGGATCGCCGGGTAAAATTCGGAGGACATCACCAGGCGCTTGCACATCGCTACATAGTTAGGCGTCAGCTTTTTCCGCAGCACCGGATCCTTCACGCTATTGAGGTTCCACTGACAAATCTTGCCCACCAGCTTGCGGGACCAGCCATCCTTGATGATGCCGCGGCCCATCATTTGCTCCATCAAAAAACGGTAGGTGTTGTAAAAAAAGGTGGACACGCCGGGTACCTTCGAGGCGATGGTTCTTTCAATATCCGTGTACCTGCGATTGGGAACCGGAATAATCCACTGGGGGGTGCGCTGAAAACTGACCACCTTGCTGCACACCTCCGACATCGGTTTGATCATCTGCACGCCGGTTGAACCATTGCCAATGACGGCCACGCGCTTGCCCTTGAGATCAACACTGTGATCCCAGCGGGCGGAGTGAACGGTTCGCCCCGCAAAAGTGTCGAGGCCCGGGATGTCGGGATATTTTGGCCGCACCAGGATACCGCAGGCGGCGATGACGAAATCCGCTGTCACTTTGGCACCGCCCGCTGTTTCAACCGTCCAGACGCCGTCGTGGTACTCGGCATTGACGACTTCCGTGTTGAACTGGATCCGTTGGAACAAGCTGTACTTCTTCGCCATGTCCTCGAAATATTGCCGGATTTCCGGGCCGCCGCAGAACCGGTGGCTCCAGCTGCCGCTCGGCTCAAAACTGTACTGGTAGTAGTGAGACGGCACGTCACAACGCAACCCGGGGTAGTCGTTGTAGTTCCAGGTACCGCCAATCCGGTGGCTCTTTTCGAAGACGGTAACGTCGCTGATGCCCGCCTGCATGAGCCTCATGCCCATGACTACGCCGGACAGTCCGGTGCCGATGATGATGACTTTTGGCTGCTTCAGCTTGCCTGCCGCGGAGGAATTGATTCGTTGATTCTCGGTGACGCCCATTTAAAACTCCTGAACACTTGCATCAAATATCAAACATAAATTTACTGACTAGGGTCTCGCCGGGAAGATTTGCCTACCCGGCGGTAACACGGCATCATCCTTCAGTACCGCTCTCTCTGTCAATCTACGGCCTGTGGAGCCGAGCACGGTCATTGGATTCTTTGCCTGAGGGCGCCAGCGGCATAACGTTGGCACATGCCGTCCAGACTCAGCGGTTTGAGCCTGCTGGCATTGCCGGCGGTACCAAACGCCTCGTAGCGGGCAACGCATATCTCTTTCATCGCCTGGGTGGCTTTGGCGAGATACTTGCGGGGGTCGAACTCGCTGGGATTCTGCGCCAGGAAGCGGCGCAACGCGCCGGTCGAGGCCAGGCGCAGGTCGGTGTCGATGTTAATTTTGCGCACGCCGTGTTTGATGCCCTCGACGATCTCTTCGACCGGCACACCGTAGGTTTCGGGAATTTCACCGCCGAATTCGTTGATGACCGCGAGCCACTCCTGGGGCACCGAAGATGAACCATGCATGACCAGATGGGTATCCGGAATCCGTGCATGGATGGCTTTGACCCGATCAATCGCCAGAATATCGCCGGTCGGCGGGCGGCTGAATTTGTAGGCGCCATGGGAGGTGCCGATGGCGATCGCCAGCGCATCCACGTCGGTGTTGTTGACGAAATCCGCCGCCTCATCCGGGTCGGTAAGCATCTGCTCGTGACTCAAATTGCCCGCCGCGCCAACACCGTCTTCTTCGCCTGCCTGTCCGGTTTCCAGCGAACCGAGGCAACCCAGCTCGCCTTCGACGGACACCCCGCAGGCGTGGGCCATCGCCACCACCCGCCGGGTGACGTCAACATTGTAGTCATAGCTCGCCGGCGTCTTGCCGTCCTCGTTGAGCGAGCCGTCCATCATCACCGAGGAAAACCCGAGCTGAATGGAGCGCTGGCAGATCGCCGGACTGGTGCCGTGATCCTGGTGCATCACCACCGGGATGTGGGGAAACTCCTCGACTGCCGCGAGGATGAGATGGCGCAAAAACGGCGCGCCCGCGTATTTGCGGGCGCCGGCGGATGCCTGCACGATCACCGGCGAATCGGTCTCGTCCGCCGCCTCCATGATCGCGCGCATCTGCTCCAGGTTGTTGACGTTGAAGGCGGGTACCCCGTAGCCGTGTTCGGCGGCGTGGTCGAGCAGTTGGCGCATGCTGATCAGAGCCATGGTGCATTTCTCCTGGGCGAATCCTAAAGCTAGACCGCAGAGCGGGTTTCGAGGATGGCGACAGCGGGCAGGATCTTGCCTTCAACATATTCGAGAAAGGCGCCACCCCCCGTGGATATATAAGACACACGATCAGCGATGCCGTATTTGTCCACCGCCGCCAGCGTATCGCCGCCACCGGCGATCGAAAACCCCTGGTTGGCGGCAATCGCTTCCGCCATCGCGCGAGTGCCACTACCGAATTGATCGAATTCAAACACACCGACCGGCCCATTCCAGATGATAGTTCCGGCAGCTTGCACGATTGCGGCGAGCTGGCGAGCGGTGACAGGGCCGATATCCAGAATCATATCGTCCGCGGCCACGTTATCGACGAGCTTAACCACCGCTTGCGCGGCCTCGGCAAATTCCTTCGCGGTCACCACATCGACGGGCAGCGGAATCTGACATTTTTTCATCAATGCTTGGGCGACCGGTATCAAATCGTGCTCGCAGAGGGATTTCCCCACCGGTTTGCCCGCCGCCGCGAGGAAGGTATTGGCGATCCCGCCGCCGACAATAAGCTGATCGACCTTATCGGCGAAGTTTTCCAGCACGGTCAACTTGGTGGACACTTTCGACCCGCCGACAATGGCGACCAGGGGCCGGGCAGGGTGGGCAAGCGCCCGGCCCAGCGCATCCAGCTCGCTCGCCAGCAGTGGGCCCGCGCAGGCGATCGGCGCGAAGCGGGCAACGCCGTGGGTGGAAGCCTCGGCGCGGTGGGCGGTGCCGAAGGCGTCCATCACGAACACATCGCAGAGCGCCGCGTAAGCCTTGGCCAGCGCTTCATCGTCCTTTTTCTCGCCCTTGTTGAAGCGGACGTTTTCGAGCAGAACGATCTCGCCTGGCGCCACCTCAAAGTCACCTTTCCAATCCGCTATAACCGGCACCGTGCGACCGAGCAGCTGCCCCAGGTGTTCCGCGACGGGCGCCAGCGCGAATTCGGGATCAAATTCACCCTCGACCGGGCGCCCCAAATGAGACATGACCAGCACCCGGGCGCCAGCGTCCAAGGCATGGCGTAGCGTCGGCAGGGCCGCACGCAGACGAGCGTCGGACGTCACTTTGCCGGCCTTCACCGGAACGTTCAGATCCTCCCGAATCAGCACCCGCTTGCCGGCGAGATCGAGGCCCGTCATTAGCTTGATGGTCATAGGACTCCCTGCAGGTTAACGGATCGCTTGTTGGTCTATCAGGCGCCACCAGTGGCAGATCACATCCAGCATGCGGTTGGCGTAGCCCCATTCGTTGTCGAACCACACCAGCACTTTCACCAGGCGTGTGCCGCTGACCCGGGTCTGGCTGGCATCCACTATCCCGGAGTGGGGGTCGTGGTTGAAATCACAGGATGCGAGTGGCTCTTCAGTATAGCCGAGGATCGTGCGCAAACCGCCCTTGGCGGCGGTGCGCAAAACGCTGTTGACCTCGGCGACGGTGGTATCGCGCCGAACCTGAATTGACAGGTCGATGGCAGACACATTCTGCGTCGGCACTCGCATCGCCTGGGCCTCGAAGCGTCCCGCGAGTTCTGGCAGCACCCGGTCGATACCTCTGGCGAGGGCGGTTTCCACCGGGATGATGGACTGGATTGCGGCGCGGGTCTTGCGCAAGTCCGTGTGATGGTAGGAGTCGAGCACCGGCTGATCGTTCATCGCCGAGTGAATGGTGGTAATCACTCCGGCCTCGATACCGAGGGCGTCGTTTAGCGTCTTGATCACCGGCACCGCACAGTTGGTGGTGCAGGATGCAGCGGAAACGATGCGCTGGCTGGCGTCGAGCATCTGGTGATTGATGCCATAGACAATAGTGGCATCGACATCGGCCTGAGCGGGCTGGGAAAACAGCACCCGGCTGGCACCGGCGGCAAGGTGTTGCTCCGCCACCGCGCGCGCGCTGAAAGCACCCGTGCACTCGAGAACGATGTCTACCGCATGCCGCCGCCAAGGCAGAGCGGCGACATCGGCAATATGGCTGATGCGGATCTGGCAGGCTCCCAGATGGAGAACTTCATCGGCGCCACTGACCGGCGCGGGAAAACGGCCGTGGGTGGAATCGTAGCGCGTCAGGTAGACGATAGTATCGAGGTCAGCGAGTTCATTGATCGCTACCACCTCAAGCTCGCCTGCAAGTCCGCGCTCCCACAGCGCGCGCACCACGCAGCGGCCAATGCGGCCAAAGCCGTTGATCGCAAGGCGCGCGACCATCAGGTCAACAGCGCTTTCGCAGTGGCCGCAACGTTATCGGCGGTGAAGCCGAAATGGGCCATCAGCTGGGGGCCGGGGGCGGAGGCGCCAAAACCGGTCATGCCGACAATCGCGCCGTCGAGGCCGACGTATTTACGCCAGAAATCCCCGGTCGCGGCTTCCACCGCCACCCGGGCACGCACCGCGACGGGCAGCACCGACTCCCGATAGCTGGCATCCTGGGCATCGAAAAGCTCGGTGCACGGCATCGACACCACTCGCACGCTGTACCCAGCGGATTCAAGTTGTTGCGCCGCCGCCACCGCGAGTTGCACCTCGGAACCAGTGGCGATCAAGATCAGCTCGGGGGGTCCCTCGCAATCACGCAGCACATAGCCACCGCGGGCGATGGCCTCCACTTGCGCTTCGGTGCGCAGTTGATGAGGTAAATTCTGGCGCGTGAAAATCAATGCTGAAGGGCCGTCCCCGCGCTCGATCGCCGCTTTCCAGGCGACCGCCGACTCGACGGTGTCGCAGGGCCGCCAAGTGTGGACGTGGGGCGTGGCCCGCAACATCGTCAAGTGTTCAACGGGCTGGTGGGTAGGGCCGTCCTCGCCCAAACCGATGGAGTCGTGGGTGAGCACGAAAACATGGCGCAATCGCATCAACGCCGCCATGCGCACGGCATTGCGGCAGTAGTCGAGGAACACCACGAAGGTCGCGCAGTAGTGGATAAAACCGCCGTACAGCGCGATGCCGTTGCCAATCGCCGCCATCGCGAACTCGCGCACCCCGTAGTGGATGTAGTTGCCGCCGGCGTCTCCAGCGCTAACCAGCTTGCTGCCTTTCCAGAGGGTATTGTTGGAACCGGCGAGATCGGCCGAGCCGCCGAGCAGCTCCGGCAGCAGTGGGCCATAGGCATCAAGGCTGTTTTGCGACGCCTTGCGGGTTGCGATCACTTCGCCCTTGACCTGGCAGGCCGCGATATAGGCATCGGCGGCGGCGCCAAAAGCCAACGGCAGATCACCGCGCAGCCGGCGCTCAAACTCCACGGCAAGTTCGGGGTGAGCGCCGCGGTAGGCAGCAAACCGCTGTTGCCACGTCGCTTCAGCGACAGCGCCACGCTGGCGAGCGGACCAGCCGTCATAAATGTCATCCGGAATTTCGAAAGGGCCATGGGGCCAGTCCAGCGCGGTGCGGGCAGCGGCAATTTCGCTGGCGCCCAGCGGTGAGCCGTGGCACTCCTCGGTGCCCTGCTTGGTGGGCGCGCCAAAACCGATGATGGTCTTGCAGCAGATCAGCGTCGGCTTGGCCGGCTCGCGGCGGGCAATTTCGATCGCGGCTTTCACGGCGGTGGCATCGTGGCCATCGACCGCGGGTATTACCTGCCAGCCATAGGCTTCAAAGCGGCGCGGGGTGTCGTCGGTGAACCAGCCCGCCACCTCACCGTCGATCGAAATGCCATTGTCGTCGTAAAACGCGACCAGCTTGCCGAGTTGCAGGGTGCCAGCGAGGGAACAAGCCTCGTGGGAGATGCCCTCCATCAGGCAGCCATCGCCGAGAAACACATAGGTGTGGTGATCGGTCAGGTCGAAACCGGGACGGTTGAACTGGGCCGCCAGCACTTTTTCGGCCAAGGCCATGCCCACGGCATTGGCGAGCCCCTGGCCCAACGGACCGGTGGTGGTCTCGACACCGGGGATTTCACCGTACTCCGGATGGCCCGGCGTTTTTGAATGGAGTTGGCGAAACTGCTTGAGGTCGTCAAGGCTCAGATCGTAGCCCGTCAGATGCAGGAGCGCGTAGAGCAGCATGGAGCCGTGGCCGTTCGAAAGCACGAAGCGATCCCGGTTGGGCCATGCCGGGTTCGCCGGGTTGTGCACCAGATAATCGTTCCACAGCACCTCGGCGATATCAGCCATGCCCATGGGCGCGCCGGGGTGGCCGCTGTTGGCCTGTTGAACCGCGTCCATGCTGAGCGCGCGGATGGCATTGGCGAGCTGGCGGCGGGAGGGCATCGGGAGTACTCCTGGTGAGCGGGACAAACTGCGACTTCGGCACTTGAGGCTAGCGAAGCGGCATTTTCCCGCACTCCCGCCAAGCAGTAAAGGAAACAAGGGAATGCACACGGGTGATCCAACCCAATTTCAATCCTGGCCCATCGGCGGCAACAAGATTGTGTGCCAATTCACAAATACATCAATATATTTTGATTGATCTGTCTGATTGCCCATAGTAAAGTGAACGCCATGAACATAGCTCTGGATCAACAACGCGCGCGCGAAACCCCCGCCAGCGCCCTGACGCAGACCGCCGCGCTGTGCAAGGCAGCCGGCGATCCGCTGCGCATGGGCATTCTGCGAGCGCTACGCCACGATGCCTTCGGTGTACTGGAGTTGTGCCATATTTTCGCCATCCGTCAACCGGCGATGAGCCATCACCTCAAGATTCTGGCGAAGGCGGCGCTGGTGGTCACCCGCCGCGAGGGCACATCGATTTTTTATCGGCGGGTTTTTGGCGATGGCGGCCCTCTCGGCGCCCTGCGCCAGCAACTGTTAAGCCAAGTCGACACCTGTAGCCTACCGCGAGACGTGATCGCGCGCATTGAAGAGGCCCAGCAGAACCGGGCCGAGCGCTCGCGACTGTTTTTCCACCAACACGCCGCGGAGTTCCGCAAGCAGCAGGACTTGATCGCGAGCCACGCCCAGTATGGCGCCAGCGTGCTCAACCTCCTCGACGCAGTGCGGACGGCAGACTCTCAAATCGCCGTTGAAATCGGACCGGGGGAGGGCGAACTGTTGCTTGGCCTGTCCGCGCGCTTCCAGCGGGTGATCGCGCTCGATAACGCGCCCGAAATGCTAGCGCGTTCACAACGGCTCGCCCAACAGCATCGCCTCGGCAATATCGATTTCGTCCTGGGCGATATCGGCGTCGGCGTCAACCATGGTCTGGCCGCCGATGTCGTCACGCTGAACATGGTGCTACATCACACGCCTTCTCCAGCCGCTGTGATAGCGGAACTCGGCCAACTGCTCAGTCCCGCCGGCAGCCTGATTGTCACCGAGCTCTGCCGTCACGACCAGGACTGGGCGCGCACCGCCTGCGGCGACCTCTGGTTGGGCTTTGAAGCCGAGGAGCTATCGGCCTGGGCGCAGGCAGCCGGCCTTGAGGACGGCGAAAGTCTCTATCTCGCCCAACGCAACGGATTTCGCATTCAGATCCGCCACTTTCGTAAACCCACACCGCCCCATGAGGGCCGCCAAGGAGCACGTTGATGAGCAACTACAGCATTTTCACCTCTGAATCCGTATCGGAAGGCCATCCGGACAAACTCGCGGATCAGATTTCCGACGCCGTGCTCGACGCCATGCTGAAGGGCGACCCCGAATCCCGGGTCGCGGTGGAGACCATGGTCAAGACCGGCATGGCCGTCATTGCCGGCGAAGTGCGCACCAATACCTATGTGGATCTTGAGGAGATCGTACGCAGGGTCATCCTCGACGTCGGCTACGATCATTCCGATCTGGGCTTTGATGGCGCCTCCTGCGCGGTGCTCAACGGTATCGGCAAGCAGTCCGGCGACATTGCCATGGGCGTGGACGAGGGCGATGACAAAGAGCAGGGGGCCGGCGACCAGGGCCTCATGTTTGGCTACGCCACCAACGAAACCGCGGTGTTGATGCCGGCGCCGATCTATTATTCGCACCGGTTAGTCGAGCGCCAGGCGTATCTGCGCAAGCAGGGCGTGCTGCGCTGGCTGCGCCCGGATGCCAAGAGCCAAGTGACGCTACGCTATGAAAATGGCCTGCCGGTAGCGGTCGAAGCCGTGGTGTTGTCCACCCAGCACAGCCCCGACATCAAAGTCGCCGACCTCCGCGAAGCGGTCATGGAGGAAATCATCCGCCATGTCCTGCCCGCCGAGTGGCTGCACAAGGACACCCAATACCACATCAACCCCACCGGCCAGTTCGTCATCGGCGGCCCCATGGGCGACTGCGGCCTCACCGGGCGCAAGATTATCGTCGATACCTATGGCGGCATGGCTCACCACGGTGGCGGCGCGTTCTCCGGCAAGGATCCGTCCAAGGTGGACCGCTCCGCCGCCTACGCCGGGCGCTATGTCGCCAAGAACATCGTCGCCGCCGGGCTCGCGGATCGTTGCGAGATCCAGGTGTCCTACGCCATCGGCGTGGCCGAGCCGACCTCCATCTCGGTGAATACCTTTGGCACCGGCAAATTGTCCGATGAAGCCATCGTTAGCCTCGTCCGCGAGCATTTTGACCTGCGCCCCAAGGGACTCATCGCGATGCTCAACCTTAAGCGGCCGATCTACCAGCAGACCGCCGCCTACGGCCACTTCGGTCGCGAACTGCCCGATTTCACCTGGGAGCGCACCGACAAGGCCGAGCAGCTGAAAACAGCGCACTGACCGACAACCCGGTCGCTCCGTCGCAAGAACGCCCGGCTATCTAAAGCCGTCACTTGCACCCATTTGACTCTACGGAACACCAAAGGATTACCATCATGACCACTGCCGCAACCGCCCGCGTAACCGCGCACGATTATAAGGTCGCCGACATCGCCCTCGCCGATTGGGGCCGCCGTGAAATCGAAATCGCAGAAACTGAAATGCCGGCGCTGATGGCGCTGCGCGAGGAATACCGCGCCCAGCAGCCACTGCAAGGCGCGAAGATCCTCGGCTGCATCCACATGACCATCCAGACCGCCGTGTTGATCGAGACCCTGTGCGCGCTCGGCGCCGAGGTGCGCTGGTCGTCCTGCAACATCTTCTCCACTCAGGATCACGCCGCCGCCGCGATCGCCGCGGCCGGCGTGCCGGTGTATGCCTGGAAGGGCGAAACCGAGGAAGAATACGAGTGGTGCATCGAACAGACCATCCTCCAAGGCGGCAAGCCCTGGGACGTCAACATGGTGCTCGACGACGGTGGCGATTTGACCCGCATGCTCCACGACAAGTATCCGCGGGTTCTCGACGCGGTTCACGGCATTACCGAGGAGACCACCACCGGCGTCCACCGCCTGCTCGACATGCTGGCCAAGGGCGAGCTGAAAGTGCCCGCGATCAATGTCAACGACTCGGTCACCAAATCCAAGAACGACAACAAATACGGCTGCCGCCACAGCCTCAACGACGCCATCAAACGCGGCACCGACCATCTGCTGTCCGGCAAGCGCGCACTGGTCATCGGTTACGGAGACGTCGGCAAGGGCTCGGCCCAGTCGCTGCGCCAGGAGGGCATGATCGTGCGCATCGCCGAGATCGACCCCATCTGCGCCATGCAGGCGTGCATGGATGGCTATGAAGTGGTGTCCCCCTACCTGAATGGCATCAACACCGAGCAGCCCGACTGCATCAACCGCGAGCTGCTCGGCCAGACCGATCTGGTGGTCACCGCCACTGGCAACCTCGATGTCTGCGACCGCCGCATGCTGGCCGCGCTCAAATGCGGCGCCGTGGTCTGCAACATCGGCCACTTCGACCACGAGATCGACACGGCCTACACCCGGGAGCACTGGACCTGGGAGGAGATCAAGCCGCAAGTGCACAAAGTCCACCGCGCTGCCTCCAAAGCAGCGGCGAAAGGCGACCACATTCTGCTGCTGTCCGAGGGCCGCCTGGTCAACCTGGGCAATGCCACCGGCCACCCAAGCCGGATCATGGATGGCTCCTTCGCCAACCAGGTGCTGGCGCAGATCCATCTGTACCAGCAGCGCTTTGCCGAGCAGCCGGAAGAGGCGCGTCGCTCGCTGCTGCGAGTCGAAGTGCTGCCCCGCCACCTCGATGAACAGGTCGCCGCCCACATGGTGCGGGGTTTTGCCGGCGTCATCACGCGGCTGACACCCAAACAGGCGGCATATATTCAGGTGCCTGCCGAGGGCCCGTTCAAACCCGAAGCCTATCGCTACTAGTAGTTTCGAGAAATATCGCTCGCTCCCGGAGCCCCAACCGCCAACGCACGGACAGCCGCCGCCATGAGTCGCCAGATACCGATCAGCTTCGAATTCTTCCCGCCCAAGACCCCCGAGGGCGCGGCGAAGTTGCAGCAGACCCGCGAGGCCCTCAGCGCCTTGGGACCGGCGTTTTTCTCGGTGACCTATGGCGCGGGGGGATCAACCCGGGACAACACGCTGGCCACCGTGCTCGCAATCCGCGAAGCCGGTCTTGATGTGGCGCCGCACCTGTCTTTTGGTGGCGATGACGAAGCGGGGATTCTGCGTCTGCTGACGGCCTACCGGGATGCCGGCGTCCGCCGCATCGTCGCGCTGCGGGGCGATCTGCCATCCGGTAGCGGCATCGTCCGGCAAGTTCACGCCAACGAACTGGTGGCCTTTATTCGCCGCCATTTCGGTGCACAGTTCAAGGTCCATGTGGCGGCCTATCCAGAGATCCACCCCGAAGCACTGAGCTATGCCGACGACCTGCGCTGGCTAAAGGAAAAATTCACCGCCGGCGCGGATGGCGCCATCACCCAGTATTTCTACAATGCCGACGCCTATTTCCGGTTTATCGACCAGTGCCGGCGCGCTGGTATCGACCAGCCCATCGCACCCGGCATCATGCCGATTACCAATTACCAGAACCTGGTACGCTTTTCCGCCAATTGCGGCGCGGAAATCCCGCGTTGGCTGCAACATCGGCTAGCGGGCTTCGATAACGACGCCGACGGCCTCAAGGCCTTCGGAGTTGACGTCGTGACCCAGCTGTGCGAGCGGCTTATCGCCGGCGGCGCACCCGCGCTACACTTCTACACCATGAACCAGCTTGAACCCACGGCCAGCATCCTGATCAACCTGGGATGAACGCAAACGCCGGCGGCGTGATCTATGAGCCTGCCCTCTTTAACTCCATCGAGCCAACCCATGCGCATCACCCGTGTCTTCACCGGCCAGCCGCTCGCCACCGGCGCGCAGATCACCCTTGACGAAGGCCCCTCCCGCCACCTGCTCGGGGTTTTGCGCCTACGGCCGGGCGGCGCCTTGACCCTTTTCAATGGCACGGGCGGCGAGTTCGCCGCCACACTGATCGACGGCGCAGGCGGCAGGGCTCGCGTCAGCCTCGGTGATTTCTTGAACCGGGATCGAGAATCGCCCCTCGCGATCCATCTCGGCATGGGCATCGCGAAGGGCGAACGCATGGACTGGGTGGTGCAGAAAGCGGTGGAGCTGGGCATAGCGGCGATCACGCCGCTGCTTACCGCCCGCTCCGAGGTGCGGTTGACCACGGAGCGGGCGGACAAAAAACATCGCCATTGGCAACAGATCGCGGTCAGCGCCGGTGAACAATGCGGGCGCAATCGGCTGCCCACCATCGCCAAACCCATCGATCTGTCCCGCTGGCTGGCCTCCTCAGCCGAAGGTCTTGGCCTCGTCCTCGACCCGGACGCCACACTCGGACTAGGCCAGGTCGCGCGCCCGGCAAGCGCTCAGGTCAGCCTGTTGATCGGCCCCGAGGGCGGCTTGACCACAGCAGAGGTCACCGCCGCCGCAACTGCCGGCTTCGCACGTGTCAGCTTCGGTCCGCGCATTTTACGCACGGAAACCGCGCCGCTCGCGGCGATCAGCATCCTGCAAGCCCGCTGGGGGGACATGGGGCAATAGCGACTCTCTCCTGCCGCACTGAACCGCCTTACTGAACGACCTTGCTCAGCCGGGTCTGTCCGTTCACGCTGAGAATATTCACGCGTTCGCCCGGGCTGAACTTGATCTTGTCGTCTGCCGCCTGCACATAGGCGCGGGTCTGACCGGTATCCTCCTTGACGACGATCTCCACGCCCTGGGTCGCAGTGAGGCCGTGCTCGGTAGCGGCGCCGGCCAGCCCACCGGCCACTGCGCCCACAGTGGCTGCGATGATGGCGCCCTTGCCGCCACCCACGCTGCTGCCGGCAACCCCACCGACGATAGCGCCTGCGGCCGGGCCAATCGCCGTCTTGGTGCCTTCAATTTTTACCAGGCGTGCGCTTTGCACCGTGCCGGTACGCACCGTCTGGGGCACGCGCGCGTCCTCGCGGCTGTAGCTCTCTCCGCTCAGACTCGATACGCAGCCTGTACCTAATAGCGAGATGGATAGCACGCCGATCGCAAGCAATTTGTTGCTCATGTAAGTTAAGTCTCTATTGATGGCTGAAGGGGTAACCTGGCGTCGCCACCGCCCACCAACAGCGGCGGACAGACGAATAACGCAATACCCTGCTGAAGTCGATTCCAGCAGGGTATTGGATACGTAAATCGGTCTGCGGTTCCGCACGCAACAGTAACGGACTACCGCGACTGCGGTCATTGCAGACCACCGGAGCCGTGAGCCCTAGCGAATCGCCCCCGCTGCCTTCAACGTGGCGAGCTCGGCTGCACTGATGCCCCAGTCCGCCATCGCCGCTTCGGTGTGCTGGCCAGGCGTCGGCGCCGGTCCCTTGATGGAGGATGGTGTGCGCTGGAAGCGCGGTGCCGGCGCCGGTTGCAATTGGCCATCGCACTCGACAAAGGCGGAGCGCTCGCGGTTGTGGTGGTACTGATGGGCTTCGGTCAGACTGAGCACCGGCGCGAAGCAGATGTCGGTGTTCTCCATGATGGCGCACCATTCGTCGCGGGTTTTGCCCAGAAAAATGGCCTTGAATTTCTCCATCATTGCGGGCCACTGGGCACGATCCATCTGCGGCGGCAACGTCGCCGGATCGAGTTGAAGTTTCTCCAGCAACTCGGCGTAGAACTTCTTCTCGATGGAGCCGATGGAAATGTACTTGCCGTCCCTGGTTTCGTAGGTGTTGTAGAAGTGGGCGCCGCCATCGAGGATGTTGATCCCGCGGGTGTCCTTCTGCACGCCGGAGGCGAACATCGCGTAGGTGGCCGTCATCAGCGACAGCGCGCCGTCCACCATGCCCGCATCGACGACCTGGCCCTGCCCGGACTTGCTCGCCTCCAGCAGCGCGGCGAGGATGCCGGTGACGATGTACATGGTGCCGCCGCCAAAATCGCCGACCAGATTGAGCGGCGGTGGTGGCGGCTCGGTGGCGCTGCGGCCGATCGCGTGCAGCGCTCCGGTCAGCGCGATGTAGTTGAGGTCATGGCCGGCACTTTTCGCCAGCGGGCCTTCCTGACCCCAGCCGGTGACGCGGCCATAGACCAGTTTGGGATTGCGCTTGAAACAGACTTCAGGCCCCAGTCCGAGGCGTTCCATGACACCGGGACGGAAGCCTTCGACAATCGCATCGGCGCCATCGATCATTTTCAACAGTGCATCGATGCCTTCCTTTTTCTTCAGATCGATGGCGACGGAGCGGCGGCCCCGATTCAAAAAACTGTACTTGGCGGGCATCGCGATACCGAGCCCGGCATCTTCGGTGCGGTCGACACGAATCACATCGGCGCCCATGTCCGACAGCATCATCGCGCACATCGGCGCTGGCCCGATGCCGGCCATCTCGATCACTTTGTAACCTTTGAGGGGTCCACTCATTGCTGTTCTCCTGTTCGGGCAGTGCCCGCTATGCTGTTATTGTCCCGGCGCTAACAGCCGGAATTTCAAAAAAGCTACCACCCCATCCGGGTCTATCGACCCAGTAGTGATTGACGCCGCAAGCGCGACGAACGTCCTAGAGCCCTCGTCATATTGCACCAAACACACGCTATTTTTTACTTGCACGCTCCGCCGCCAGCGCCTCCTGCACCGATGGCCGCGCCTTCACGCGAGACGAATAGTCAACCAGAACCGGCCAACCATCGAGGGGCAAGCCGACAAAGCCGCACCAGCCAAGCACCGTGTACAGGTAGCCATCCGCGACAGTGAACTGATCGCCCATCAAAAAACTCTTGCCCTTCAATTGTTCGGCCACATAGCCGAGACGGCGGCTGAGCGCCTCGCGCGCCAAGGCCTTTGCTTCATCCGGCATGGCGGCATTGAACAGGGTGCTGAAGCCCTTGTGGAGTTCCGAGTTGATGAAGGTCAGCCACTCCTGCAAACGATAGCGCGCCAGCGTGCCCGCCTTGGGCGCAAGCCCGGATTCGGGCTTCTGGTCGGCAATGTACTGCACGATGGCGGGGCCTTCGGCGAGGTACTGGCCATCGTCCAATTGCAGCACAGGCACATAGCCCTTCGGGTTAACCATGTTGAAGTCACCGCCGTCGGCGAGGGTTTTGGTTTTCAAATCCACTTTGACGAGGTCGAACGTCAAGCCGGCTTCGCGCAGTGCGATGTGGGGTGACAGTGAGCAGGCGCCGGGGGAATAAAACAATTTCATCATAACCTCCTGGATTAGAGTATTGGGCGAGGTAGCAATCCGCTTCTGCGGACAGGGTTGGCCGCGAGCCGATACTGACAGAGTAGCTGGGGCATGCCCATTGCGCCACCATCTCATCCAACGGCGCTCCGAAGCCAGTAAAGACGGACACAAAAGCGGGGCAACCCGTGCCCCGTTTTCATTACGCCGATGCGGAATCAATCGTAGACGATCACGCCGCGGGCATTGCGGCCAGCTTCGAGATCGGCAAAGGCCTGGGGCGCTTCGTCGATACTGTAGGTGTGGGTCACCATGCGATCCAGATCGAGCTTGCCGTGTTTGTAGAGGTTCAGGTACTTGGGGAAGTCGACGCGAAACTCAGCCCCGCCGTACATCGAGCCCTTGAAGGTCTTCGACATCAACGGAAACATCAGCGCATTCAGTTCGAGCTTTTGGGTGACCTTGCCCACCCCCACCACGGTCATGGTGCCGCCGCGCCGGGTCGCCTTCTGGGCCTGATCGACCACCGCCGGAATACCGATCGCTTCAAAGCCGTAGTCGACGCCAATGCCGCCGGTCATCGCCATGATGGCTTTCACCGGGTCATTGGCCGCGTTGACCAGATCGGTGGCGCCGAGTTCACCGGCGAGAGTCAGTTTGCTGTCCGACAGATCGACAGCGATGATCTGCGCGGCACCGGCGATGCGCGCGCCCTGGATGATGGACAGGCCAACGCCACCGGCACCAAACACGGCCACCGTACTGCCCGGCTTCACTTGCGCGGTTTTCAGCGCCGCGCCAACGCCGGTGGTGACCCCGCAACCCACCAGAGCGGCTGCCTTGAAATCGATATCCCTGTCGATGGCGACGACGCAAATTGCGGGAATGATCGCGTATTCGGCCATGTTGCCCATGAACTGCATCACATTGATGTC